>DUDM01000010.1 GCA_012959275.1 Candidatus Poseidoniales archaeon
AAAACACGGTTGTGTTGGTGCTACTATCAACGATGTTGAATCTGACTTTTCTACTGAATTACATGAAGATTGTAATGTCGAGGGAATCCTTGCAGATTCTGATGCAGGCATGCATATTTTGAGGCATTCTGCAGCACACCTTCTGGCTCAGGCTGTAACTGAACTATACCCTGGGGCCTTACCTACTATCGGCCCTGCAATCGACTCTGGCTTTTACTATGATTTTGCCATGGAGGCAATTGATGAGAGTGATTTGAAGGCCATTGAAAAGAAGATGCAATCACTTGCTAGAGGAAATCTAACAATCGAAAGAGAAGAGAGTGCTGAGTTGCAAACTTTGTTCCAAGCAAATCCATACAAATTGGAAATTATCAATGATAAACTCGAGGATGGCGCTGGTTCTACCATTTATCGCCAAGGTGATTTCTATGATTTGTGCCTTGGTCCCCACGTTCCATCAACTGCTAAGTTGATGAACGTTAAATTACTGAGTATCAGCACTGCATATTGGCGTGGTGACCAAAACAATGCTTCTTTGATTCGAATATATGGAACAGTGTTCCCGGATAAGCATCAATTGAAGGAACACCTTCGGAATTTGGAAGAAGCAAAGAGGAGAGACCACCGTAAATTGGGTAAGGATTTACAGTTATTCCATATCTCAGAGAAGGTAGGTCAAGGACTGATTCTGTGGACACCTCGTGGGGCTGTCATACGTCAAGAGTTACAAGATTTCATCTCCAAGGAACTCAAAAGACAGGGATATCATCAGGTATTCACTCCACATATCGGTAAATTAGACTTGTATAGGACATCAGGGCATTTTCCATATTATCAAGAATCACAGTACCCTCCTGTTATTGAAAGGGATTTATTGAAGAAACTCTCTGAAGATGGTTGTTCATGTTCTGATTTGTCTAATATGATGAATGACGGTGATATTGATGGTTATTTATTGAAGCCGATGAATTGTCCACATCATACTCAGATTTATGCTTCACAATTGCGCTCTTATCGTGATTTGCCACTACGCTTGGCTGAGTTTGGCACCGTATATCGCTGGGAGCAATCGGGTGAGATTTCCGGTATGACAAGGGTTCGCGGCTTTACTCAAGATGATGCTCACCTATTCGTGACTGAAGAGCAAATTGCCAAGGAAGTATTAGGCTGTATCGAATTGGTTCAGATTATATTTGGTGTTCTTGGAATGGACGATTATCGAGTTCGCGTAGGTTTGCGTGATCCTGCTTCTGACAAGTACGTTGGAACCTCAGAAGGCTGGGATAAAGCAGAAGCAGCCTGTATTGCCGCAGCATCATCTTTAGGAGTTCCATTCACTGAAGAAGAGGGAGAAGCCGCATTTTATGGTCCAAAGGTTGACTTCGTTGTGAAGGATGTCATCGGTCGTGAATGGCAGTTGGGAACCGTGCAGGTTGACTATAATTTACCAGAGCGTTTTGACCTGACATACCAAGGTGCTGATGGGGAAAGTCACCGTCCGGTGATGATTCATCGGGCTCCGTTTGGCTCGATGGAGCGTTTCGTTGGAGTTTTGATTGAACACTTTGCTGGAAAGTTCCCAACTTGGTTATCGCCAACTCAGGTGCACATCATTACTATTTCAGAGCGGCAAAAAGAATATGCCGCTAAAGTTCATGCTGCTTTGAAAGATGCAGGTATTCGTGTTGAGAGTGATACCTCTGACAATACCATTGGAAAGAAAATTCGCACCCACCGTAAAATGCAGCCTGCCTACATGCTGATTCTTGGTGAAGAAGAGGCTGCGTCTGATTGTGTTTCGATAAGAGCGCGTGATGGTGCACAAGTCAATAATGTACCATTAAGTCAATTCATCGCTGACATCTGTGAAGAAATTACATCTAAAGCAGCAACTCCGTTCATCGTTAATGGTGAATAAACTCAAGGGAATAACATGAAGTTCAAAAGTTGTTCTTCACGAAAAGGAGATGAACCCCAAAGGGGCTACGCCCCTTCATGGTGGCAATGAGCATCATCGGGGACTACCCGGCTGTTGCATTATTGTCACCGATTTTGGCTTCGGTTATTTCATGGTTATTGATGAGATTTTGGGTTACAAAATCACTTGTTGACTTACAAGTAGCGTTTAAGGTGGATGATTTTGAATACGAGGTTCATACTGTAACTCGTACTCGAAAAGATGCTGCTGAACTATTATCACACCCACGTTCCCGCATCGGAGTTAGAATGTACATTCTATCTCTAGTCGGCGTTTGTATCATTATTCTAGAGTTATTACTCGCTTGGTTCGGCTTGTATGATGGCTATTACTCCTATAATCTCGGTCTTGCATTGTTGTTAATTTTGGTACCTGCATTAGCATCTACTGCCTTTGCATTATTCGCTCAAATTTCACCCTCAAAGTCTTCTCAAAGGGCAACCATGCAAGAAGAGGGCGTCATACGAAAAGGTATGATTGTCATCATTGGAATTCTGTGGGTCCTAATGATTGCCCTCCTCCATTTGGTACTTAGCAAAATGGTTGGAATGTCTAATACTAATTTGACTTCAACAATTCTATTTGTTGCTATGTTGCCAGCAATTATTGCTTATGGGCGAGTACTTGGCTCAAGTTGGTTACCTTTGTTGCGTTCAAGTTGGCTGATGTCTCAAGGTAAACCAAGTCAATTGCACCCTTCAACACCTTCCCCAAGTAAGCAAGCCGTTGCTTTTTTGGTGGCGATTGCTGCATTTTCAATGCCAATAACTGCGATTAACACATTAATTACCTTAGCCATCATTACTTTCCGCCCTGGATTCTTAACCCATTCTCAACAAGTACTTGGACTTCCTGAATATACCGAACAAGCTATTGTTATGGAGGAAGGTGGAATAATAGGTTTCATCGCTATCGAGTTGTTTTCTTACATTCCAGTGGATGAAATCAGGATACCAATGGTGACTGCTGTACTTCTGTTCTTATTGCTAAATGTAGCAATCATTGGAATCGCCTTTGTTTTCGATGTTGCAAAGATTTTGTTCTTGGGTATTTCTGACATCTGTGGAAAGGGCGGAATTAAGGTAGCAGAGAGTCGTATGCTGCGTGCTGAAAAGCGGCAGCAGGCCAAGGTTCTGAATTTCTGTTTCTCTGCCTTTGCCGGCCAATCTATCTTCCTGTTATTCCTCGCTCTAATCACCTTCTGGGATTCTATCTTTTTACCACAAGGTGCGGCCTGCGGACCTTGGGAAAATTCCGTTTGTCTAATCTTTGAAAAAGACGCCATGGAACAATTAACCTGGATGATGGCAGCAGGTGGGCAACTGGCTTTCTTGACTGTTTGGTTGATGAGTAGAGAAATGAAAGGTGTCCTCGACAAAACCCATTTCGATGCCTCAGTCGGTAGTGAAAGAAAGGAAATGGCCGCTTGGGAAGATGTCATTTTCCTGCAGCAGACACCGTTGAACAAATTGATTGCTAAAGGCGATTGGCAAATGATAATCAATCGATGGGAACATCAAGCCCAAGGCCCGAGTGGCTTAACTTCGGTGCGCAGAGCAAAAGATGAGATGTTACTTATGGCAACAATTGGCAATTGGGATAGGGCTGAACAGTTGGCCCTTTCAGTGCTGGCACTGAAGGGTGGTGAGTCGAAGGAAGCAAGGTTGATTCTTGCCGCTGCATCTATCATTCAGAGAGACTTCCATGAAGCAAACCCTCGACTAGCAAGAATGCGGGGGGAGTCGCAACAAGCAATGCATCTAGAATGGATTGGCGAAATTATGGACCCTGAACTTATCGAATTCCCGGAATCAATGATTCCAATGTGCTCTGTTGACCCACTTGCTAAGTTAAATAAAGATTTACTGCAACGCTGGTTAAAATGGATACCTTGGTCAAATATCAAACACCGTAATGATGCCATTGGGCGAAAATTCCTGCTCGGAGATATAGCCAGAATGCGGATTTGCGGTCAATCAATAGAGGCCCTTGATAGACTTGAATATTGGATTCATAGAAATAATGTGGAGAAATGGTTGATGGGAGATATAGCAAGAGCGTTATTGATGATCGATAATGGAATGGCTTTGAGTGCCCGACAAATTCGCCGTAGTTTAGCAGAAAAGAATCCAAGGCATCCTGCAGTAAGGGCTCTTCAAAGTTTGATGTTGCGGTTGGGGTTAGAAAGCCAACCGATGGATGCAGCAGATAGCTCAAAGTTTGATTGGTTAGTAGATAATGGCACCTCCAATCCTGAAGAGAGGCGAAAAGAGTGGTTATCATTTTACAACGTCATTCCATTTGAAGGTGAATATGACGCTATATCAGGCAAACATATGATGGATGGGAATTGCTGGTTGATGTATAATGCTGCTAAGAAAGTAGGGATTCACCCTAGTGCTGTGAAGGCCAAGGTATGGGGCAAGGCTGCAGGTTGGCCAAGAGCACACGAACAACCGGTTGGAAATTTCTTGATATCATCGGGACTCATTGCAAATGTCGATGGGGTAGCGATTGACATGGGCTTACCTGCATCGATAAACCTCGAAGACCCGCGGGTAAAATTGGTCTTAGAATTAGATTGATTTCAAACTCAAGCCATAGTAAGCATCATCCCTATCAAGAGGATGGCAGTCGACATGATGGCCTCAGATATCTCATTTGAGGAGCGAATGGAGGCTCGTAAAGCCGAGCAATTTGCTCGCTTGGATAAACTCAACAATATTGGCGTCATGATGATTCTTCTTGCGACTTTGTGGATGATGATTCCAAAATTAATGGCCTCGGTGGCAGGGACAAGCGCCCTCTTGCCAGAACTTGGCCCTGCCCTCTTGATGTTAACTTGGGCCTTTTTCATTCAGGACTTAATGGATGATGGAGCCTTAACAAACTCAAGGGTTGGAGGTGCGACTGCAGTCCTCTGGCTGCCGTTGATGGTTATCGGGACATGGACCATCAATGATTCACTCGGCCCCATGATTGGAGGGATTGGCTGTATGGGCATTGCCTACTTACTGTATCGAGAATCTCGTCAACGCCTGAAAGCAGGTTGGGAGATTATTCGCTATCGAGCCGTAATGGGTGGGCTTGGCTTAGTAATGTCTCTATCATTATTCGTTGTTGAGCCACCTGTAGGCTCCATCCTCTGGATTGACCTCGGCTTAGTCGGCCTCGGGCTCTATTTGGTAATATCAGACAGCGTTGGTGGTGATGATAAACGTGAACTGCGCAAAGAATTCAAGAAAAGTTTAGACCACGCCCAAACTCGCTTATTACAATTAAAATCGGAGGGTGTCGTAGTAGATCAGGCATCATCTCTAATCACAACCGCTGGAGAAGAAGGCCATATCGACCCCGACCTTGGCTTGAAACTAATCCACGAAGCATTGGATGATATCGAACGTACCTTAGCAATGTCAGAAGATGTTGAAGCCATCAAGGATGATGCCTATGCAGCGGTTGAGGAAGCAGAAAATATCGCACCTACTGCCGCAAGGCCACGCTCAGCTTTAGTACAAGGCGACCGCGAAGTAGAACTTGGCAGCCTACGAGAAGGTGAGATGCTCTATCGTCAAGCCAAGATTAGAGCAGGAGAAGTTATCGAATGGTGGGCAAAAGCCGACAAGGCAATAATCAAGGCAAAAAACCTGATTTCAGGACTGGATGGAGAACAGTCACTCCATCTCAAGGAGATTCTCAAGGAGTCACAAGAGAAATTGGATGCCGAGAAGCCAAAATTAGCCTACGAATTTGCAATAACAATCCCTGAACAAGTAGAGGCCATTGGAGAAGCAGTGGAAAATGCAGAGGAAGCAGTCAAAGAAGCAGAGCGAATCTTGGAGGGGGTTGATGGACTCGATACCAGTCTATGGAATGAGCGAATGAGTGCAGCAACCACAGCCTTGTCAAAGGGTAGTCACGCCCTTGCGCGGGGCTTATCAGATAGCGTTGTTAGAGACATTAGCAGCGAGAGAGAAGCCATGGAAGATGTTCGAAGGGCTCGTCGCCAAAAGAAAAAGTTGAGCGCAAAATGGGCAAACCGTCCTGATGCTGAAGAATGGAAAGCACGTTGGGATGAACTGAGTTCGGCAGCCGATGAAAAACAATGGAGCCATGCTGCAACATTGTTGAAGAGATTGGTTGATGACCTCGACAGTGAAACTGAATCGGATGAAGAGGCTGAGGAATTGCTTCAATTCGTAAAGGATGAATGGCGAATCCTACGCAATCAGTTGGAAGCATCAGGAATCAAGGTCGGTGATGAACAACGTCGAGACTGTGAGGCCAGTGTTGGAGATGCTGAATCTGCGCATGGCTTGAGTGATTGGCAAGGGTGTTTGGAAGCATTAGGTAAGGCTGATGACCTGATGGAGCGCTTGCGAAGGCGCGTCTAAAATCAGGGATTTGCCTTACGCATCATGATTATGACTATTCCACCCAAAACAATTGCAAATATCCAGAAAGCAAATGTCTCGATAGTAGTCCACGGCTCATCTGCAGTGACTCCAGTTATTATGGCGTATGATTCCCATTCCCCAGCGGTATTTTCCCACTCCACTGTTAATTCCAAAACCTCATCGTCATCAGCATTCCAGATCAGAATTATCTCATCCTCTCCTGGGCCATATGGTGTAGCAGTTGGCATCATCCTCTCTACACAATCCGAGCCAATACACACTCTCATCCAACCTCCTCTTGAGCCTTCGTTGACTACTTTGATGACTATTTCATAAGCACCTGGACGGACTCCATCATCTGGGTGTTGAACATCCAATACTTTCAGGGCGACGATATCAAGGGGGTGTATCTGGATATCCAAGTTGTATTTTCCAACATTTCCTGCTTCATCTGTTGCCTCGATGAGAATTCGGTGATTGCCAACGGGCATTTCGGGTAAACTGGTGTTTATGGCGCTAGCAAAACTGACTCCAGCCCTTTCTGATATAATTTCATCATCCAATGAAATAGTGTAAATCACATTTGCAGCAGCCGAGATATCATCAAAAGATTCTGAAATGTTCAGCCAAAGATTCTCCCCTGTCCTAGGTTGATTTGATGGTGTCACCAAGCCAACATCTTCTATCCATAATCTAGGTTTAATGATGGGTCCTGTACCATCGAGGACCTCTACATTCCATGTTTTTTTGACAAGGTGCCCAACCCCATCCTTGACTTCAATAGTTAGTGAATGATGAGAAGTATTCCTTTGACCTTGCCTTTCTTCAACCGACATTCCCACTTGGTTAACTTCAGTACCTTGATGAAATACTATGCTGGCCAAAGCACCTGCTTCATTCCAACCTTTACTCTTGTTGCTGAACCAATGCACAGAAGTGGAACTGGTGTTGTCAATTGCTGCAGTTTGAAGGTAGATTCGTTCTCCTGCAACAACTGCGATTTCATCACACTGCATGATATCAACAACTGCAATATTAGCCCCATCGCAACTGACATTAGATGTTGAATTCTGAACCCACGGTAGGTCTCCGTCAAGGACAATATTTCCTTCTTCACTTGCTTCAATTTCGTAATAATCACTACAAGTATGGATGAAATTCACTTGTTGCCCAGATTGCCAACCGCTAATTTCAGAAGCATTTAGAATGAAATTAGACTGACTGAATTGATGAGAAATATTGTCTTCTGCAATAAATTCCCAAATGCAATCAAGACTACCTAAACCATGATCGCTTGAACTTGAAGTGACATTGATTGGTAGGTCCCATGCTTGATATCCAGCCAATTGAGTACTGACTTGTGGGGCTGTGTTCTCACCAATGCTAATGATGAATCCTCCTGATAGTCCACTCAAATCTCTGCTAATAGTAAAATTATTCGGGCTTCCAGAAACCCATGATTCATCTGAAGATGAGCGATACTCCCAAGTGGAAGGCAGGCGAACTTGGATTGGCGTGGATTGTCGTGCATCGTCATTGAGTATCAAAGTCAACAAGGCATGTGGAACGTAATTTCTTTGGGCTGCAAGGCTTCCATTCTCATACCAACCCCAACTACCGTCATTTTCGATAAATCCCTCGACACTAATCCCTTGAGGGGAGTTAAGGTCAACTCCATCCAGTGAACAGCAAAGGCCGTCGAGGCTTTCGAACCAAGAACTGCTGTTGAGCAAATCGGTGAATGCCGATTCGTCACCTTGCAAATAAAGGTCGATTTGTGTTTCAAGTGGCAATCCCCAACTTGGTAGCAAAGTCGAACCCATGCCTGTACCAAACAAATGTTGAGCGCTCCAATCTATTTCAAAATCAGAACCTGGCAGTGGTGCTTCCATAAATTCCAATATTGCTTGGCCTTTATTTGCAGATGATGTTGTATTGTTGAGCCAATTTCCAAGACTTTCGGTAATGATGCTTTGTTGGTTATTGAGGGTTACAGACCATTCTTCTCCCGCATCAAGCAATGGTATAGAAGAATTTAGCCAACCGTCATTTGCTTGTGCATAGATGATATATCCGCTGTTTTTGTGGATGATCCGAACTAAATCAGCTATCGAAGTTTCGAATGAAATGTTGTTGAAGCCAACATCAGCAACTGATGAGTTCATCTCTGAAGTCAAGAGTTGCCCATAATCATTGGAAATAAGAAGCCAGCCTGATTCATTGAGTAGAGTCTCTACAGAATCAGTATCTGAATCGATAGAACCATTTTGATTCCACCAAGACAGAGAATTAGCACCACTAATATTGACTAATGTTCCATTCCATGAATGTTCCAAAAGAACCTCGGTAGAATTGCCGATATCTGGCTGAATTGCTGAAGTGTGGTTGAAACTGCCATCCTCACAATCTACTTCCAGTCGAACTGTTCCAGCGTCAATGTCTGTGAATTGATTTTCTTCTGCGAAAATCCAGTTTGATGTGGGGCTCCACGCCGATGATATTTTTGCCATACATTGGCCCTGTGTTGGGTTGATTGATACTCCCCATGTTCCAATTGAAGATTCAGAATCCGCAATTGTCCTACTTGGCTGGAGAACTACCTGTGGGACGATACTTGTTGAAAACAACAAAGTGAGTATAATTATGATGGCATTGCGCATCAAATCACTCCAAGTTGCTTGAATCGAAAATGATCCTTGTTGAATTTCTTTCTACCTTTAGTGGAAGCATCTGATTATCCGGTAATGCTTGGGCAATTCTTTGCCTAACGTCCAATGAGCCATGGAATAGAATGAATCCTCCACCTCCTGCTCCGAGTAATTTCCCTCCAGTGGCCCCACAATCGCGGATTGTTTGATACAAAGAATCAATTTCTGGAATACTAACAGAACTCGATAACTGCTTTTTCAACATCCAACCCTCGTGGAGTAATTTTCCTAATCCTTCTAAATCTCCATTTTGTAATAATGTCTTTGCAGTCTTTGCTTGGGCGCACATTAATTGAAGTTGAGATATCTTTTCTGAAGTATTCTCACTCTGTTCTTTCAATACTGAATCCGCTGAACGCGTTAATCCAGTGTAAAGTAAGGTGAATTCATCTTCCATTTTACTAATCGTGTCTTTGCTTATTTCCAAGGCTTCAACTTCAACCGAATCATCAGGCAAGAATTTGATATGGTTAATTCCGCCCATCGCACAACCATACTGATCTTGACGGCCTATTGGCTGACCCAATACATCGATTTCTATTTTGCAGGCTTGTTCGGCCAACTCCTCTGGTGAAACTTGATTGCCAGCAAATGAATGTAGAGCATTGAGTAATCCAACGGTAACTGCACTCGAAGAGCCTAATCCGGTTCCGCGTGAAGGGATATCGGCAATGGTTGTTATCTCAACCCCTGATGTGACTCCAGTAATACGCATTGCTTCCCTCACTAATTCATGCTGCAAATCTTCGAAATCATCTACTATTTCGGTCTTAGAATATGAAAGACGAATGTCATCCCCGAACCTCTTATTGACAGTAACATGGATATGTGCAGCTAGAGAAAGCGAAGTTACACAACCACCCTCTGCCGATTGGCGGTAAAAAGCGGGTAAATCGCTGCCTCCGCCACAAAATGAGACCCGCAAAGGGGTTCGGGAGATCATCATCAAGGACGCCGAGATGGCTCATATTCATCAAAGCATGCGAAGCATCGCATCAGTAATGTTCAAGGAAGTGCTTCGCTGAACAATGTCGAAGAGGGGTTGAGTTGACGAGTCTAATCACCATGGACGACCTAAGCAATGACGAGATTAACGAGGTTTTGGAAGCTGCTGAAAAGTTACTTCCTGTAGCCCGTGGAGAGAAATATCTACCACTCCTACAAGGCAAGATTTTGGGGAATCTTTTCTTTGAACCTAGCACCCGAACAAGGATGTCATTTGAGACCGCAATGAAACGACTGGGCGGCGATGTTGTGAATTTGGGCGCGGTCGCATCTTCATCCGTAATCAAAGGAGAAACCTTGTATGATACAATCAGAATGGTCGATGGTTATACCGACATTATCGCTCTACGCCATCCACGCCAAGGAGCAGCACAATATGCAGCAGATTCTGCAGAAGTTCCAATCGCCAACGGTGGCGACGGCGCTGGTCACCACCCAACACAAACTATGTTGGACCTATTTACTATCAAACAAGCTCATGGAGGACTTGAACGATTGAATATTGTACTTGCTGGAGATTTACGCTATGGAAGAACGGTTCACAGTCTTGCTCATGCATTACATCGCTTCAATTGCGACCTTGTATTCGTTAGCCCAGAGGGCCTAAGAATGCCTGCTGATATCGTTTCAGACCTTGAGGCTCTAGGTGCAAAGATAACTGAAACTGATGATCTATTTGGGAGTATCAACAATGCCGACGTCCTGTACATGACAAGGATTCAGAAAGAAAGGTTTCCTGATGAAGAAGAATATCGAAAGGTCAGCGGCTCGTTCAAATTGCAAGCATCAGATCTTAATGAAGCCAAGGAGAATATGATTGTTATGCACCCACTGCCAAGGGTGGATGAAATCACTCCCGATGTTGACAAGACCCGCCACGCTAGATACTTCGAGCAAGCATTCAATGGTGTTGTTACCAGAATGGCATTACTGTGTAAATTGCTTGATGTTGAAATCCCAGAAGGTGAATTGTAATGTCCGCTCCAGAAACTGCAATGAGAAGAGTTACTGCCATCAATAATGGTACTGTTCTTGACCATATTCCCGCTGGAAAAGCCCTTTTAGTACTGAAAATGCTGGGATTAGACGGTGAGATGGCGACCCCCGTCTCACTGGTGATGAATGTCCCATCTGGAAAAATGGGTGGTAAAGATATTGTCAAAGTTGAAGATAGAGAATTGACTCAATCAGAACTTGACAGATTGGCTTTGATTGCTCCACATGCCAGTGTTGCCATCATTCGTGCTTACAATGTGGCAGAAAAGCGGGTCGTAAATCTTGGCGAAGAAGTAGTGAATGTCATCAGTTGTTGCTTCAATAATTGCGCCTCCCTAGGAGCCCGTGAACCTCTTGATCACCGTTTGAAAGTTGCAACTCATGAACCGCTAAGTCTTCGATGTCATTATTGTGGACGAACTCAAGATATGGAAGCCTTAGTAGATAATTTACTCTGATACTTCTTTTAACATTTGAATAAACTCACAGCCTTTGCAAATATCTCCACTCGTTGGAGCACTGCAAAGCGGGCAAGGCGTGGGGGTTGCTGGTCGAACATTCTCTGAGGTTTTACTTTCCAATTCTTTGATAGCGTCGACCATATGGACCAATCCGTGGCGTGAACCTGGAACATCTTCTTCCAACCTCGCAACCATGTCTCGATTCCTCTGTCTCAATGCACCTGGGGAATATGGGCATTCATCATGGAAAAAGGGTAAGTCAAGAGCCATCGCAGCGGCGTGAATTTCCTGTTCGGGAATCCAGCGCATTGGTACGATTCTAGGTGGCAAGCCATCAATGGGATTGGAAGTATGTGGAGCAAGGCGGAGGGTTCTTTCCAAGTCGCCTTTTTGCATATTCATTAGCACAGTTTGGGCCATATCATCGAGGTTATGACCTAAGGCCATCACATCTGCACCAATTTTCTCAGCCAAATAGTTCAATCCTTGACGGCGGAAAACTCCACAAAATGAACAGGGCGCCATACCTTTGACATGAGAATGCTTCTTTCCAATTAATGGCATCTTTTGCACCACTTCGTCCATCCTTTCAAATCCTAATTCTGGATAAGAAATTGAAACAAACTCCACATTATTCTTTTCTGCTAGTTCGATAGCACATTCCATCGAGGGTGAGCGATAGCCATCTATTCCTTCATCGACACAGCCGGCGATGAGAACAACATCTCGACGTTGACCAAGAATCTTTACCAATCTATCTAGCAGAATTGCTGAGTCTTTTCCGCCACTGATTGCAACCAGAATTGTGGTGGTCTTACCACTTTTTGGTAAATCCAATTGACGACGCAATTCTTTGGCGAATCTCTTGTGAACACTATCGATAAGGTGTGTATTACAAAATGAACGCCCTGAATACCTCTGATGTAAGACCGAAGGACGTTCGCACCTGCTGCAGGATGGAACCTGAAGTGGAGCGGACATGGTCTGCTCAAGCGCCACTTAGCCTTGAGGATGGCGGAGAGGTTATCAGTCTATTTTACTATTAAAAATGCTAATAGGGATTATTAAAATTTCAATTGATTAAATCAAAATAATTAATGGTCGTTGGTTTGGCCTAATTGAACTATCCAATAAAGCACTATTTCTTACTCTCTAATTGTATTCAAAGTTGGATTTAATCAATACCTCAGTTGGAAAGTTGAGAATGGTCTGCAAATAGTCCTTACAGGACTAGGACAACAACAACCTCAAGAAGCCGATTGCAACCTGTCCCCCTTCAAGGGTGCACATGCTACGACGGTTATTGGCCTCATTGAATCGAATTCCCGGGGTCCGGGGAGCGTCGGTTGTGGATGAACATGGGCGAATGCGGGCAAGTCTAGTTGAAGACCAAGATGAGAACGTTTTCTCCTCTGAAATTCCTTTGGCTCTAAGACAAGCCAATGAATTGAGCAAGGATGCTGGAATTGGTTCAATCGATCAAGTCTGGGCTACTGGCTCTGATGGAAGAGTTGGTATCGCAAGCATGGCAGCTGGTGCATCCTTAGTTATCGTCTGCAATAGAGAAAGTGCACTGGGCAGGCTACGACATGAAGTTGGGCGTAGCCGTCCTACAATGAAAGAATTGATTTGAGGTGAATTAATGTTTGAATTACCAAGTGGAAAAAGCCCGAAAGGGGATTTCGAGGCTGCCCTCGACATGGCTGATATGCCATTCGAATATGGAGTAGTAACTTGGTCAGCAGCAAGGTCCAAGAAGGCCATCGGGCATCAACTGATTAGTGGTTCAAAGGTTGTTGGATGGCTTTGTTCTTCAGAAAATAAGGATGAAGTTGTTGTCGGTTCAGCAGCGGCCTCTTTGCTTCGTAGAATAGCCCATGACCGCCGCTTGAGGTCTGCAGCATTAGAATGGACGAGAGAACAATTCGCGGCGGTGGTGAAGAGAATTCCTCAGGCGATTGTTGACCGACGAGATCTTGCTGCCTTCGGAATAACCGGTAGAGAATGTGTAGACCTCAGTTCAAGAGACCTTTCGATGATAGTTCAAGAGTTAGCGCTCAGGCCCGAAGTAATTGGTGCCTTTGCATTTGAGGATGGAGTTATTATCGCAGATGCTGGTGAATTACCTGCAGAAGCCGAACAAATGGCAATCAAATCAACCGAGGGCCTTTCGGGAATATCTTCCATGCAAGATTCATTATCCCTAAAGGGATTTGACAGGCTAGTATTATGGCTTGATAGTGGAGTCTTATTATTGGCCAATGCTGGTTCTGCAACCCTCGGTCTTTGGACTACTCCAAATGCAGACCATCAACACCTCATCGCCAATGCAGCAGCAATGGTTGACTTAGCACCTGAACCGATGATCGCTCCAGAGATTCTTCCCGAGGGATTCTTGATGCGAGCCGGAAAATCTGGTGTTGATTCAATGATTACTATGTTGAGAACTGGTCTTGAGGAAAAAGTGGATGGATATCTGCTGATTGAAGGGCCTGGTGAAAAACATGAGGTTATTATTAGACAAGGAATGCCAGTCACCATTCGGAGTAGAAGTGATGATTTACAAGCGGCAGTTTTTGCTGCAACTACTCCTGGGTTTGACGCCACCCTACGCAGAATCGAACGTAGTGAGATTGCCGGAGCAATTGCAGGTGGCCTGAGCGACTTCAGTCTCAATGGCTTCATCTCTGCCCTTGCCACTTGCCGAACAAGAAGCGACAGCCGGCAACAAACTCTGAGGGAAAGAATGGCTAGGATGTGGGGCTTTGAGGCTGGTTTGGAATCATTGGACATAAGCCGTGTTGGATTCAAATTAATCGAACATAAAGCAGCAGGTGAGGCTAGTCTAAAACCAGTTGAAAGTGAAACGGCTGTTCTATTACCCGTATCAAGACACCAAGGAGAACGGGCAGCCAAGTTAGAAACTGAACTCGATGAGAAACGAATCCAAACTGCTCGCTTGAAAGAAAAATTGGAAGAGTCAGTACAATCAGCGGAATGGCTTCGAGATGAATTGAGACTTGCCAATGACCGTTGTGATGAACTACATGAGAGAATAGAAGGGCTCAATATTTCATTAGATGAATCAGCAGCAGCCAAGCGAAGTGCAGATGAAAACTCAGAGGAAGTTTCAGACCGCGCTTCACGTTTGTCAAAGAGAGTTGCGGCATTGGAACACCAATTGGAACAAAGGGCATCTGAATTGGCATTAGCGCTTGGCGATTCTGGTAGCCGTTCACAATTGCGCAATGATGTGGCCGAACTAAGCACCAAAGAAGCCCACTTGTCTGCTGAAGTCGAAGCAAATTCAGAGAAATTAACCCGCTTACGGGATGATATCGAGAATGACGAAAGACGAAGTAGAATGCTGGCCGATCAAGTTTCAGCACTTTCAGACCGCCACCGAGTTTCAGCCACAGATACTGACGAAATTGAACGGAGGCTTAGCCGCGCCCGTGAAGAATTATCCACTGTTGAATCAGAAACTCATGAAGTCCGTAAAATGTTGAAGGAGACTCTGAGCGAAAGAGATGAAGTTGGAGCGAAATCTAACCACCTTCAAGTAGAATTACGCGATTTGATGGGTGAGCGCCAAAGCCTACTTCGTGAACTGGGTGATTTGGCAGCAAACCGGGGCGAAAAAGAAGGTGAATTAGCTCATCTCATCAAGCGTGCAAGAGAATTATCAGGAGCCCATGAAGACGCATTAGCAGATATCGCCGAAGCAGAAAAGATTCGAGCCCGTCTATCTGAAGAACCTCTGGCAAGGGCCTTGATGGGAGATGAATCCGGAATCGAAGCCTTGGGTCCAGTTTTGGAAAGACTCGAACATGCACGTACTATGGGATATAGCGTAACTCTACTCGATAGAGCCGTAGAGCGCGGCCTACAATTGATTCAATTCACCGTTGAAGAGGTCTCTCGTACACCTCGCTACCTCTTGTCGAATGAAGTGATGGATATTCTCGAACGTCAATCTCCGCATACCGCTGGCACAGTCAGGGGATTGACAAATTGGTCGGTCAAGCAGAGGTTGGAAAACAGATTGGCTGAAACCGTACAGCACGTTGTCCTTGACCTTGAGCGAATGCTCGAAGACTATGAGCAATCAATCACTATGCTGCGCCGCCTACGCCAAGTTCTCGACCAGTTACAAGGCCTTGGAGCACCAATCGAAGAGGTAGAAAGCCTCCTGTTAAGTTGCAATCGCCCAGAATCACTACCTCTCATCGCTAGAAAGGCTCGGCGCCTAATTCAAATGGCTCTTGATGAAATTTACCTTGAGGCAGATCAGAGAGATGCTGGGGCTGCAGTTAGATTGGAGACTACAACCCAAGTTCTTGAAGAATTAGTCTCTCAAATCGAAGCAACCGGATTGACCGGTGAAGATCCAAATGGACCACTATGGGATTTCCAAAGAAGTGGTATGCTACCTTGGGAAGCTGGAGGGGAGGCGCCACATGTTGAGGTTGCAGAAGATGCGATTATCGAATTGACTCAACCCCTTGAAAGCACTGATATTATCAGTGAAAGCCAGCATCAACCAGTTTCAGAAAATGAAGAGGTGGAAGAATTATGGACCGATTTACCACCTCCAGAAGATAATCCAGAAACTGAAACTGAATTAGTTCCAAAGGCCATGGTAGAGGCGAGTGAAATTATTGAAAGCACTGGAGAAGCAGATCAAAGAGCCTGGATTGAACAGGAATTAGCGCGTCTTGATGCACAATGGAAACATCGTGGTGAAATGGCTAACGAGCCAACCGTAAATCCACTTGTCGATGAAGACATGCTTTCTGACTTGGAGAGCGATTTGGCGGACCTTGAACTCTGAGGTGTTTGCTTGAATAAAGAAGCAAAGGCCTTTCCGATGTGGAAAGAACGGTTTGGAATGCTGTTCATAATAGCCTCAGCAATAATGTTGAGCCGTTGGTTATTCCAACAAAACCAGTGGCCGGACTCATTAACATGGATATTGAGCATTTGTGTTCTACCCTTAGTTGTGTTAATCCTAGCAGAAGGGCTTGGTAGGTTTATACAAAAACACGCCTAAACTTTTTGACGACTGGTCAAGTGTTCTACAAGTCCAGACAAGCGTTGCCATGGGATAACATAGCGTAATGCAGCCAATACACTAAGGAATAGTAAAGCAGAAATTACCAACCCATATGTCAACTTCAATTCAATCGATTCTGACACCTGCATCGCCCATTGACTACCCGTTAAATTTGCAACTTGGTCAAGCAAGATAGTGTGGAATCCAAGGGCAACCATAGTAGATAGGCCGGTTATTCCTAAGAAGAAAACTGTGTGGTAAAGGTGGTGGTTGAGGAGGTTATCCATTTGAGTCACATATTCTGGGTCCTTCTTACAGGATTCAGGCAAGCGGAATGCATACTCCATGTAGCCGATTACTCCAAAGGCACTCTCTTGGAAGACGAGCATTAAAATTGCGATTAAGATTAAACTCCCTTGTTCTGGTGTAATCATTCCCCAAATTGTGGGCTCACCAACTTGAGCATCGAAGCGTGGGATGTAAGCGCCCGCACTTCCTAACACGTTGTAAATCAGTGGGAATGTCAAAATTGCATGGATTGCCAAGAAAAACAAGGTGAATCCCATTGCCCATGCTACACCCCTACGAGATAATCCCCAAATTCCCTTACATCCCATGATGACAGGAAGCAAATAGAATCCAAGTACCAAGATAGTTGCTAGCATTGAAATTGGCCAAATCAGGAAATTAAACTCAGATTGAGTAGGCACTCTCCATTCCCAACTAAACAACATGCCGAATAGCCAAGAGGCTAGCAAACGGCCAACTAAGAGAGCAATCAAGGCTACTATCACCCAGAATTTTATTCTCTGCTGTCTTTGAGGTGGTTGGAATGAGAGGAAGGCCATTCCTCCTCCAAGAATCAATCCCAATGCAATGGGCATGTAAACTCTCGACATTCCATCTGAACCAAGTCCAGTCATCCAATCGGCTAATGGAATTTCATAGTTATCTTTGGTTCCAGACTTGATGTACAAATCGAGTTGGTTGAGCACCAAAGTATGGTCAAGGTGGCCGATGATATAGGTGTCAATAACCTCAAGATACATCCAAACAAGGGCTACGGTTGCAATCACCTGCAATGCAAGTATTTGCCAAGTCTTACGCAGGTTTCGTAGGTGGAGAGTTCTAACTCCTTCCACTTGCCTTGTGACCTCATCTGCCATATCATTCACCCCCTCAGAATCCTCTGGCTTGTAGTAAAGCCTGTGATAATTCCATATCTGGCATCCAATCGATAACCGTTGCACCAAAGCCAGCCAACGAGGTCATCCGATTTTGCCTCTCAATCTTTAGAACTTCATAACTCATCCTTGGAATCCGACTGACTAAGCGCTCGAAATCCACACTGGATGGTGAAAGAATGACCACTTCGTGGCTTCGACCTACCAAATCACGCAGAGCATGAGGTACAGTGCCATCTCCCTCACAACTAGAGAGAATGAAAACTGGAGAGCCACGACTGAAACGTGGAGCGATTGAATTTGTGACCGCCTGCAAAGGCATGTTACCCTTTGGTGCAACCCCTGCAAGACTACTTAGAATCTTGAAATATTGTTTATCTCCAGTATCCGGTTGTAAGTAAGATAACTTATCATCATAAATAGCCAATGCAACTGAATCACGACGTTTGAGGAAGAAACTAGCTAATGAAGCAGCAGCGATGGTATTGTTCTCAAGTGGGTTTTTCAATACCGTGCCAATTCGGCTAACGTCTCTACTATCCAATATGATGTAGACATCTGTTACCGCATCTCTACAGGTGTCATTAACGATTAGAGTGCCATCTCCTGTCTTGGCACTTGCTTTCCAATTAATCATCTTGAATGGGTCACCAGGGACATATTCTCTTAGAGCGTAGAACTCAGTACCAGGCCCAGCGTTTCGAAGAGTAGTAGCACCGGTGTACATCTTCGGTGTATTGGATTTCACAAAGGCTTCTTCAATTTCTGCAACTTGTGGGAAGACAATCATGTCTGAATGATGAGGAATATACATCTCCTCCATGAATAAATTGAAGGTGTTGCGGAATCGAAGGCTTACAGGTCCCAAAGAGAAGTGGCCACGCAGAGGGCAGCGTAGGGAATAGCGAATCCGAGCAGTCTCTCCCGGTCCAAGGTTCAAGCGCATTGCGTTCAAACCTGAACGTAACTTCATTTCATGAGGAACGTTATCGTATACTTCCAACATTTGAGTTCTACGCATTGAGCGGTTAGTCACAACCAATTCCACATAGAGATCATCACCTTTGTACAAGTTATCGGCTGACAAAGAACGTGAAACTTCGACATCTCCATGCCCGGCTAGCCATGAATTAACGGTTATGAAGGCGATTAATGCGAGGCCGAAAATCATCAATTGGTGATTCGCAATCATCATCCCAACCAAAAGAAGAGCAATACCTCCAACGAAGGTGAATGACGCCTTACGAGTCCACATTTCAAGCCCTCCCCCACGCTTTGATTCGTTTTACGATAGTCACCAATTGTTCCAACGAATAGTCACGGTTTTCAAAGACGAATTTAATCAATATAGGGTCAGAAATCATCTGTTGTAACTCTGTCGCCGGCATGGCATCGAATTCTTCTCTAGTCAAAGCATTGTTATTTCTCACTCTTGACAAGAATACCTGTTTTATCTTGTTTGATTTAGCGTAGAAACTGTAACGTCTAGCATCACCAAATCCATAGTAAATAATACTGAAAACATGCCTCCAAGGCTCTGGGTCCTTCTTCTTGATAACTACAGCCTCGAAGGCGACGAACAAGCCCATGAAGAGCAATAACATAGCCATCGACTCACCTGTGAAATAAACTAAAATCCAATAAATAAGGTTATAGGATTCTGCAAAAAATGCATTCTGTGGATGGCGGCTTTCATCGAAAATCACTAAAGCGCTGTCACTTGCTTCCAATGTACCATTTTCATCTGTCAATAAGGCAAGGGCAATGACATCGAGTGCCCATTTGCGATTGTCGTTAGCCGGCATTGCAACCTTTGGAGTCTTGCCATCAGTGTAATCTCCTCGATTATAACCCTCATAATCATACATCGCATTGGAAAGTAATGAGCCGTCTGCAATGAAAATAATCCGTCCTTCCATACCTTCTCCTGCGTGTTCACATCTACTTTCGCAGATCTCAACGCCAACAACGAAATTTCCTTCGATACTGGCCGCCCTATCCGGTGTTTCTTCATTGAGTTCCTGCCCAACATTAACCTCTCCATCGCGATTTACATCGATTGATGCATCCTTTGAAGTGACTGCGATAGTATGTGAAACTCCAAGTTTTGAACGACTTGAACCATTTTCCATGATAGTTGGACCATTCAACAATAATTGGTAAGATGAATTGTAGTTAATTGCGCCAGCTTGCCAATGGTGAGAACAAAGTCCGGCTTCATTTGGTGCTGTAGAACGGCCATCCACCAAGGCACAAGGGTGGGCTCCGTCCCACACTGGGTGGGCCTTATGTGAAGCATTGTCAACAGTGGTATTCTTCATTCCACAGGCTTCTTCCTGTAGACAAGTCCAAACAAAAGAAGAATTAAGTGTAGGTTCGTATAAGGAATCATACATCTGGTGGCCATCGAATTTCCAACCAAATGCTTCAGCCAAGCCGCTGGCGAATCCGAAGTCCTCAAGGACTATTACAGTGCCATTTGCCTTGTAGAAATCAACGATGGCTTCGATTTCAGAAGTGCTGTATCCATCAGCTTCCTCGATTTCAATGAACCCTGATTCACCGAAATGTGGCATGCTGAAAGTATCCCTCTCTACTCCGCTGATAACGAAAGTAGCATTGCCGGGGTCATCGATATCATTGAGGAGGAGTGGACTGCTAACCACCGAACGGGTCGTTATACCCATATCATTGATATCTTCTCGGAAGGCTGATATGTCATTCCAATCATCGTCATAAGCGGACAACTGCGAACGGTTTCCAGTTTGGATATAAGAGGACAGAACAACTCCAATCAAGAGCAATAAAGTGCCATAGAATCCAGCCAGAAGTAGACCTCTTCGCATCTTTCGTCCCATCTTCGCCATCTCAATTCCCCCCTTGTCTCCTGTTAACTGGTTGCTCCACGTACTTCGCTCGGTTTAGAAGGTTCCCCGACCTTGGTCGGTCGTTGATTCACCTCTTTAACGCTTCAGATGTACGCTTGTTGCTACTCTGTCAACCTCCTCAACCGGCACCCGCATCAAATTTTCATCCATATCCCAAGGTAATCTACTCGGGTCGAGATTCTCTTCAAGACGAACAAACATGGCGAGTACAGCACCTGTGGGGCGGTCTATCTCCAAGTCTACGAGAATTCCGAGACTATCGCCAGCCAAGTCAACGACTTTGCGCCCAAGTAATTCATGTCCGAAACTTGAGCCCATTTACTCCCCCCCTACGGGGGGGTGGTCATAACACAGCACCATGAAGGCTTTGCCTACGGGCATTAAGATAACCAGGCTCAAACCGTTTCAAATCCACGATTAGAATCCTTATCTCGCTTGATGTTAGAAAGGCCACTGACAAGCATTGTTTCCATTTTTGTATAGTATTCCATCATATCAGCAGTAACCGTTGGGCGTACTCGTGAAACTGCTTCCTTGAAATGGGCTCCAGTTACCGTCTTCTTATTGGCTCGCATGGCTATCAAACCTGCTTCTCTGCAAATTGCTTCGATATCTGCGCCAGTAAATCCATCTAGTCCCTTGAATTGAGTATCCAAGTCTACCGATTTACCTAATGGCATCTTTGCTGTATGAATCTCTGCGATTACTCTTCTGGCTTGTTCATCAGGTGGCGGCACATGTAGGACCCTCTCAAAGCGGCCACTGCGCAGTAATGCTGGATCTATCATTTCCGGTCGGTTAGTGGCTGCCACGACGATGACTCCTTCCAAGGATTCTATTCCATCCATACTAGCCAATAATTGGTTGACCACACGATTGGCAACATCACTTCCTTCACCACCTGAGCCACCTGACCTCATGTGAGCAATGCTTTCAAATTCATCGAGGAAAATAATCGAAGGTGCCGCCTGCTTTGCCTTCTTGAAAATCTCACGAATTGCCCTCTCTGATTCTCCAACCCATTTTGATATCAATTCTGGACCCTTGATTGAGATGAAGTTGGCCTTTGCTTCATTGGCGATTGCTTTCGCTAACATCGTTTTTCCAGTTCCTGGAGCACCGAATAGGACGATTCCTCGTGGCGGTTTTATTCCGAAGTGCTCAAACAGTTCCGGTTTGGTTAATGGCCATTCTACACTTTCTTTCAAGCGTTCTTTGATTTCTTCAAGTCCTCCAACCTCCTCCCAAGAGATTTCTGGTATCTCAACATAAATTTCTCGTAATGCAGATGGTTCTATTTCTCGGATTGCTATCTTGAAATCCTCCATCTTCACCTCCATCTTCTCCAACACTTCTGGTGGAATGACCTCTTCATCCAAATCAATTTCTGGCAAATAGCGGCGCAGTGCTTTCATAGCTGATTCCCGAACCAAGGCGGCTAGGTCTGCACCGACGAAACCGTATGAATTATCCAGTACCCAATCAATATCATAATCATCACTAATTGGCATTCCACGGGTGTGAACTTCCATAATTTCTTGGCGCCCATAACGGTCTGGCACGCCTATCTCAATTTCTCGGTCAAAGCGGCCAGGTCTGCGTAGAGCAGGGTCGATTGCATCACGGCGATTAGTCGCTGCTATGACAATGACATTATCCCGCCCTTGCATTCCATCCATCAAGGTCAACATTTGAGCGACGACGCGGCGTTCAACCTCACCCGAAACATCTTCTCTTTTGGGGCAAATTGAATCAATTTCATCAATAAATACAATTGCAGGAGCATTATTTGCTGCCTCATCAAAGATTTCTCGTAATTGTTTTTCTGATTCTCCGTAATACTTGCTAATGACTTCGGGGCCATTGATAGCGGTGAAGTGGGCATTAGTTTCAGTGGCGACCGCCTTAGCAATCATGGTCTTACCAGTGCCAGGGGGACCATGAAGAAGAACTCCCTTTGGTGGGTCAATGCCCAACCTTCGGAATAACTCAGGGTGCTTAAGTGGTAATTCAATCATTTCTCTAACTTTGAGTAACTGGTCCCCAATTCCACCGATATCCTCGTAAGTAATCCCCGAAGATGCACCGACGTCTTCCTCGTCAATCGATTCATCCTTGATTATTATCTCAGTATCGCCATTGACTTGGACAATTCCTTTGGGTGTAGTTTGAAGGATTGCAAATGGCAAGGCCTCAGCAAATAGGGTCATTCCAGGAATAAAAATTCGATCTCCGGCAACCACTGGACGCTTGTTCAATCCACGCCGAGCAAATCCCTCAATTCCAGGACCAAATTTGACCTTCTGCTTATTCGCCATTACTGGTGAGAGAACCAATTTAGTGCATGCTTTGCCTTCAACCTTGCAAACTGAAACCTTGTCACCTAGGCTTACTCCTGCGTTTTTGCGGATTATACCATCTATTCGTACAATATCCATGCCGGAATCTTCTTGGCGTGCACGCCAATACATAGCTGCAGTAGAACGTTTTTCGCCTTTTATTTCGACAATGTCTCCAGGTTTCAAGCCAAGAGTATTATCACCAGATATTCGAGCCCGTCCATGACCGACATCGCTTGGTATCGCTTTTGCGACGCGTAGATTTATTGAATTGTCCTTCCTTGCAGCCATATTCGAACCCCAGCCGGCCCTACGAGGTCGGCGAGGGTAAAAAACCCCTTCAATCAATAATCTGCAAAACAGGTCAAGAATCAATAGTCTCCGGCTCTGCGACGAAGCATGGACACCCTCGACCACTTGCGGTCGCATCACAGAAATTTTCAGAATTTTCACGATGTCATGGTCGATACACAGGCTGGGCGATTTAACGAAGATTACTGGGAATTCTTCTCAAAATGGATTGCACCGGCTTTAGTTCCAAACGCCAAAGCCTTGGATATGGGTACTGGCCCTGGAGGTTGGTTAACGATGATGAAGGCAAGATACCCTGAAGTTGGAGTGTGTGGAGTGGAATTAGTTCCAGTCATGCTCGAAACTGCACGCCTAACCGGTGCTGAAATTGGCGCCGAAGTTGTGGCTGCAGATTTATCGAGTGATGAGTGGTCAGCGAGCATCGATGGAACATTTGAAGTCGGCCATTGTAGTATGGTCCTTCATGAATTGCCAAATCCATTCTCTCTATTGAAAAATGCTGCAAAACTTATCCGCCCAGGTGGACGTCTTTTCATCTTCGATTGGTGCCGTCATTCCTTTGCAGATTATTTGGCAAGAAAGGAAGAGGAACCACCTTTGGATGAGGATACTTTCCAACACTTTAGCGAGCATGCAAGGTTTAGCCCAGATGATGTTACTCTACTGGCAGAAAGAGCCGGATTCAGGGAAATTGCTAGACAACATAGAGATGTTGCCCATGTTATGTTGGCATATCAGCGTAAAGGTGGATGAAGCGTAGCATTCATCTCCCCCCCGCCGGTCGCCGGCCCTATGGTACACGTACTTGCAAGCGCCCTTGAAATCCTAAATAATGACAATCCCGGCGGATTACCCTGTATTAAGGGGTGGAATATCATCAACGGACAACTATCATCATCCAGTGATGGAGTTACTTTTACTTCGACCAATCCAGCAAATCATAACGATATACTTGGAGAATTTCCACTGTCATCAAGAGATGATGTTTCTGCTGCATTGGATGCTGCTCATGCTGCCTTCCCTGATTGGTCATCAATGCCTGCTCCAACCCGTGGCCAAATTATCGGCAACATGGGACGCTTGTTGATGGAAAACAAAGATGAAATCGTCCGCTTGGAAACAAGAGAAATTGGTAAAACTCTGAAAGAATCAGCCGGCTCAGTACAAGAAGCAATTGATACTTGCCTATTCTTCCAATCTGAGGGCCGCCGTCTATATGGTCAAACTGTGCACTCAGAATTGCCAAATAAGGAATTATCCACTTACCGCCGCGCTTTGGGTGTTTGTGGAATAATCAACGCCTGTAATTTCCCAGCTGCAGTACCATTTTGGAAAATGATTCCTGCTATCATGTGTGGAAATACCTGTGTTTGGAAATCACCCCAAGATGCGCCACTGCTTTCCTTTGCCTTGGCTCGAATCATGCACCAAGCAGGTTTGCCAGATGGTGTAATCAATTTAGTTCACGGAAAGGGTAGCACTACCGGCCAATATCTAGTCGATGCGGTCGATGAAGGTAGAGTCAACAAGATTTCATTCACCGGCAGCACTGCAGTCGGCAAGACAATCGGTGAAGTATGTGGGCGAAACTTAGTATCTTGCAGCCTTGAATTAGGCGGTAAGAATCCTCTCCTCATTATGCCTAGTGCGGACTTGGAGAATGCGGTTGAAGGTGCCTACTGGTCTGGATTTGGAACTGCCGGTCAGCGCTGCACTAGTCTTGGCAACCTAATTCTTCACGAAGACATCTATGATCAATTCATGGAGATGCTAATGGAGAAGGTAAGGAATACCGTTATCGGAGATTCAATGCATGATGGCGAAGTTCTCTATGGACCAATGCTTTCTCAAAAATATGCAAATGATTTCCTTGAAACTATCAAAATGTGTGATACTGATGGCGCCACTAAATTGTTTGGTGAAGGTAGGATAACTGCACAATCTGCCCCATCAGGGTTCCTTGGAAATGCTGACGAAGGAGTCTACATGTGGCCACACGTTTACACAGATGTCACCGAAGATATGGACTGTTTCATGAACGAGCTGTTTGGTCCCGCCATTACAATCGTCAAAGCCCGTGACTTTGAGCATGGATTACACTTAGCAAATGCCTCACCATATGGTCTATCCAGTGCTATTTATACCAATGATAGATTGGAAGCATACCGCTTTAAATCCGGAATAAAAGCGGGAATGACGGGAATCAATAACTCGACCACTGGAGCAGAAGCACACTTACCATTCGGTGGAGTAAAGGGCAGCGGCAATGGAACCAGAGAATCGGGGATATGGGTCATTGAAGCCTATTCTTACTGGCATGCAGTCAACGATGAGTTGAGTGGAAAGTTGCAGTTGGCACAGATGGATGTTGACGAAATTGAAATGGTCGAAGCGGAAATCGATTGGGGAAGCCTGTCGTGAACTAAGTCTAGGGCTATTGGATAAAATAAAGTGCCAACGCAGTCAGCCCGACCCCGTGGGGTCGACAATAGATGGTTGATGCGAAACAATTACCGATGGCAAGAGGCCTTGGTAAAACTGACAGAATAGATTCTTGGTGGACATCACCGATGGCGATGGCTGCCTATCTTGGCATCATGATGGTCTATGCAACATGGCGCGGATTTATGGAGGCAGACTTCTGGATCTTCAGCGACTTTGGAAACTCGGCATGTGATGCTGCTGCAGGAGTAATGACCGAATGTCAAACCTATGCGATTGAATCTGAAGATAGCCATGTTCTTTCACCACTTTTCTCTCCATTGATTATTCCTGGTAAAGATGGCCTCGGGTCATGGGTCCCAGAGTTTCTCTGGTGGATGAGCCCCGCCATGTTCATCCTAATTGTTCCTGCAGGATTCCGCGGCACTTGCTACTACTATCGCAAAGCATACTACCGCTCATTTTTCGCAAGCCCTGCTGCTTGTGCAGTTAGCACACCATTTGGAGATTACAATGGTGAGAGGAAGTTATTCCTCTTCCAAAACTTGCATCGCTACTTCATGTACCTAGCAGTAGCATATCTCTTCGTCCTTTCTTATGACGCCTACATGGCAACTCAATTTCATAGCGGCGATGATGCAGGTATGGGAATCAGCGTGGGTACTCTGGTATTGGCACTCAATGTAGTCCTACTCGGGGGCTACACCCTTGGCTGCCATTCTTTCCGACACTTAATCGGTGGAATCCGCAACCGCTTCCGCAATGGCGGTGGTAAAGTGGCAGAAAAGTGCTGGACTGCATGCTCTGGCCTGAACAAGAACCACAACAAATGGGCTATCTACTCATTATTCTGGGTCATGTTTTCGGATTTCTATGTCTACATGTGCACCAGCGGTGTTTGGAGCGACTTGGTCTTAATCGGAGGTGTCTGAAATGGTGGATTATGAAAATCACGAATACGATGTTATCGTTATCGGTGCTGGTGGGGCCGGACTACGTGCTGCGATCGAAGCAGCACGTCAGGGTGCTCGAACCGCCATCATCTGCAAGTCCTTGCTCGGCAAGGCGCACACCGTTATGGCAGAAGGAGGGGCTGCTGCTGCTCTTGCTAATGCAGATAGTCGCGATAACTGGCAAACCCACTTCAAAGACACCATGAAGGGAGGGAAGTACCTCAACAATTGGCAGATGGCGGAAATCCATGCCAAAGAAGCACCAGACCGAATTCGTGAACTTGAACAATGGGGAGCCGTTTTCGACCGTACTCCAAGTGGTCTAACCAATCAACGCAATTTCGGAGGACACACCTATCCAAGGTTGGCCCACGTTGGTGATTCTACTGGTCTAGAAATCATCAGAACTCTTCAGGAGAAAGGGATACACTCTGGTCTTGATATCTTCATGGAATACACCGTCCGCCATCTACTTCAGGATGGTGATGGGAATTGTACTGGCTGCGTAGCATACGACCGCGTTGATGGTGCATTACACGCATATTCAGCCAAGACTACTATTCTTGCAACTGGCGGAATCACCCGTTGCTGGTCGGTCTGCTCAGGTTCTTGGGAGTATACTGGTGATGGCCATGCTCTTGCTCTATGGGCTGGTGCTGAATTAATCGACATGGAATTCGTACAATTCCATCCAACCGGCATGGTTTGGCCACCAAGTGTGCGTGGAATCCTCGTAACAGAAGGAGTTCGTGGAGAAGGTGGCGTGCTGAAGAATAGCGAAGGTGTGCGATTTATGTTCGACAATGTCCCTGATATGTTCAAAGGCGACCATGCCGAAACAGAAGAAGAATCCACAGAATGGGTGCGCCAAGTCGTCGCAGGAGAAATCGCCAGCGTCCGTAGACCTCCAGAGTTACTAACAAGAGATGTTGTGGCCAAGGCAATCAATAAGGAAGTAGCAGAAGGAAGAGGTTCAACCCACGGTGGAGCATACCTCGACATCGCATCCCAACGCTCTGCTGAAGAAATCAAGGCGAAACTGCCATCCATGTATCACCAATTCAAGGAACTAGCAGGTGTAGATATTACCCTCGAGCCAATGGAAGTTGGACCTACTGCCCACTATGTGATGGGAGGAGTTAGGGTTGACCCTAAGACTCAGGAATCCTCTGTCTCTCGCCTCTATGCAGCTGGAGAAGTCGCATCAGGATTACACGGTGCTAACCGACTTGGTGGAAATTCACTTTCCGATCTCATCGTATTTGGTCAAAGAGCAGGTGAATATGCGGCCAAAGCGGCTGCAGAGATGGAGCAACCTGCACTCGACACTGAACAAGTTGAAACAGCCTGTAGAGATATCATGGAACCCCTCTCTCGAGAAGGTGGAGAAAACCCTGGTATTATCTATGAAGCGATGCGTGACATGATGCAGGAAAAAGTCGGCATCATTCGAAGTGGCCCTGGATTGGAAAAAGCACTGAAGGACCTTGATGAGTTTGCTATACGCTCAATATCAGCAAATCCTGGAAACTCTACTGTCTACAATAGTGGCTGGCATCAAGCCCTAGATCTGAAGAACATGGTAGATATCTCAAGAGCCTGCACCTTGGCTGCTCTAACTCGAACCGAAAGTAGAGGCGGACACACTAGAGAGGACCACCCCGAACCCGACACTGGCAAATGGAGTCACACAACCAATGTCATCTGGATGCAGGACGGAGAAGTAAAAATCCGTCAGGAAGAGTTGAATCAACCCCCAGCAGAATTAGAGAAACTTCTTGACCGTTCAAAGGCAAAAAAGCAGGAGGAGGAGTGAAATGGCAAAAAAAATCACAATCGATATTTTCAGAGGCCAAGAAGGTGAAGGGGAACTTGAGTCCTATGACCTCGAACTCGACGAAGGAATGGTTCTACTGGACTGTGTTCACCGCGTCCAATACGAACAAGAACCCGAATTATCAAACCGCTGGAATTGTAAGGCCGGAAAGTGTGGCTCTTGCAGCGCTGAAATCAACGGTAAACCACGCTTGATGTGCATGACAAGGATGAGCGACTTACTCGAAGAAACACCCGAAGGCACAAACATCACAGTCCGACCAATGCAAACTTTCCCTCACGTGAAGGACCTAGTAACTGATGTCTCATGGAATTATGAGATGGCGAAGGCTGTGGCTCCAATCAAAGGTCCAGAAGAGATGGATTGGAATTTCAGCCAATTCGAGGCTAAGAGGGCTCAGGAGTTCAGAATGTGTATCGAGTGTTTCATCTGTCAGGATACTTGCCACGTACTACGCGAATATCGAAAATTCGATGAGTTCGGTGGTCCAAGAACTTTGGTTAGGTTGGCTAACTTTGAGATGCATCCAATGGATGAAGAGGATAGAATTCCTGAAATTAAAAATGAATTTGGCATCGGCTATTGCAATATCACCAAGTGTTGTACTGATGTTTGTCCAGCAGGAATAAACATCACTGATAATGCAATTATTCCTCTCAAAGAACGTGTAGCGGACCGCTATTACGATCCGCTGAAGATGGTGTGGCGCAAAATAACTGGCAAGAAATTACGCACTTAGGGTTGGTCAGGAACTAATATTGTGCTTAATGTTGGATGATTTCCACCTCTTGAGATTTTTCTTTAGTACGGATACTTTCAATGATGAAAACCAAAGAGCCGATTCCAATCAAACAACATCCAGATGCATAAGACAGGAAAAATGAATCAACCATTGCACCTGAATCTTCACTTTTCTGATTACTATCAACTATTATCACCTCGTTGCTAGCATTTAGATTCAAGGTACATGGGCATTGGGCCATCTCTATGAAACCAATCTCAATCCACCCATCATCTTTATTACCAAAATTTTCCGCTCTGAAATACTGCTCTCCAGATGAACTTTCAAAATTTAAACTTTGGTATTCTCCACCAGGTTTGATATACACCTTGTATTCATTATCTTCATGAAAATCGCTTAGCACAATATCCTCTGCAAATGTTCCTTGCCATAAGACATAATCTTCGATGTGAAGTTCATCTTGTCCTGCACTTGTACCTGCACTGATTAGGAGAAGCAAGCCAAGACCAGCAATTATTGCTCCAAAAAGAAGGGGTTTTGTCCAATTCATGTTCTCACTATCTAATGCATGATATTTCAATATTAGGCGGGACGTGACTAAAAAAAAGCCGCCCAGAATATCTGGGCGGCCGCCGTATTCGGATGTGGTTATCCGTATCAAACTCAGTCAGAAGACCAGAATGAACACTCAGAGGTGCTCGATTCCGACTTTCTTGACATTGGCCTTCTTGACCCTATCGGGCAACCAAGCTGGTCCATTTGCCGGCTTGTCTACCATCTGGGTCCAGCCCTTAAACACATGGACCCTCTTTGTGCCGCGCTCGCGCAGCCGAATGTCTTGTGCTCCTCGGGTTGCAGCCTTCAATGCCGCGCCACGTGGTTGACGGCTAGCGAAGACCTGGCCTGTATCTGCTCCGCCCTTCATCAGAACGAAGTACTTTTTATCTGCCATAGTTATCTACCTCCAATTTTGCCACCTTAACGTTAAAGGGATAAACGTTTCGCAAGAAAAACGTTGTACTGCTCCACATAATGCCCTAATTGTTAAATTTCGAGGGTCGTTTTTGCCATATTGGCGCAGTCGTGCGTTTAGGAAAATCCTGAAATTAAAAAAATAACAACTGTGTTTTACTTGTCTAAATTAGAGTTCTGCGCCTGCTAAGGTTTTGGTATCAGAGACCCCTTCCACTTGTCGGATTTGGTCAACAACGGTGCGCGCTATAGTACCCATGTCTGCTGCCTCAATTTTTACGAGAATATCATAATCTCCGAATAGAATTGTAGCATCAACTACATTTTCCATTACTTTTATTTCTTGAAAGGCCTGAAATTCCATTCCTGGCTTGACATTGATTAGTACATATCCTGTTGCCATCTTGCTCAGACCTTGCGAGTCCTTCCACCATGAAAGGCTTTCGCGTTGGAGTGCTCAAATTATATCTTCGATAATATCCGAAAACTCGCTCTCTTCATGCTCTTCCAATACTTGATGATGGTTTTCTAATTCCTCTTCAGACATCTCCGTTGGCCGCTGAAGTAACTTTTCTGACCAAGGGTCTTCTTCAAGTTCTTGTTCTTTCTTTTTGCCTGCGATGAATGCTAGTGCTATACCTGAGAGTATTGCAATGCCCCCTCCTGCAGCAATGATGGTTTTCTGAGTTGAAAAACCGGATGCTGCCTTCTGTTCAACTGGGGCTTCGTTTTCACAGTTTTCAGTACAAGGTGGAATTGGAATTGCGGTTATTGAATGGTTTAATTCTGCTTGACCGGTATCTCCCTGAGAATCAGTACATTGAATGGATACTTGCCAAGGAGGAATGTTTTGGCTGCTATTTTTCTTCGGAGTTGGATAAGTATATTCTACAATTCCCTCATTGTCATTAATAGCAGTCACTTGCTTTGAATGGGTGAAGACTGATTGGTTGAGTGAATCAGTGATACTGATAGTACAAGAGGTTCCCTCAACGCTATCAAGATCGGTTACGAATGCTTGAATATTGATGTTTTGACCAGCATCAACTTCATCTTCAGAAGTTAATTCAATACTCGGTATGGCATGTTTAATGCTAAGGTGTAGGCTTTCCTGAACCATTAAGCCATCAAGGTCTCTGAAGGTCATGGTCAAAGTTGCTTCACCTTTCATGAAAGATGAATCTGCTACCACTCTGAATCTTAGAAGATGGGATGAGGATTGCGAGGGAAAGCATAGTCCACTGAAGTCGCTCTCATCTAATTGGCTTGCAGATACCGTCCAACCAGTTTGGGCAAGACTTGCACTTGCTGAAGCAATTGGTCGTTGACTGAAAATGGGCATACTTGCAATTACCGGATGGCCTCGAATCAACCAGTCAACTTGATTTCCTTCAACATCACAAAGAATTATTCCAGAGGAAGTAGGTGAGGAAAGTAGAACTGACCAAGAATGACTTGTCTCAACATAGGATGAATGGGCTGCTCTCAAGGTCAATTCAACAGTGAGTTGGTTTTGCTCCAAGGCTTCATTTGGATATGGCATTGCAATCAGCACTCCATGTTCACCTGATTCTATTTCGAATGCAACAGCCTTGTCCACATGCCCCGGCCATTTGACCAATAAGTCTCCATATGCACTACCATCTGGGTCATCTGCGTCATTGATGGTTAGCCAAATTGATTCCCCAATGCCGCCACTTGAGAATTCGATACTTTGGTTGTCAGCATTTCTCAAATCCATAATTGGTTCAGGATCAAGGTTAGCCAACGTAATACTCCTAGCGTTGCTACCTTCTTCAGTTGTTATTGAGATTTGATGGGGCCCCAGCGCCACTCCGTTTTCAATGCTGATATTTGCTTGATAACAAGTAAGGCTGGGAGTACTTGTGTTCACTAAAGTTAAATTTGAGATAATTCCAATACTGCTGTTGAATATTGGTGCTTGTAATGTTGAATCATGGTCCGCATCAAGTACGCAGGCCTTCATTCTGGAGACTTGCCCACGAGCAAGCCCATTTCCAAATGCTGAAAGTGTTGTTACCCCAGCCCAGTCTGTAGAGTCAACACCTTCGATGTGCGGGCCATTCCAAGTGGCCAGTGCATCTACTACTTCAGATATGTTTTCAGCCACAAATGTAGCCGATGCAAAGCCTAAGTTATCATATGAAATAACATGTAATTCTATCCAACCCAAAGGTGAATCTGCGGGAATGCTAATTCCAGTCCACCAAGTTGTGTTATCACTAGTGCCTGCAGTCGCCCAAGAAATATTTGTATAATTTTCATCATCTATTCTGATTCTCCAGCCGATATCGGTTGAGATAACCCCTACATCATCACCTACTATGGCACTACAAGTGAATGAACTTCCACGATAGACAATATTCGACTGACATGATGCCTGACTAACACCTGGGGGTTCATTGACTAGTAGATTGATGATTATCACATTGTTATCTTTGAGGCGTTCATAGGAACCTGTTGCATTGACCCATCTAACTACAAATTCAGTATAGCCAGAACGTTTTGGGGTGATTGGAACTTCTGCCTTAATTCTTGAACCGCTTTGATCTCCAGCTGCCAAACTGAGGTTGATGCTACCGACTAATGCATTTCCTTGTCTCTCCCTAACTTCCAATGTACCATTACCCATTGCAAGACCAAGGTTTTCGATGATGACTTCTAAGCCAGTTGTTCGGCCTTGAGTCGGCGTTCCATTCTCTCTAATGTCAGTAAGATTAGCATCGTGAAGAATATCTGCAAAAGCCGCCATCTTCGGATCCCCAACTGCGACTCCCATCCAACTCATCAATGGATTTGCCATGTAAATCGATTCAGCCCAATTATAACCGCTGGCATAGGCAGTTGTCATGACACTTGGATAAGCAACTGCAGAAAGGTAAGGTTCGTAGACATAGCCTTTCACACCTGATACTCCATCTTCTAGTAAATCTGCAATTAGAGATTGACCGTATGTGCTACCCCAATTGAATGAACGTCCTCCTGTTGATACCGCAGTTTCCGCTATGCTTCCATCCAGCCAATCCATATGGGGCCTAATCGCTCTTAGATTCATTGTTTCAAAGTAGAAACTACCATTGTAAGTTCCTTGCTCAATAACTGCCTCCATTCTGATGCTGAAATTAGCGGCATCTTGGTTTGGCCTAAAGCGCATAGTTTTGGAATTCCAAGTTGATGTAAATGTTTGAGCGCTACTGATGTTACTTGATAGTAGGCTGCCATTTTCTGCGTAAGCCTCGACGATTATCTTGTAATCTCCATTCACCCAGCCTGATTTTTGACCATATCCATAAATTATCCATGCATGGCCCATCAATGAATTATCAAAATCAAAATCCTGTTGTACGAAGGCTGTGGCATTGTCGGCTTGACTATATTGCTCGCAGTCAGCAATCATTCTGCGATTGGCTGCGAGAATCTGCTCACTACTAAGAGTGCTATTCCACACCATCACCTCATCGATGAGGCCTCGGTGGTAGGTATTACCAGCTCGATTTACCCCCATTTTGAATAATTGAATATCATCGATGCTATCATTTCCATATGCTACTGTTCTAACCAATAACCCGTCTAGATATTGCTGCACTGTGCCATTTGAGAAAGTAAAAGCAAGGTTGCTCCATGCCTCTCCCCTCACATCGCCGAAATCATTCGTGTTATTATTTCGGAGTTGCCAAATTCCATTTCCGTTTTGTTGAATCTGGAATGATGCTTTATCGCCTGCTGTATTACTTACTGCGATTACAGAAGAATACTGGTCTTGACTACTATTACTGGTTTTTACCCACATCGAGATACTGAAATTACCGCTCCAATCTGAAATATCTGCCGAAGCAAATTCGTCGATTCCGTCAAAATCATAGGCACCACCATCAATACCATTGGCCCAATTGCTTCCAGCAGAACTACCTTGAATCGTTAGATTTGCTGTACCCACAGAATCATTGATTGTGGTACCACTACCATCCTCGAATTGCCAATAATGAACCAAATTAGATTGGGCTGGAAAACTACCATTTCCTACTGTTAAATATTGTTCAGCGACAATTGCTCTGCTCATATTGGGCCCTGTCCAAGAGAGGTCAAGTCCGGCCCAACCACTTGCTTCAAACATCTCTATTCTAATTGGGTGTAAACCAGCCGCATACCATGTCGCATTGGAAGAGACTTCGACATGAGGATGAATTGCTTGATTGTCGATTGTTTCCACTCCATCTAACCATAATTTTGAGCCATCGTCACTACCAAGATGGAAAGACCAATTTCCTGATTCTGGAATATTTAGATAGCCGCTATGACGAACAGAGAAATGCTCTTTGAAACGGTCATCCAATCCAGGCCAAGTGCTCTGCATTGAAGTATAATCCAATTCGGAATCTATTCGAATGAAGTCGGCAGCCCGATTTGAGAGATTAGGCATTAAACTGGTATTGAATGTAATCCCAGTATTATCGAAATACTCTGCCAGTAATCCATTGGTCTGTTCTGCCGAATCACTATCACAGTTTTTGCGCAATAAAGCCCCTTCCAGTGCTGCATTACCATTTCGTTTCACAGAAGTTTGCTGGTTCCAATCAAATGATTCTGTAGAGCCCAATGCTGGTAGACCAGAGTTCCAATATTTCGAGCCAGTACCCCATCCCGAATCTGCAGTATCGTAGCCACTGTTAGGCAGATGGTTCGCATTCCACGAGCCATCATTTGAACCCCATGAAGCATATGCGATGACATTGCTAACATTAGTGATGAAAGTGCTATTTTGGTTGAACATTACAGGCAAATCCATACTTCCATTTAGTGTTGCATTTGCTGTATAGAGATCGTCATTCCAATATTTGTAGCCTGAACCATTTCTGTTAGTTGCTAGGTCTAAGACAATTGTTCCACGTTGACCGAGTGAATTATTCGCCTTTTCGATGAGACCGAGTGCAGTCTCCAC
>DUDM01000011.1 GCA_012959275.1 Candidatus Poseidoniales archaeon
AAGGCATCGTTGAGGTCTGAATATCCATCTGCGTCACTATCTACGCAGCCAAATCTATCTTTAGTTGAAATACCAACTTCTGTTGGGCAAGCGTCGGGTTGGAACCCATTAGAATTGTCTCCAAAACTATCCGAATCGCTATCATTCCATTGGCTTGAATCACTTGGGAATGCATCCGCACCATGTGAGGCTGTCCAAGTTTGGCTTGGGTCAGAATAGCCGTCTTCATCTGCATCAGAACAACCAAAGCGATCATACCTTGAATCTCCAGAAATTAATGGGCAGCCGTCAGGTTCAACACCATTTGCTTCATCACCATAACCATCTCTATCAGTATCATTCCACTGAGTTGGCTCTGATATGAACTCATCTTCTAAATCTGCCCAACCATCACCATCAAAGTCAGGACATCCAACTCCAAGGCCGTAAATTGCTGTTCCTTTTGTTTCTGGACAGATATCTACCAAATCTTCATGTCCATCATCGTCATCATCTGTATCTTCTGCACTATCTTCGCAACCATCGTGGTCCTTATCTGTATATTGATTAGAAATGAATCCAATCCTTCCAAGCGGGCATCTGTCTAATTCGGGCCAGCCTTTTATGCATCCCGTTTGAATAGTCTCGGCATCACATACTCCATCTGCATCATCATCCAAATCTTCGGATGAATCTTGACAACCATCACTATCATGGTCTGTTATTAAGCCACTTAACCAATTTAATTCCCCAAGATTACAATCATCAAAGAAGTCTTCGATGCTGTCACCATCATCATCTGTATCTTCTGATGTATCATGACACCCATCACTATCATGGTCTGTACTGCTGCTTGATGCCCAACCGGTTAAACCTAATCTACACATGTCCAAATCATCTAATATTCCATCATTGTCATCATCAGCATCACAGGCATCTCCCTCTAAATCTGAATCATGGTTTTCTTGCTCTGAGTTAGCAATGTTTGGACAATTATCGAGAGAATCTCGAACTCCATCCTCATCTGCATCAGGGAAAGTATCGAGGCGAATAACTTCATCGAGGCCAGCATCCACATAGTACAACTTGCCACTGGGACCAATTTCAAGACCCATAATTGAATTGGCCGATGTTTGAACTGTCTTGATTTCGGTTGCACTCTTCCCATTAGAAGATAAATCATAAGCACTTATTTTCCCATTGCCATTCTGAGATATAAACAAGGTATCACCATCAAGTGCTATTCCACTTGGTCGGGAAAATCCTGTTGCTAATACCCCCCACTCCATGCCCGTTACCTCACTATATTCTTCAAGCGGCTCCATTCTAGAATTATCATTGTAGATATTTGTTGATGAAACAGACGTGTCATCTGTGTTGACCCAGAGAACACGGTTGGCTCCAGTATCTGAAATATAGAGAATCCCAGAACCTTTGTCGAGAACCATGTGGCTGGAAGTGTCGGCCCAGCGGGTTAGAACAATGTCACTGTATCGGCGGACGATTCCATCAGAATGATCATCTTCACCAGTATCGTGGTCTGCTTGAAAATCATAGTAAACAAGGTCGCTATAATAACCATCAAAGTACCAAAACGCATTTCCAGAATCATGGGCGATTCCCATGCCATTCGGCGACTCATGTTGCATGTCGGTGTGGCTTCCTAGGAGTGAATCGTCTCCTTGATGTTCAACTGCTAAATGTGAAAGAGATGAAGGCCAAAGTGTTGGGCCCATGAAATTGTTGGGGCTGCTTTGACCATTGTAGGTATTACGTGATTCCTGCGCTGTGCCGAATTGAAAATCAAATTCAGAGCTTTGAGAGCCGAAAGCGATGGCGCTTACTTCTTCCATGAAATGATATGCATATGCGTCTTGGCGGTTCTCTGACCACTGATTTCCTGTACCGGTTTCGTGAATTATTGAAACACTATCAGTTGCACGGTTGACGATCCATAACTCATCATTTCTATTGCTGTTAGGATGGAATTCTAAATCTCTTGGAACATTAAGGTCATCGCTGGCATCCGCGATAATAGTCTCATCAAAACCTGAGCCGAATTGTGGCACAACTTCTGTTCGCCCTGAGGTGCTTTCATCAGCAGAACCGATAGCAACTAATCCTGGGCTAGCCATCAAAAGTGTGCAGAGGAAAGCAAGCATACGCCTGTTCATGGTGGGGGCTAGATTGGGGTGTATGAAAACTTATTCCTTATTGGCCGAGATTCCATTAATTGAAATGGTGAAATTGTTGCTGTAAGGCGTGGCCTATGCAAATGCAACTAAAATTGGCCAATGGTGCCTAAAAGAATGAAATATGTTGATTTCACTCTTCAACCTTTTTGACGTTGATTGCGTTTGGTCCGCGGTCGCCTTCTGCAACCTCGAACTCAACTGTATCTCCATCACGGATGGTGCCCTCTACTATTGCAGAGGAGTGAACGAAGAGGTCTGAACCGCCCTCTTGCTCTATGAATCCGTATCCTTTTGTTTGGTTAAACCACTTGACAGTACCTTGTGCCATAAAACAAGCGCCGAGGTATCGAGTACTTGATACCCTCTATCTCAATTCATCTAAATTGCTGATGTGTAATGGTTCAGTTGCATCCCATCAACTAGTTGAAATATACGATTATCAATATCCTTCTGGTTTAGAGCAGGTAAATAGAACACTGGTCTAACAGAATATCCAAAGGGATGGTCTAAGTAAACTAAAGGGTGTTAAAAACTAATACCATCATTCCAAGAGGAATGAAATGGGTTGGTTTCACTCTTCGACCTTTTTGACGTTGATTGCATTTGGTCCGCGGTCGCCTTCTGCAACCTCAAACTCAACTGTATCTCCGTCGCGGATAGTTCCTTCTATTGCAGAAATGTGAACGAAGAGGTCTGAACCGCCCTCTTGCTCTATGAATCCGAATCCTTTTGTTTGGTTAAACCACTTGACAGTACCTTGTGCCATAAAGCAAGCGCCGAGGTATCGAGTACTTCATACCCTCCTATGCCTGTTGTGCTAAAAATCAATTTAAAATGGGTGAAAATAGTCTTCACAATTCATTTGGAACGGGGCTTTGGTCCATATGTAAGAAGGCAAAGACAGCCCACCAAGTGACAATATCCCATGAATGGACAAGGTTTGCTTCTCCAGTAGCGGTTTCGGTGTCCATATAGCCTTCCATTGTCTCTAATTGATCACAAGTCTTGTGATAACATGGATAGCCATCAACAACCCCGTTCCAACCAAGTGTTGCAACACCGATGTCTTGGAATGGTTGATGGTCGCTACGGGCGGTCGGAGATTCGTAAATAGCAACGGTATCGTTGTATTGATTACCCCAAAGAGGAGCCTCTCCCCCGTTTTCCCATTCAATACGGCCATTTTCTATCTGATAAGACAGATTCAATGCATCAGAACCTATCCATTCTGCAAGATGATACATCCCCGGTTGGTCAATTTCCGCTCCGCTTCCATCAGGGCCAAGGTAAACAGAAAGAGCATAGTTTCCAGGATAATTGATTCCGGCCATATCTAGATTAAGATAATTGGAAACTGTAACTCCTTGAGGAAGGGAATCGGCAAATGCTGACGAACCCCACAAGCCTTCTTCTTCAGAGGACCACAAACAGAAGACCATTGTTCTGCGGGCATCAAATTGTGAAAGGGCCCCTGCTGTAGTCAAGACCATTGCTGAGCCTGCTGTATTATCATAAGCTCCGGTTCTTGTTCCATATCCAGTTTGTTCAAAACCAGGCAATAGTGAAGTGGGTGTTGCATAAGGTGCGATATCGAAATGGCCACCGAAAACAAGCCATTCATCGGGGAAAACTGTACCATCTTTGTAGCCGCAAATATTGACTGCCCAAAGTGTGCCTGCTTGAAATCGGTGAACTTCGGTGCGCAATCCAAAATCACTCAAAACTCCTTCAAAGTATAGAATTGCATCTTCATATGCTGGGTTTCCATTTCCAATCCAGCGGTCTAGGTATCCTTTTGCGCCATCGGCTAAATCAGTTGGGTCAGGTGTTTCATCAGTGATGAATTGTACCCATTCATAGACACTGCGCCCATCGATCCAACCATCGCTAGCGTCGACTCCTTCATCCATATTCAAATCAGTGCGTTGAGGACGAATAGATGTTAACCATCTCAGCGAAACTTCACCGCCATCATTTTCACTATGATTCAACCATGGCCAAAGGCCCCCCTCGTCACCGTTCATTGCAACCTCTACAGCACCACTATGTGTCATATTAGCAGCCCATTCCATCCATGACTCATTGGCGGCACGTGTTGGCCAATTACTTCGGCCCGGCTGGCCAACAAGAATTACAACATCAGAATTCCTCGGAGGAAGTAGCCACGAAACACTAACTTCCTCTCCTGCAGATATCTCCAAAACAGTTCCATTCTGAGCCCTCAATGAACCGGGGTCTTGAATAAAATATGGAATGTAAACAGAAAGGTCTGATTTAGCACCAAGAATAATTGTTGACCAAATCCCCCCGCCAATATCGCCACTAATTAGCAAATCAGTAGCAGAAACCCTAGGGGGTTCATCATCACTTCCAAAGCAGCCTGATAAAGGTGTTAAAATCATCAATGAAACTATCATCAATGCAGAAAGCCTTGTTGACATGTTTGCGGCGACTGGCACATCATTGTTGAAAGCACCGCTTTCACGCGACATTACATTGAATGGCAGAAGCCGAGACGATGCTTCATGTCCTCCACTACTTTGGGTCAGCGCAATAACGCAATTGTGCGGGGGGTGCCCGCTTCGTACACAGAAGCCTTAGCAGTTCATTTTGGGGCTGGTCCAACCGACCTCAACCTAGCAAAACAACAACACGAGGGTTATGCTGAAGCACTTCGCCAACAAGGGGTAAATATTATTCAAATCCCAACTGATGACGCTTTTCCAGACTGTGTCTTCGTGGAAGACATGGCAGTTAGCCTCGGAAATAGGTGCTTCATTCCATACCCAGGGCATCAAACAAGAAGAGGGGAGCAACCCGCTGTTATCGAAGAATTAAGGAAACATCTCGAACTTGTTCACATGACAAAGGAAGGAATGATGGATGGGGGTGATGTTCTTAGAATTGGGGATGTTTTATTTATTGGTAGATCCAAGCGAACAAATGATGCTGGCATCGCGCAGTTTAGAAAATTTGTAGAAGATGATGGGTTGGAATTACGTGTAATTGATGTTCCTGAACATGTGCTCCATTTGACCAGTATGTGCTCTTGCCCAAATGATGCAATATTACTACTAACAGATGGCACCATACCTGCCCATGCCTTTGGTGAAATTTCAGGAACTGAAGTCATCATCATACCTGAACAAGAGGTTAGAGGAGCGAATGTTATTGGTTTTGGGAATAAGATGATTGTAGCCAAAGGTTATCCAACGGTCACAAGGGAATTAGAATCTCGAGGATATGAATTACTTCACATTGATACAACCCAAATTTCAGCCGCTGACGCAAGCCTAACTTGTTGTTCTGTTTTCTTTCGCTGAAAGTTTATTTCGCGGTGTTGAAATATGCGTGGCTGGTCGGCGGCTTGCTGAAGCAGAGGTTGCCCAGCTTGGTCAAAGGCGCTGGGATGAGGTCCCAGTACATACCGTTTCGCAGGTTCAAATCCTGCCCTCTGCATTAAATTTGTATATTATTTATCATTTCACAAATATTAAGAGGCTGCCCTTTGAATATGAGGGAAACAACAAGTAATGTAAGAATTTAGTACGGGGGAAGATTTTGGGATGGGGCAACTGAATATTGCACAATAAT
>DUDM01000012.1:0-392 GCA_012959275.1 Candidatus Poseidoniales archaeon
AGCACTTTCATGTAAGCCAGTCAGGCAAACAAGGGCTGAGAGGAATAGCAAAATAATTCCAATATTAATAAATGAAACAGCAAGTGTTGTACTCCATCCTGTTTCCATCATGAGGCCCAGCCAATCTGCTTCTTGGAGCATGACAAAGGCTTGACCGAATCCCATTTCTCCAGCCTCACCTTCTTCAATCCACATGATTAGCATATTTTCATCTGGCCGTAATAGACTGGCATCACCGGACATTGCTTTCCCTCCACCAGCCAAGTCACTGGTAATTCCAGAAAATACCCAGCATGAGAGTAGCAGGCCGGTAGCAAGCCAAAGACGGCTTGAGCCCAGCATTTGTCTGCGTTCTTTGGGGACGAAGGTCATTATCAAAGGAATCAACAATA
>DUDM01000012.1:543-5727 GCA_012959275.1 Candidatus Poseidoniales archaeon
CCAAGTGACTTGATGCACACTCCAATCGCCATCTTCATCCACACTTCTGTATTCTTGATAATGTTCAACCCAAGGCATAAAGAGAGCACTTGTCAGGAGAATAAGCGCAAATATAGAGGCAAAGGCGGGAATTTTAGATGCGAGACCGATGTTTTTTAGAGACAAACCATCACTTTCATGCAAACTGGAAACCGGAGTTTCCTTGAACATACTCTTAGGGTGTGAAGTTCTGCTATCTCCCCACCAACCCGTTGACATTGCCTCAAGAGAATGTAAGAGAATTAGAGGAATTGCAAGTAGCAAAATAATCAGTTCCAACCACATTACAATCCCGGGGGACCATGATGCTGTTTCGCCAAGAACCCCATCTTCTTCTTCGGTGACGGACTCACCATAAAGGCCGCCATCAAAGTCAACATGGCCAAGAGCTTCAGGAGCAGCCTCCCCGAGAGCAAAGAAATCTCCAAATCCTATCAGAACGAAGATGACCATCAGCAAAGCGGCTCCTGCGGCAACCCATTCAAGGGCCATAGGGAAATTTCTGTTGAACCAACCATCACTGCTTCTTTCAAGAACCAATAATAGGAGGACAAATGCGAACAGGAAAACCCACCAAGAGGTTGAAGCGTGTTCTTCTGCAACCTCTCCCGTACTCATTTTCATCGAATCGAGATTGGCATGGTTTATTCCATCACCATGTGATACAGAGTAGGATTCTTTCACTCCAAACGACATCGACATACCTTCATCTTCTATATCCCACTTAATGTCATCAATCCCTGTAATGTCCACTTGATAGTGCTCTTGATACAGAGTGTATTCATATGTCATATCCGTATGAGTAGTCCCACCGCCACCATTTGGACCTGTGACGAAATCAACTTGTAAATTCTGCAAAGGAAGATATGCTGCAGCGCCGATTAGTACGACCAAAATAATTGGTAGCCAAGTTCTGAGCATGGCTTGGCGGAGGCCAAAAAAATCGAGGGCGGCAGGCCTGGCAGGAATCGCGCTTTTCGAGGCCATGTTTAACGACAGGATGAAGACGTTATCAAATAAGCGCCGGTCAACATCCGGACTTATTGCAAGCGATTCATTCAATACAGCACTCGGCATTTGGTGCAACATGGCGAAATGGCACACATGGGTCGGCGGCTGGATTGGAGCAGTTGCAGTTAGTTCCTATGCATTGTTGAAACCATTGGGAAATGCATTTTCTGACAGCATTTTGTATCAGACGGCAGCCCTAATCGGTAATGCTTTTGCAATCGCTATTGTTTTGCTCTTTTTCCATGATCGGTTTCAGACCTCAAATCCAATTCAGCGACGTTTTCCAGTGCTCTATTGGGGCCGCTGGGTGGCGGTCAAACTGGGCCCACTATTACGTCAATATTGGTTTGCTGATGATTTGGATGAGAAGCCATATTCTAGAGTTACCCGCAACTGGGTATATTCAACTTCCAAAGGTCAGAACAACACCATCGGCTTTGGTAGCCAAGTTGATTTTGATTCTGTGGGAACCTGCACTGTTATGCCAGCGATGTTCAAGAAAAAAGAAAACCAAACTGGAGAATACAAGAGAGTTATCGGAGAAGCCACAGGAGTCGGGAAAACAGTTACAATGAATCACTTCGTTAACATCTCTGCGATGTCGTATGGCTCTCTTTCTGCCAATGCAATCAGCGCTCTCAACAAAGGTGCCGGCAAGGCGGGAATTATGCATAATACCGGTGAAGGAGGCTATTCCCCATATCATCAGAAAGGTGGTGATGCGATTTGGCAAATTGGAACTGGAAAATTCGGTTGCCGGAATGAAGACGGCACCTTTTCAGATGAAGCCTTCAAGGAAGTTGCAGCAAATGCTGACATCAAAATGATTGAATTGAAATTAATGCAAGGAGCAAAGCCAGGCAAGGGTGGAATCTTACCCAAGGAGAAGATAACCGAGGAGATTGCAAGGATTCGCAAGGTGCCGATGGCTCAAGATGTCATGTCGCCACCGCGTCATGCGGAATTCGATGACTTGGCTGGATTATTCGACTTCCTCGACCTACTCCGTTCTTTGTGTGATAAGCCGGTTGGAATAAAATTGGTTGCTGGCCATGTTGAGGAAATAGAAGCCATTGCTGAAGCAATAGCGGCGGAGCCGGGTCGAGGACCAGATTTCATCTCTGTCGATGGTGGCGAAGGAGGGACAGGAGCGGCACCTTTGGTCCTTGCCAGCCATGCTGGAGTGCCGATGAAACAAGCGGTTGCCATGATGGATTGGGCACTGCGCAAGAGTGGAGTAAGAGACAAGGTCCATATTTTCGCATCAGGGAGGATTGCAACCCCGATTGATGTGGCGGTGGCAATGTCATTGGGGGCAGATGGAGTGAATATTGCCCGCGGTTTCATGCTAGCATTGGGATGTATCCAAGCCTTGGATTGTAATTCCAATCATTGCCCAACAGGTATCGCAACCCAAAGTAAAAGCCTGCAGAAAGCACTGCATGTTGATGGGGCTGCAGAACGTGTGGCCAATTATGTCAAGACCTTGGAAAAGGAAGTCTACATGCTATGTCATTCATGTGGATATTCATCTCCAGACCAGTTCACTTCTGATGATATCATGGTAGTGACTTCACCTGGCCATCTAGACTATCTTTCAGAGTTATATCTTGTTTCAGCAAGTGAGTCTTCTGAAGAGCGCAGTGCTGCAGCCAAGAAGGGCATGACCGTTGGTGAGATGAAAGCGAGCGCCTAAGCCACGTTCAAGGCTTAGACTTGTGTTCCAAAGTCAAGTGGTCTCCCCATTCAACAGGCTTGCGTCCATTCTCGGTTAAGGCCCATAATACTGGGTAAGGAGGTGGATTTACCGGTGGTGGATTTGGATCGCCGGTGAATAAATAACCATCAGTTAGGTAAACCATGCCGCGAATATCATTACTTCTCTTTTCCTTCACCCAATCAAAAGCAGGAGAGAAGAGATTACACCCCCCTCCTTCAATATGGAACCGTTCAACATCAAAAGGCCGTGCAGTGTCAAAACTTTGTACATGGCGAACTTCAGTATCCACTTGCAGAATGGTTATTTCGAACTCACCAAAAGCAGAAATAATCGCTTGAAATTCTTTCAGAAAAGCAATCACACCATGCTCCCAAACACTGCCACTGGTATCGATGACAACCACCATGTCGATGCGGTGGCCACGCCGTGAAGGCAGGTAGAGACCTTGGTGAACATAGCGTCGATTTGGAGGTAGCCAAGTGCGTGAACCTCCCATGAAAGGAGTTGTCCATCGTCGCAGAATTGTTTCCCAGTCTACCTTTGATGGGTCTAATTTGCCGAGCACCTTTTGCAATGAGGCGCTTGATTCACCGCGGGACTGTGCATGATTTGATGCAGTCATCACCTTACTTGCCCATTCACGCCAAACTGAGTCTGAGCGCATTGGAGTGAAGTCTGGGTCTATTTTCACTTCAGTTTTATCACAGGAGGATTCAACATCAAGGTCATGGTCATCGAGAAGTTCACCTTGCATTTTCAAAACTTTTGTTTTAATTAATTCAAAGACTTGTTCGGCCGATTTATCCATATATTGGGGATAAATAACAGCGCCTTCTGGCACAGTCATTCCATCGAGACATAATGCTGCATTGACCTCATGGTCGATAGCGTAATTCCACATCTTATGTTCTTCCATTTTTCCCCGTTGACGGGAAAAATGCATCAGTGCGCAGTGCAAAACTTCGTGCGCTAAGATGAAAATAGCATCTTCTTCACTTCTGTCAAGCATATATTGGGCATTAAAGAAAACTCGTCTGCCATCTGTTGCAGCGGTTGGACAGCGGTCATCGGCAACAGGAATTAACTGCAGATGCATTGCTAATGAGCCGAGAAATGGCCGCCATTGAACTAATTCTAAACGGGCTCTATCCCAAGCCTCAAGAGCACGCACTTTCAATTTCTGATCAGCCGCAGTAGGCTTGAGGATTTTCACCTCTTTGCTAGCAGCGCTCATGCTTCTACACCAACTAAGGTCGCCCCTAGCACTTTGTCTTCTTCCTCTCCTAGCACCTTATCCTCTAATTCTTTATGACGGGGGTGGGAACAGAGGGCATCATAGAGACCATTTCTTTTCTCAGACACAGTTTCGATATCATGCCATGCCAGTTGTGCCCAACTTGGTTGTAAAACCTTGAAGATATTGAACAAACCATCGAAGAACTGTTCAGGCTCTTCTTCTTCAACCAATATCGGTGCAAGTGAAGTAATCATCGCCCATTGTTGGTCTAATTTCTTGGGAAATTGAACCTTAACGGTGCCATTCAACATGGCGCGGACATCTGGTAGCAAACTCTTGGAATCCCTGAATGCTTTGAACTCCATTCCTGCTCCGATTCCAATTAAACCATCGATAATCAAACACAAGAAGCGGTCTGATAAACTACTCTTTTCAGCCAATCTAACTTCATCACTAACTCTACTCCAAGAGCGTGGACTTGGCCAGCCGCGTTCGTGGTGGGCTGACATGTCAAGCAGTAGGTCTGGGCGGAAGCGGATAAAACCGACAACATCGGGGTGGTGGCCCGTTGACATTGCCCAGTTACACCAGTCATCACTGCCAGCACTCAGGTCCAAGTGGAGGAAGCGGTTGGCAAGAGCACTGGACATTGTCCGAGCAACTGCGTTGTCTTCTGCGCGATTTCCTGCAGCAACGATATACCAGCCATCTGGGACTTTGTATAGTTCACCAAGCCGGCGGTCGAGGATGAATTCGTAGGCTGCTACCTGTAGAGTAGAATCGGCGGCGGTCAATTCATCGAAGAGAATTATTCCACGTTCTGGTGTGCCTTCAACTCCAACCCTCGGCCATTCGCTGGCGACAATCCAGTCGATTCCTTGGCGGTCTTCACGAGGAACAGGTAGGCCGCGAATATCGACCGGTTCTCGTTGGGCTAAGCGGACATCGACGAAGCCGATATCCAGTTCTTCGGTGACTCCTCTGACCAAGGTGCTTTTGCCGATTCCAGGCGGCCCCCAGATCATCATAGGTGGCAGTTTACCAGAGAGTTCTGGGTCTTCCCAGATGGCGCTCAAGTGGTGTTTCAGTATTGTTTGAGCTTCGCTCACATTGCATGTTTTCAGTTGTTCTAGTTGGTTATTCATTGTATCATCATCCTCCATTTCTCATGATATGG
>DUDM01000013.1 GCA_012959275.1 Candidatus Poseidoniales archaeon
ATCCCCAACCAAAATTGTAATGTTGGTCACATCCCAACCGAAATCCTCATCCTCAAATGGTACCATTACAATATCAACTAATTCATCCGAAGTTCCATTTGAGACTGCACTACTGGAATCTGTGGCTGAGAATGTGATATGGGACCAATCCCCACCATGATCACCTGCTAGGCAACCTGACAAGGAACTGAAAATCAAAATCAAACTGAACATCAGGGTTGTTAGCTTCATAACCACGCCTAGAAGAGCAAACTAATAATCTCAGTGCCGGACGTTTAGATACAAATCCAATGTTGGGATTCTGACTTTTCAAGACTGCGTAATGCAGTATGAACAAGAAACTCCAAGCACATAATCCTCATTCTCTTGCTCCCCAACCGTCAATGGCTCCCTACAAGCGAAACAAACTTCTGTCCTAGTCTCATTCAACTGCGTATCAACAGCAACCCGTCTATCGAAGACGAAACACTCTCCATCCCAATAGTCGCCACCTGCATGCTCAAAATATCCAAGAATTCCACCTTGCAATTGGCGCACATCTTTGAATCCCTCTTCCAACATGACAACACTGGCCTTCTCACAACGAACTCCGCCTGTGCAAAACATCACGACTGGCTTTTCCTTGTCTAAATTGCAATCTTTTACCGCTTGAGGGAATGCTCGGAAAGATTGGATATTAAAATCAACAGCATCTTCAAAAGTACCCAAGCGGATTTCGTAATCATTCCTAGCATCAAGAATTGTGATGTCTTTGCCTTCATCCAGCCATTGCTTGAATTCGGCTGGAGTAATATTATCGCCGGTAAATTCCGCTGGCTTGACTTGCTCAACTCCCATGCTAATGATTTCTTTCTTCAAGCGGACATTCATTTTCCTGAATGCACTATCTGAACTGTAGGAAACTTTCTGAGCCATGCCAGCAAAGCGCTCATCCTTTTCGATATATTCTGTGAAGCCATCGATTGCCTCTAGACTGCCCGATAGAAAGAAGTTGATTCCTTCTGTACTTAGTAGAATTGTCCCTAGTAAGCCGAGTTCCTGACAGATATCCTTGAAGGGTTGACGCAGGGCATCCCTATCGGGCAAATCTACAAATCTGTAGCCGGCGGTATTGACATACTGCTTCGCCATCAAGGTGGGCGAAACTGCTCTCATTCTTCAATGCTCAGGAGAGCGCAAAGAAAGATTCAGCCGCGTTATTACACAATATGATCAGGTGGTCTCCCGCAACACCAAAGGCGAAGGTACCTAGTGCACATGACCAGATGGCCAAACGTAGGAACCAAGCACGAGGCAAGGGTTTCCTGCGGTCGCTCTCTGCTTCTTCGAAGAACATGATAACTCCAATTCGAAGATAGTAGAACAATGAGATGGCGCTATTGATGAAGACCGCCAATGCCAACCACCAAACCCAATGTAGGTCCCAAAATGCTGTTATTCCTCCACTGGACATCAGTGAACCTGCATCGCCGGCTGCTACGTTGACTATCCCAGCGATTAGCATGAATTTGCTCATGAATCCAGCCAGTGGTGGTACACCTGCCAATGCCATCATGAAGATGAACATCGAGGCTGCAATGACTGGGTCTCTCCTTGCCAATCCAGATAGAGAGCCACTGCGACTTGCTCCACCATCTAATTCTAACAGTGCCAATACGAGGAAAGCACCGAGTTTGAAGGTGACTAATACCACGAGGTGGAACATGATGGCAGTGACTACCCAAGTAGCCGCTTCTTCTGGAGCGCTGATATGTCCCCATCTCCAAGCGCCAACTGCAGTTAATGCAGCCATCATATAGCCAGCATGAGCAACTGAGGAATAGGCCAACATACGCTTTGGATTATCAGAGCCCAAGGCCGCGAGATTACCCCATGTCATGGTGATGACGGAAAGAGTAGCCAAGCAAATCAGCCATGCAGCTGAGCCATCGCCTTCAGGAAGTGATATCAAAAGTAGAACACGCATCAAGCCAATGAATCCCATCGCCTTCGATGCCGTGGCAAGAACCCCAGCAATAGGTGAAGAGGCCCCCGAATAGGCATCAGGAGCAGCAAAGTGGAATGGAACAGCACTAACCTTGAAGCCGAATCCAACCAACATCATTCCCAGCGCAATATATGCTAAAGAATCAGCATTCTCAAAAGCCCTATCCAATCCCTGGATGACGATAACACCGCTATCTGCTGAGAAGACATGGGAAGAAATCTGTAAGTTTCCGTGCCAGATGTAGAGTAGCGACATGCCGTAAAGTCCGATTGCCGAGGCAGTAGCACCGACGATGAAGTACTTGACACCGCCTTCAGTACCAGCCTTACTCTCTTTGTGGAAGGCGACTAAGACATAAATTGCAAGACTTGCTAATTCAAGTCCTAGGAAGAGCATGAATAAATCTTGAGCCAATGCAACGATTGCCATTCCCAAACCTGACATCAGCAATAAGATGTGGAAGTCTACTTGACGACGATTATTAATCAGCGCCTTGACTGAAAGATTCTTGCTCGGCTTACTAGCGGGCATTCTCGAAACTGTTGCTACAGCAGCCAACATCAAGGCGCCAAAGAATAGAATCTCAAAGACTCTAGCAAAACCATCAACCTTTAGCAATACTATCATTTCAGTTGATTCTCCCGAATATAGAATCCAACGCGTAGCATTTCCCATCAGGCTTGCAAGAGCAAGAATAGTCGCTATCAGCAAGGTTGCAATAGAGATTATCGCAGGTATACGAGGGTCAGAAGTTGTCTTGAAGCGCTGTCCTCCAAAGAACCACGGAATACGAATCTTTGTCAGCGGTAGGCGAATCATCGCCTTACCAAGATTTGGCACAACGATAAGAGCGATGATTCCCATCAACATGACGAATTCTGGCATCAAAGCACTCAAAGTTTGACTGTCGCTGAATAATTGCTGCCAAACCGCTTGGCTTCCTTCATCCACATGGCTTGTCATCTCAGGCACCTCCTGCTACAAGATTGAGTAATCCACCCATATTGAAGTAGAAGTGGGCGTTTGCATAGGCCGACATCATATCCCAAATAATCCATGGAAGAACTCCGAATAAGACGATTAGAAGAGCCATCAACAGATTGCCAATATTCTCCCAAGGTGAGAGATCTCTTGCATCTTCTGCTGCCATGCCTTCTGGTAAGACGACATCTCCAGAGCCTTCGAAGATAGTGCGCTGCATCGACCAGAGGTAGTATCCAGCGGTTATTACTAGAACAAGTGCTGGGAGCAATACCCACCAACCAAAGGTCATCCAAACTGCAACGAGGACTGTTATCTCAGCAACGAATCCTGCTAGTAATGGTAGGCCAAGGCTGGCCATCCATGAGAACATCATGTAGCCTCCTAAGAATGGACTGGCCTTTGCTAAGCCGCGAGTAGAACCAATCTCCAAAGTATGGTAATGATGCTTGAAAGAACCACAGACCGAGAATAGCATCGGCGAAATAATTCCATGAGCAAACATCATGAAGATAGCACCAGCAAAGCCGAGAGGTTGCATACTTGCAATTCCTAATATTACGATCCCCATGTGTGAAACCGATGAATAAGCGACCATCCGTTTCAGATTAGTCTGACCTAGACAAACTATTGAGCCGTAAACTAAACTGATCATCCCAATAGCCAACAGTAGATATTGATACTCTGCAAGGGCATGTGGGAACAAGGTTAGAGGTAGGCGGAACATTCCGTAAGCACCCATCTTCAGCATGACACCAGCCAGCACCATCGAGCCACTTGTCGGAGCCTGAACGTGGGCATCAGGAAGCCAAGTATGGAATGGAACTGCTGGCAGTTTTACCAAGAATCCAAGCATCAACATCAGGAACAGAGCATTCTGCATACTCTCACCCAACCAAACAGAGCCATCATTGGCGGCCATTTGTGCATTATTTGTCATATCTATCATGCTGAAAGTTCTACCAGTTAGGACTCCTCTATCGATGAGATATTGACTTGGGTCTTGAAGGAAGTAAAGGGTGACGATACCCAAGAGCATGATAACTGAGGCAGTAAAAGTGTAGAGGAAGAATTTCTGGGCCGCATAGCGTCTATCTTTTCCTCCCCACTTTAAGATAAGGAAGAACATTGGAATCAATGTTAATTCCCAAAAGACGTAGAACATGAACAAGTCAAGTGCTACGAAGACACCGATTAGAGCACCCTCCATCAATAATAACAGTGGGTGGTGGTACCAGCCTGAGTTTTCTTCCCAAGTGGTAATCATAGTTATGGGGATAATCAGAGTAGTCAACCATAGCATCGGGAAGGAAAGGCCATCAAGACCAACATGCCAAGAAATTCCGAGGCTGTTTATCCAAGTGTACTCATGATTCATGTTATATTCATTGATTTTCAGAGTAGTCCAATCTATGGATCCCAACCAACCGAAGAATAAGGCGCTGCTAATAGCCAAGATGAAAAGGGAGAATCCAAGACTTGCTGCCTTTACTGGGAAGGCCATATTTTCTTTCATACCACGCGGTTGTTGACTTGCCAAGGCAAGGAGAATGATTGATGCGAGTATCGGGAAAGCTACCATTGGAATGGTTATCCAATCGATTTCTCCAACTGCTTCCTCAAAGAATAATGGGAAGGATAGTAGTAAGGCACCTGCTCCAACGACAAGAGTTGCAACAATGCTGAACTCTCGTTCAAATATTGCCTTTTTAGAACTGTTTTCGGACATTCAAGCCACCCCCCAGATGAGTAAGAATAGTGCTAATGTCCCAAGTGCTGCCATCATGATATAATCACGGGCGCTACCAGTTGTTAGGCTGCGAATATTGCGGCTTGCTTCTTGACTTCCTGTCTCGATGCCCTTGATGACTCCGTCGATTATTCTACGGTCGAACCAGGCGGCTGCATAAGAAAATGGAACCACAATCTTGAGCATTAGTGAATCATACCATTGATCGAAGTAGAGGCGATTCCTAAGGGCTGTGCTGAGGCCTGATTCTGCCCAAATGCTATTGTCAAACTTATAGGTGGAGTGAATTCTTCCACTCAGAGTAATAATCCAGGCGATTGACCAGTGGGCTTTCTGTCCCTTAGCCAACTTGCCCCCATAGAGAGACATTGCATAGAATGGTCCAATTACCATCGAAAGCAAAATTGTCGTCCAAGTGATAATCAGAATAAATGGATCCATTTGTCCATCAGAGCCCAAAGCAAGGAATGCATGGGTTATCTCGTGCCATAGGTGACTTGGAGCATGAGAGAGACTGAGGTGAGTTGAATTTTCTCCCAACCAGCCTGCGAAATTAAGGCCTGCAAAGAGGATGCCTCCAAGTGTCATAAAAGTTAGAGTAACTAGGGGGATTGGGATGAATGGAGTTGTCTCTTCTACATTAGCAGCAACTTCGGTCTTTGGCTTGCCTGCAAAAGTCATGAACCACATCCTACTCATGTAGAAGCCAGTCATTCCCGCAGTTAGTAATACCAAGATTGCTGGAATAATGAATAAGCCACCGCCATCATACATGACTGCCTTCCATGCTGAGCCGACGATGCCTTCCTTAGACCAGAAACCGCCAATCAGTGGGATACCGATAATCGAGGCTGAACCTGCGGCCATTGCAATGGCTGTGATTGGCATACGAGATGCTAAGCCTCCCATATTGTCCATGTCTTGAGCATCGAAATGGTGGTCATCATCTTCATCGTGTCCATCCTCGCTTTGTTCTAAATGATGGTGAGCATGGTGCATTTCGTGGATGACACTTCCACTGGCCATGAATAGCATTCCCTTGGCCATGGCGTGATTGAAGAGATGGAACATCGAAGCACCAAAAGCAAAGAATGCCAATTCATCATGGCCGTTATTGACGAACCAAAGTGCGGCGCCGAGTCCAGTAAAGATGTAGGCTAATTGGCTCATCGTCGAATATGCCAATACCTTCTTGATGTCTTTTTGAACGAAGGCTATCGCTGCCGCCATGAAGGCGGTTATTCCTCCAATCATCGCGATTAGTAAGGCGACATCCCCTAATTCTCCCGCCATTGCAGGGGCTGCAAAGAATGGGAACATACGAGCCACCAAGTAGAGACCGGCATTGACCATTGTTGCGGCGTGAATAAGAGCCGATACAGGGGTAGGTCCCTCCATCGCATCTGGAAGCCAAACGTGCAAGGGGAATTGTGCCGACTTTCCAACTGCTCCAATGAACATTAGGAGGAGCATTGCCTTGATTAGACCTGCATCTGCGGCGCCAATATTGGCTGCATTAAAGACCACTGCAAAATCCCAAGAGCCGAATTCAGCATGCATGATTAGAAGACCGACAAAGAGGAAAATATCTCCAACTCTCGTAGTTAAGAATGCCTTCTTTGCTGCATAGGATGCGCTTGGCCTCTCATAATAGAAGCCGATTAAGAGGTAGGAACAAAGACCCATTATTTCCCAGAATATGAATAACCAAAGGAAATTATCAGCCAAAACCATTCCGAACATTCCAGCACAAAACAGAACGAATTCACCATAAAATCTGTGATTTCGGTTTTCATTAACTTCATCGGTATTCATGTAGCCCAACGAGAATATACAGATTAGTAAACAAAGGAAAGAAGCGACGAAGAGGAGCATAACTGAAACATGGTCCAGTTGCATTCCGAAGCCAAGTTCCTGTACTTTCATGTCACCATGTTCAGTGAATAATTGGTAAGAAACCCAATTTCCAACATCAGTGACAACATCATCACCATTACCTTCAGAGAAGGCTGATACATGGCCTACGATTAGCCAAAGAGAAAGAAGGAAAACGATAGCCATAACTGCTGTTGCGATGGTTCCTCCTTCCTTCCAGAAGCCCTTCCATTTTGCATTACCATTGAATAATTGCCCTAAAAATAGGATGACCGGCATTGCCAAAATAGGCAATACGGGAATAAGAATTGCTAGTTCACTTGCTTCCATCATAACCACCTCAGTGTTTGAGTAACTTGACCTCATCTAGTGAAATCGTCTCATGCTGCGAGTACATCGCAAGGAAAATGGCCAAACCAATGGCTACTTCTGCTGCCGCGATGGCGATTGCGAAGGCTGTGTATACCCAACCGGTAGCATCTCCATGTTGAGCTGCTCCAGCGATGAAGTTCAGGTTAACTGCATTAAGAATTAACTCGATTGACATCAATACAATGATTGCATTCTTTCGAGTGAAGGCACCCCAAAGTCCGATACAGAAAAGGAAGACTCCTAGTCCAGCAACCCATGATGGATCTATCATCAGGCCTCACCTCCTTCTTCTAATTCCCACAGGAGATTGACCTTGCGCTCATCTCTAACCAAGTATGCCGCACCAACCATGGCCATTGCCAATAATGCACCAAGCACCAACAAACCAATGGCCCAATCGACAAGAATCATTTCTGCCATACTCTCAGTAGTAGGGACGCTTGCATCTCCATCCCAAACACTACTGCCGGAAATAGCCTGCAATAATACGACGCCGAGAAATACAATCCCCAAACGGGTTAGGATACTGAGTAACTTCATTCGAAATCCTCCTCCAAGATTTGTCTCCTAGTCAGCATTATCCCGAATAGAACAACCAACATAACGCTAGCCAAGTAGACAAGAATCTGAACTACAGCGAGGAATTCTGCCTCCATCAAGATAAATATTCCACCAACTGCCATGAAACAGAAAATCAGGTACATCATTGAGTGGGCTACTCTTTGGGCATGGACTAGACCGAGTGCACCAAAAATTGCAATTCCAGCCAATATGAAAAATGCTCCCATTTCAGCATATGAAGATGCACTCTCCATTCTCAGGCCTCCGCTTTCTTTGCTGCTCTAGCGGCTGCCTTCTCGCGCTTTTCTTTCTCGCGCTTTGCTCTATGTGCTAATTCTGCGTCAACTGCTTCTTGGTGTTCATTGACCAAAACGCGAGTTCGACTTGCATCAAACCAGAGGTCTTGGCGTGTAAATCCTGACATACCATCATATTCATTGGTCATGAAGAAAGATGTGAATTTGCAGGCTTCCATGCATAAACCACAGAACATACAGCGCCCCATGTCGATTCGGCCACTGACAATTTGATCATCTGCGACAAGTAAATTAGATTGCTCCATGACTTCCTCTATTCCTGAATCATTCCAGCGCACAGTGGCGCTGTCTCCAGTCAAATCGATGACTTCAGCAAAACGGAATTCGTCAACAGGTGCATCATGGGCTGTTATCGGGTCTCGCTCTGAATGCTCATCGACAATTCCTTCGATTTCAACTGCTGCATAACCTCCGACTTCCAATTCTCCACCATAACCAGAGTTCTCTCCTTCTGCTCCATCGAGAACATCTACTCGTAATTCAGTAGTCATGTGAAGACAGTCGTTTGGACATATCTTAACGCATAATTTACAGGCGGTGCAAGTCTCCCAAATTACTCCAATTCTACCATTATAATTACCAGGAACGAAGAGCCAAGGCTCCATGTCCTCAAGTCTTTCATAAGGATACATGATAGTTACAGGGCGCCAAATGCTTGGCACCAAGGTTGAGGATTCGCGGTCAGCGCTATATTCCTGCTTGCCGACCTTATTCATTTTTGAACCCTTTACTCGATTCATACTCTCTGCATCGAGCATTATTGCCTTCTTGTTGTGATAACCATTAGAAAATATCTTTCCAATAATTGGGAAGGTTCTCAATGCAGTTTTCAAAGTCATCCAAAATGGCTTGATGAAGAGGTTCCTGAAATTGGGCTTTGCGTGTTTGTGCATTGGCATATTCTCACTCTCCTGCTTTGTGCGTTCCCGCTGGTTCTAATGTCTGGGCATGGAATGGACGTTCGACCATCTCTCCTGGCTCCTCATCCAATGAATAAAGAACGAATAATACTGAAAAGATGAAGGTGACAATAATTGGAACAACCAAGAATAATCCTATTCCACCATCCCATGCGAAACCACCTCGGTCATTGAAGCGCAAATTTTCGGCATCGAATAAGTAGAGGCGCATGACCACAGTGATGACCAACTGAACGATTGACAATGGCAATAAGTATCTCCATCCAAATTCGAGAATCTGGTCAGTTCGAATACGAGGTAATGCAGCCCTTAGCCATGCAAAGATAACGAAGACAGCCCAGGCTTTGAGCAGAGTCCAAATGATTCCGGGTATAAGCAGATAACCTGTGCCAAGAATTGGAATGGAGCCGATAACGCCTTGGAATGGAGCATGCCAGCCGCCAAGGAAGAAGTGGGTGAATAGGAAACAGGCTGCATAAGTACGCATATATTCCGCAGAGAACATCAATCCCCAGCGCATTCCACCGTATTCTGTCCACCATCCTTCGACCAATTCTGCTTCTGCCTCAGGCATATCGAAAGGAATGCGCTCTACTTCTGCTACCATCGCTATCAGGAAAATGGCTGCACCAAGTGGCATTAAGAAGAGGTTCCATGAACCCGCATAATGCTGGTTCTCAACTAATTCTACAAGATTGAATGTGCCACTCAAAATACAAGCGCTGAGTACTGCGATTAACATGGGTATCTCGTAGGCTGTCAACTGAGCCGCAGAGCGAATTCCCCCCAGTAATGTGTATTTGTTATTGGAAGACCAACCTGCAAAGAATACGCCTAGAGGGGCTATTCCGAAAATTGCCATCATGAAAAGAACGCTCATCTTTGGATTGATGGCATAGAAGTTTTCCGAAAACGGAATGAATCCGAGGATGACAACTGTTGAAGAGATGATTAGGAATGGTGCGATTTCGTAAATCCACTTATCCGCCTTACGTGGAACCATGTGCTCTTTGGTCATGAATTTCATTCCATCAGCCAGATTTTGGAAAAATCCAGGGAATAAGAACCAGACTCCATGCCATGAGCGGTTGTTTACTCTGTCAACAGTTGGGTGTTTTGGGTCGCGGTTACCTGCAACTCGATTCAAGAATCCATTGAGGGCGCCGATTGGACGACCAAGTCCGTATGGTACTTTATTCCACCATGCTCCGGCAGTTACTCCGCTTTCACCAACCCAAAGAGAGCGCATTGCGGTTATTGCTCCACGCCTGTCCATCAGGCGGCCAAGGATTTTTCTCTCCATCCAAAGGATAACGAACATGGTATTCATGATTCCAGCAAAGATTAGAGTACAGAGAATCATCTTCTCCATGAAGAATCCCAAGTATTCTGCTTGCTCGGGCCATGGAGTTAATCCCATCATTTCATTTGCCAAGAAAAGGGAGCCTTCATGCACCCAGTCATTGATTCTTAACCAGTCGCCCATCTATCTCACCTCACCTATCTGTCTCCCCAATACAGGGGTCAAAACTGCCCATGATGGCAGGGATATCGGCTATTTTGTAGCCAATCATTGTTTCAGCAACGAATGGAATTGTAATGAACATCGGCGAGCGGATACTGACTCTGTAAGGGTACTTTCCGCGTCCTTCTCCTCCTCCTTGCAAGTAGAACATCGATTCTCCACGGCTGTCCTCAAAGTGGTGGTGCCCAGTTGCACCCTCAGGTGCTCGAATTGGAACCTTTGTCAAGATTTTTTCATCTCCTGATTGGTAATGGCTTTCTGCTCCGCCTGGAATTTTATCAAGAGCATCCAAAACCATGCGGCAAGACTCTTCCATTTCGGTCATTCTGACTCGGTAGCGGTCATAACAATCCGCACCTTTCACTGAACCAGGTTTCTCAACAGATGAAGTCCAATCAACTTCATCGTAAACTGAATAGGGGTGGGCCCAGCGTACATCGTAATTGACACCAGCCGCTCGAACATTTGGTCCAGTTACACCTGCATTGACCATGTCTTCGGCTCTCGCATAGCCAACACCTTGAGTTCTGACAAGGAAAATTGTAGATTCGTCAAGAAGCATTTCGTATTCTTTCATTCTCTCTTTGAACATCTCTATCTTTACACGGGCTCTTTGAGCAAAGCCAAGTGGCAAATCGCGCTTTACTCCCCCTGGGCGTGGGAAATTGTAGTGCATTCTGCTTCCACCTAATTCTTGCATTAGGTCAAGGAACATCTCACGGTCTCTTAGGCACCAAACGAATACCGTCAAGTTTCCAACATCGGGAGTATAAGCACCAAGCCACATCAAGTGAGAAGCGACTCTCTGTAATTCAACCGCAATTAAGCGGATATATTCAGCGCGCTCTGGAACATCAACCTCAAGCAAATCTTCTACTGCATAACAGTAAGAATGGGCCCAGGTCATGGCACTTGCATAGCATAAGCGATCGCAATATGGGATGATTTGAGTGAAGTCTCTGCTTTCGCATATTTTCTCAACTCCACGGTGAATGTAACCTAATTCTGGTTCAGTGTCAACTACTGTCTCCCCATCAATTTTCACGCGAAGTGTCCACAAGCCGTGTGTCATTGGGTGTTGAGGGCCCATTGTAATCCACATTTGTGCCATTTACTTCACCAACCCCGAGTCAACTGGCTTTCTTCCGAAGCCTTGTGCATCATCATACATTTCGTTATAACCATCGTAGCGTAGTCTGTGCTGTTTCTGGAGTGGATGGAATCCGATAGGGGAATCGTGGGGGTTTAGGACTCTCATCATATCTTCATGGCCTTTGAAGTCGATACCAACTAAGTCCCAAGTCTCCTTCTCATTCCAATCAGCACCTTTCCAAATCATTTGGATGCTATCGATGCTTGGAGCATCTCCTTTTGCCAATGGAATGAATACTTCAACCTCAAGTGGGATATCATGGCCAGTCAAATCTGCCGCTTTGTACTCAAGACACTGACCGGGTAATTGGTCCACAACTGGCATTCGCATGAAGTGGTAGGCTACTTCCCAACCGCGGTCGTCATCCCCATCTGGGAAGTGGGTGCCAGTAATCATAGAACAGTAGTTGATTCCAAGGTCGAAGCGAAGAAACTTGGCTAGTCCAAGCCAGTGTCGAGGGGTGCTTGTTATTCTCAAAAAGTGGAAGTGCTTTCCAGAAGTCCTCTCTACACTTGTCGCCTCGATGCCTGAACCATCAAAGCGGCCATTAATTGCAGAAACTGCAGCATCAACTGCAGCATGATTTTGTTCTGAAGAGAGAGACATTCCCATTTCAGTCCTCTCCAACGATTATTGGTGCCTCACTCGGGCGTTCCTTGCTTGGTACAGCACCGATGCGGATTATTTTTTCACGTAATTTTCCGAATCCGTCTATCAATGCTTCAGGGCGTGGTGGGCAGCCTGGGATGTAGACGTCGACTGGGATTACGGTATCAACACCTTCCAAGATATTGTATGATTGGAAATATGGCCCTCCTGAAATTGCACATTCTCCCATTGCTATGCACCACTTTGGTTCAGGCATTTGTTCCCACAAGCGAACGATTGGGTCGGCGAATTTCTTAGAGATCGGTCCGTTTACGAGCATCACATCACACTGACGAGGGCTTGAGCGGAAAATGACACCAAATCTCTCGGCATCGAAACGTGGACCACCTGCTGCTGCCATCTCAAGAGCACAACATTTGATTCCTAAATGGAGCGGAAATAGAGATTTCCTTTGAGCCCAATTAAAGAATCTCCCCCCAAGAGTTCCAATGAATTGTTTCATCTTGGTTGCCTTCAGTGCTTCATCGGTAACATCGCCGACCATGTCAACCAATGTGCGGCTGTTGAATACGGAATAATTCTCTCCTTCAGACATCATATCCACCTCAGATGTAAATCCTGCCTCGCTTCCTAAAGACGTGCCAAACGCCCAATATCATCAGGCTCAAGAATGCTGAAAGTGCAAGTAAGCCTTTCTTTGCAATGCTGCCATCAAGATCGGCATCGGTCTGAGCGCCAGAACTCAAAAAGCCGCCCAAAGCCATGAACATAAATGCAACATCAAACACTAGGAAAATAATGGCATACCAATAATATTGGAAGTGGAATTGAATCATCGCATCCCCAACTGGCTCGCTTCCACATTCATATGTTGAAAGACGGCGAGGGTAGAGAGTATGGTCTGTCTCATATCCTTCCAAAAAATAAGAACGTGTGATGTTAGGATTGGAGGCATCAGTCACCGGTCTGAGGAAGCGAGTCATGATGAAAGACATCAATGGAAAGCCGATTCCAATGAGAGTCATCAGCGCTACAGCAAGATAAGCGTCTGGAACTGAGTCTGCCGATGCCAATTAATCACCTAGAGTGTGTTTACGCTCTCTAAGTTGGCCCAACCGAAGGACGGACATAAGCATAACCGTTGCCCCCCTACGGGGGGCCTCAACCATTCACTGCTTCTTTCTGCCATTAAGCAACATTGCTGCACCTAACATCGAGATGATGCCGAGGGCTGCAGTGAACCCTGGCAAGCCCTCAAATATGCCGACATCTTCAGGCTCTCCATTGATTGTAAACTCCATATTCTTTCTACCTACTAAGCCGCTTTCAGACGGTTCTGCGGAGAAAGTGAACTCGAAAGTATCCGATACTTCAGAGGAATGTGGAGGCTTCACATCAACCTCTATTGTCACTGACTCTCCGACGTCGAGGATGCAGAGCAATTCTTCATCATCTGTTACTTCACAGACCTTGGAATCTTGTTGACTGATACTAATGACCCAACCACGAAGAGCCTCACTGGTGAAAACTCGCATCTCAAATTCAGTATTTCCTTGGTTGCTCAATTGGATTTCAAAACTTGTTGAGGTAGAATAATCGGTATCGACTTCAGTATCTCCGGTGTGAGTCATGCCGATTTTCTTGATGGTATTTACCGAAACTGAAATTGTCAATTCTTCCATTTCTATCATGTTGTTTTGGCTTGCTGCCTGGAAAGTGATAATGCCTGTTCTGCCATTTTCTGAATTACTCGAAATGGTAACCTCGATGTAAAGAAGAACTTTGTAAAGAGCAGGTTCATGACTATCGACAAGTCCGTTATCGAAAATATATTGCCATGCTTTATCTTCAGTGCAATTAGCATCACATAATGGGCTTTCTTCAAACACCACAACTACACCATTTACATCTATCTCAAATTCTCCTGAACTTAGGTTATTGATTGCATATCCTTTTGATACAGGCATTCCATCTTCGATTGGCAAACCATTCGAATCAGTTAATTTGATACTGCCCATGCCCTCAAGTCCTGTTGCAGAAATATAGGCGATATCGCTCAAATCACCGACATTAAACAGCCATATTGGAATGGTATCTGTACCACCCGGTGCTAGGGAGATTGAGCCCCCATTTTGAGCATCCCATTCCGCATCGATTTCTGCATCCATCAAAAATATCCTATTGGAAAGTATGGCTCTAAAAGCCATTTCTGCCTGATTATCAGGGACACCATCACCATCGTCATCTGCAGTGTTGGAATCACCAATATTTGTCACTCTGACTGTCAAGCGGGTATTCGCTAATTCTTCTTCACCCTCGATCTTGACTACGAGAATTGCATTTCGCGTTTCTTTTGCTGGTACGATGATTTCAGTGACTGGAGTTTCGCCACCATCTTCCCACAAGAAATGGGTATTCCATCCGGGATTAGAAGTTTGGCTGATGACTGAAAGCCTGAATCTGTCCTGTGTGTTTCCTGTATTTTCAACTTCGAATGGGAAGTACACCTCTTCATTGCCCTTGCCTGTTTGATCGTCGGCAGAAGTAGTAACAAACATTCCATGCACCGCTGCAACACTGATTGAAGCATTAGTTGAGTCGTAGGCGGCTCCTCCAGAAGATGATGAAACTGATATTGGGATTGTGATTACTTCATCAGCGAGTGCATCAAATGGTACAGTTATCGCCAATACTGCTTCATTTTGTTTTGCTGAACCATGCTTACTACCGACGGTCAAAACAGTAGTTCCAATTCCCCCGCTGATAGTCGCACCATCAAGGCTGCCCATCCAACCATTTGGAAGAGTGACTGTAATTCGCATTGATTCCTCACCATTTCCTTGATTGGTCACCATAATCGTAGTGCTATCATTACCACCAGGGATGACATTCGTCATCATTGACTTAGAGAGGCTAACCGCTGCACCATGAGATTGACCCACTCGAACTGTCAAGTCTGAGCTACATTTGACTGGGCCATTTCCATCTTTTCCTTCGATAATGAGAATAACCTCTGAGCCTGAACTGACCGAATCATCGGGAGAGACATCGATGTCAAATGACTTCGTATCATCTTCAGTATTGTATGGCAAAGTTCCAGAAGATGTACCATCGAATTCAACCCAGTTAGCCTTTGAGCCACTTACTCGCGCTTGGAGCGACCATTGGGTGTTTCCGGTATTGGTAAATGTAATCGTTGTTGACTTAGTTTCATCGGGGTCAATAACCAATAAATCCGAAGTTAATTCTGAATCACATTCGTGTAATTCAGGAATTTCAAGGTTGACAGGTAGGTCATCAGTGGAATTGGCTTGTGGGTCATTGGTAACCGATGCATGTACGTTCCAACATTGCTTTTTTGCTTGTTGGCCATCAGGAACATCTACTTCCAAATCTACCCATTCTGAAGAGTCATTGTCTATGCTGAGAGAAGTTTCTGAAAGGGTTGCAGTCAATTCCAGTGGGTCGCATCCCGGTGCATCATCGTCCTCAACTTCCAAAGAAATTGTGGCATTCGTTCTGCCCTTATTCGTGACTTCAATCTGCCATATTACTAAGTTCTCGCCTTCCCAATCGCGGTTTGGTTCAGCGGTTTCAAGTTCTACTGCCCATAGTTCATTTGATCCATCTCCATCCACACTTGTGGTCACAGTGATGTTCTCTTGAGCGGTTGCACCTGGTGTGTCTGGTGGAGTTACTTGTTCATTTGCGATGGCAGTGACTGTTGTTTCGCATGGGTCCTCCCCAGCGCCTTCAGTTACATTTACTCTCAAAGTTGTAGTTTCACTGGCGCCCGAATCTATTATTCCAGTAATTTGGTCTACTTGACTTGAAAATCCATTGCAGTCATCCCCTTGAGCCTGAGAAAGTTGTACTGTAACTGGGTTGCTCCCTGTATTCCGAATTGATATCGTGTATTCTGCAGTTTCTCCTTTTGGCACCTCTTGGGACATCGGGTTGGAACTTATCACAATCGAAGCATCGCGACCAGAAACTGCTGCTGCCGGTACACTGGCTGCAAGCATTGAGGTTAGCAACAATAAGACGAGGAGGGTTGATTTCCTTCCTTGAAAACGATTCTGCATGTTTGTCGGACGAGCCGGACCATAATCAACCCAACGCCCCTATGATGCCGTAGGCATCAATGAATTATCCTTTCACAAAACCGCTAACTGGGCTTTGACAACCTCGGCATTTTTGTAAATTTTCAACTCCACAACCATGCTCCTTTGAGTGGTATCTTGCGCCACATCCTGGGCATGCTAATGCCGGCTCTGAAGAGATGTCCTTCATACAAGACCAGCACTGAACTGCCACCGCAGAAACGGATTCTGTATTTGCAGAAAAAGCCTCAGCGGCTGGCGCTGCAACGGGCGCTACCACAGGTACAAAAGCAGGTGATTCAATTTGTTTTGGGATTGAAGTTAAATTAGCCGCAGTAGGTTTGCGTTGAGTTATAATAAATGCTATTAATATCAATCCAATTATGATGACGACGAAACTCGACCAAATGACTACCGATGAACCACTCGCTGTTGAATCGGTTATGACCTCTCCTTCTGCAGTCAACTCAATTCCATGCTCATTTCCATCCACAGCATCTGCCTCTGAAAGACTGAGAATAACCATCTCAGTTCCTGGTTTGTTTGCAATAATTCGCAACCTGATTGTCTGGGCCTGTCCGGGTTCGATTTGAATCAGGTTTGAACCATCAAAATTGATTGACCAGCCATCGGGCCTTTCTCCAATCTGGAGACGATGGCTCAACGCAATGTTTCCATCATTCCAAAGTTGAACTTCGATTGTTGCTTCTTCACCGGTTTCCAAAGTTGGAGTTTTGACATCTGACCAAGATATTCTGCGGATTTCTTCAACATACATTGAGATTGTACTTTCACGACTGATGCCATCGCCATTCAATGTGAGCACTAATTTTGGCTGACTACCTGGTGTTAAATCCGAAGTCAAAAACACTGAACAAGTGATTTCAGTTACTTCATCTGCTTCCAATGTCCCAGGGTTTGTACAGTCGCTGATTACTCCTTGGTCGGCACTGATGGAGACTGTTGGTTGCCAACTCCCCTCACCTTCGTTGATTAGATACCAAGTGAAATTGAATTCCTTACCAAGAGGGTGGCTTCCGGGGCCTAGTGGATGCTCCCAAGTTTTCCCATCTATCTCGATATTTGCAAATTGCAATGTTGGCTCTGCTAAGGCGAGAACATCAAGTTCCCCCTCCCAAGTGAAACGGTTTGAAATCCCCGTTAAATGAAGTTTGAAAACTCCACCAACAGCATTACCATTTCCTTCGATTGAAACCAACCAATTTTCTGATTGTCCCGGTGAAACTTGCATAGTTTGCATTGCAGAGCTCAGGGACCAACCCCCAGGTAACTCAGCAGTTGGAAAAAGAGAAAGAAGACTATTTCCACTATTGAAAACAGTAAATTGAAGGTTCAATGATGAATCAGGACGCAATGTTCCAAGTGTACTCTCAAGAGTGATAGAGGCATTCTCCACTGTCTCCACAACAAGGTCGATTGAAAGATTCCACATTCGACTATTATTTGATTGGGAAATCGCTAAGATATCCAATTGTAATTGTGAGCCGGCAGCAACCATCGCGGTTGGTGGAATGATAGTTATTCCAATCTCACGCACATTGTTTTTGGGAATGGCTCCGGTTGAACCAGAAGGTGCACCTGGACGGCTCCCTAAATCGTCAAAACCGGCTTGCCAACCACTTGGAGGTTGAATGAATAAATTCCACCCTTGAGCAGAATTTCCTTGGTTTTCCACCCCAATGATGAGTGGAGTTGGCTGTTCTGGAGATACTGCAATGGATTGAGAATCTAAATTGAATACAAGGTCAGGAATTTCTAGAACTTCGAGTGTTAAATCGAAAGGATAAGTGATTCCATTATCAACATCAATACCTAATAATGGCAAGATGTAGGTGCCGGGGTCTGGTGGGGAAGGATGTACCAATGTGATGTTGACACTTGCCGAACCCTTACCTTCAAGGGAGAAATTAGAACCGCTGCTTCCAATGAACCACTCACTAAAATCCGCGCCATCAGATTGGCGATAAACAGTATCCGTGGTCAAAGAGGCATTTGTTTCCAGCAAAGCAGTATTGGTCAAGTCAACCTGCCATGTGCTTACACTATGGGTCGGATCCTCAACAATGACGGTCGACATCGCTGATTCTACTTTCACACCTGGCGCAGTCACTTCAATTATCGTCGTGATGTGGTTGTTATTCTCTTCGATTTCATCTATCAAATCATTAGGGTCAGCGCGAATCACAATGGTTCTTTCACCCGCTTGAGTCGGTGTCCATGGCCATGACAAGCCCTTGCTTTCCCCAGGCCCTAAATCTATGGTATATGTTGCTAAATCCACTGCGTCTGCAACTGCCTTAACTTCAAGGTCATTTATTTGGACATTGCCAAAATTTTGGATTTGAGCAGAAATTGTGACATCATCCCCAACTTGGGGAATGGGGATGTTGATACTAACCGAATCCTGTACAGGTGATGCATCTGGGCGCAAATCATTCACTCCTACGCCTGAAATTGAAAGTGCGTAGGGCTGTGAACGCGACCCACCGTGGCTGTGATCCTTGATACGAACCGTCCAAATCCCAGATTGGGCTTGATCGATTAGAACAACTTCAACATTATTCAAATCATCCCATGCACCGCCGGTAGTGCTTCTACCATTGAAGAAATCATTTCCGCGATAGATTGTACCATCCGGTGATTCAACTTCCAAATTCAGGTCATTGACCAATTGAGCGCCATTTGAAAAACGGGACCCGCGTTCATCTGACCAAACTAAACTGGACTTGAATGCTACATTCCCCGTGGTGATATTGAAAGAATAAGTCTTCACTGAGCCACTACTTGAAACTACACTGCGGTCATCAACCCATATTCCTCGGCCAGCATTTGGAGCCAAAGTATTGCGCAGATTTATCCTACCCCAACCCTCATCGTTATTCGGTATATCTCTGCTACTTCCACTATCTTCAGCACCGAGAATTAGAAGTGATTTTACAAGTGCACCTTGGGGTTGTTGGCGCTGGGCAATCTCTGTCAGGTATTCACGAACCATGGCTGCAGCACCTGCTGCGTTTGGCGTTGCCATCGAGGTTCCAGTGTACTCCATATACCATTGATTTGACCAAGTGCTTCCCGAGGTATCCTGTGCCTCTTGAGCACGACAGGAACGAACATATCCTCCAGGAGCAAGTAAATCAGGCTTGATTCGTCCATCATCGGTTGGACCACGGCTTGAACTACTCATGATATCGTTTGGAGCACCGCTGTAGCGAGCCTGATGCATCCCCACTGAAATCGCATTCTTGGCGGTAGCAGGAGCACCCACAGTGCCAGAATTAGGACCATCGTTTCCATTTGCAAAAAGGACTGTTAAACCATCTCTCCCGCTATAATAGCGGTCATAATAATTGGTTCTGTCATCAACATCTTCTGCATCAGTAGTATATTTTCCATAATCACTTGAAGACTTTGAACCCCATGAATTAGTATGTGTCCTTGCGCCATTACTGTAGCCTGAATTGAGTAAAGTGTTGATGCTCGCAGAATACATATTTCCTGAAGCATCGTGTTCCATTGCCTGAAAATACAATTCCGCTGCTGGGACAACGCCTGCATAACCTCCTTGTGAGCCATCGCCAAGCACGGAACAAGCAACATGGGTTCCATGTCCAGAATCAGTATCGGCGGTCGAACTATCACCCACCATATCCACCGTCTGAATAATTCGTGTGCCAAAATCACCATGGTCATCATCTATTCCAGTATCCGCAATCCCCACAATTTGACCTGAACCATCCAAGTCTGAAGTAAACCAAGTGGACATGGTGTTTGCATTCATGTGAGAACGAGATTGATCATTCCAAATTCCAAAGACAGGAGGTTGACGAATCCATGCAATAGCAGGGTCCTGCGATAATTCTGCGAGTGAATCAATCGGCATCATGCCTTGCCAACGCCCTTCAGCGTGCCACCATGCATCATCGAGAAGGACCCTTGCACTATATCCAATATCTCCGCCAATTCTCTTTCCACTGATATCAGTGAGAACGAAATCTGATGAAATCACTTCATTTGCATCATCTCTCCATGCCTCGATTCTAACTTCAATGGTTTCATTTGAAAACAACAATGAATCATCTACAACCATCGCTGCAGGTACATGATGTATGGCTACAACTTCTGGAAGTAATTCTGCCTGAGCAAGAGCGAGTTTGGTTCCTTGTAATAGATAGCCAGAAGGTGAAATATATTCCCTGACCAATAAACCGCTGATATCGGAAAGGTTTGCCCTTGCAATATCCAATGCGACATCGCTCGAAACTAATGCCAAGCCGAGGTCACCTCTTGGCACAGTTGCCCATTCTGCTAATTCAATGCTAAGACTCAGTCCATCCACACTAAAATCACCTAAACGGCTCTCTGCTATTTCTGGTCGCCTGAAGGTAATTTCTTCCCAAGAGGCTTCCAAACTTCCTCTTGCATCGAAGATTTTATTTTCATCAATCGAAAAATATAGTCGCTCAGGCTCACTGTTTTCTAAGTTTACATCCACTTCTGATGGAATGTCATCTGGAATGGCGAGGCTTGTAAATCCAGCCAGCAAGAATAGCACTAGCATCGATAGGCTGGTAGCCTGACGAGTCCTCATCAAGGATTGTCGGACCGCGGAACGGATTTGAACCCATTCCCTTCAGAACCCCTTCCCAAATGCGCTACCTATGGTAGCGGTTGTCGCAAACAGACAAAATCACAACAATTTTTCTCCAAAAAAACTTCATTAACTGTTGCCATTAAATGAATAAAATATTGCTTAACAATCCCCGCGGCAGCCATTTTGTGGCTGAAAGTAAGGTCCAATCACAAATTTGGTGAGAAAGGAATTGATGCAACAATAATTGGAAATTAGAATAATATCCAGTTTCTACCGGCTTCATCAAAGAAATGTTCTGAAGTCCATTCTCCTACTTGATGGCTAAAAGTTTCAGAATGCTGACGCCCAGAATCATCTTGCCAAGATAAACTGAGGATGATTGTATATTCATCCCAAACCGTATAACCCTGGACTAATAATTCTAAATCATCCCCCGAATAACTGCTATGTGATGGTAATTCGCCTTTATGCCATGAAGTTTCAGCGATATTGAATCCTTCTGAATCCTCAAATATTAGAGTCAATGAGATATCTTTTATTGTTCGGGAACCGAGGTTATCCACTTGAACCAAGATGACATGCCCGCCTCCTCGTTGAAAGTAAACAGTCTCTACATCTACTGCATCTCGGGGAATAACCCAATACCAAGTTGCAAATATTGAAAATAATAATAACAAGACAATTGCTGATGCTGCAAAAACTCTGACTGGAGTTATTGATCTACCCAAACGCAACAGCCTTTCTGCGGCTTGTTGAGCAATTTCATATTCCTCTTCGGTTGCTTCATCGAGAACTTGAATAGAAGCAATTTCAGAATCGTCAGTAACCACTCGGCCATCTGCGGTGACAACGAAGCCCTCTTCATCATCCCACAATTCCATCGCCTTCTTTCCACTCATCTAAATCACCTCATAGGAAAGTTGCCACCAGCGTTAAAATCAAAGAAGTAAATGGTTCGGGAACAATGATGTGAGTAGTACTTGCAGAGCCCCCAGTAAATGCATTAAGAATAGAAAGGTCGCTAACAACACCATTGACGCCAATTGTTGATGCTGTTGGAATGATGCCTGTTATTTGGGCATCAAGTAGAACTCCTCGAGCGTCCCATTCTGTGCCGAATAATTCCACTTTCGCATCTGCAGTTGCAACTATTCTACCACCTGTGATATCATCGATAATGATAATTGGATAAGGACCTACATTATTGATGTGAATTGTAGCACTTTTGAGATTTTCACCTGCTATTTCTATCTGCTCTATCCACAAACCTGGTTGAGCTGGAATATTGGTTTGTTTGAGATATATTTTGCTGATTCCTTCCCCTGAAGATGCAACTTCAACCCCCCAATCCTCTGTCGGTGCGATGACTGTTCTTTTGGCTAAATTTTCCGCTAACATCAGGGTGTCTCCGCGTTGCTCAATTGCCCTTCCTGTTGATTCTACATAGAGATCCATTGTATCTGTATTGCTGGTATAATCAAGGGTCATTGCGCCTTGGAATTGCATCGGGGAATTGATATCGAATATTTGTTGCGGGCGCATTGACAAATCCATGAATCCGGGTAAATCTCTCATAAATACAGTAGCAGGCCACCACCTATCCTCCTTCCATCTCAGCATCTGTAGCATCACAGCCTCAGCTGAACGAGTTCCTATTCTCAGATGCTCTGGCACTTCAAAGTTAATCAAAAGAATATCACCAATCGTTGCAACCAACGAGGCCTCTGAAGGAACATCTTTGACAAAGACCTCAACTCTTTGTTTAACTCGATGATTAATCATCAAGGCCCGAACGTGGTCAAGTCTTTTTCCAAGATTGAAATACATATCCACATTGGTTCGAGGAACCGCATAAGCATCATCTGTGCCAATTAACATTCTAACTTCAGCATCCTGAGGCTGAGTTGTGTCAAGGCCATCCAATTCAAACTCTATATCATATCCATTTAGACCCTTTATTTCAATCCTCAAAGCACTAAGAATCGGTTGCCAATCCTTTACTTTGAGCAGTATTTCCCAAGTAGGGACTTCTGCATTTCTACTATAATTAAAACGTATTTCTTCGATATTTTGAGGTAGACTAGGAATCCAAGTTCGGATATGCCATGAACGTCTTTCATCAAAGACAAAGCCATTGGCTGTCAACATCTGTTCATCCATGCGCAACCATTCGTCTTCGGTAATTTCACCATCCATCAAAGTGTCTGCCAAACGAGTAGCATTATCAACACCGATAATAGTTGAAATTCTGTCAATAAAATCTTGTCGTTCATCTCTGACAAGGATGCCGTCGGCGAGCAGATCTTCCACCGCTTCTTGCTTGCTACTAGTGAAAATAACCGGTAGTAAGGTGTGATTCCAAGATAATCTACTGTGTCTGGCAATACCCATTCCAATTCCATGCATCCAAGCTGGATCCTCAGCGACCATATCTCCTTTTTCAATATCTGCTATGAAACTGAAGTCTTCGCCTGCATTCAGGGAGAGTGAAAGTAGTACGTTTTCATCCTGCCCTTCCCCGCCTGCAAGGTCAATTGTTAAGGCCTCAAGTAAATCGCTGACTGTCCTTCCAAGTGATACCATGTCGCCGATGAAAAATGCTAATGAAGCGACACCGTCTTGTTCACCTAATTGTGGTAATTCCAAACTGCCGCTACTAACTTCACTTGGATAATCGAAGCCTACTGATGCTGGGAGAGGGTCTAGGCGAATTGTAGCATTGAATCCCAAATAAGGGTCTGCATGTGAAGATTCATCCCGCAACATAATATCAAGGCGTGAAGAAGATGCTCGCTCAAGAATAACATGCCCATTACCGGCTTGACCGGATGCTCCTTCGACCTCTGGAGAACTTCTTGACAACTTCGTGATATTGGAAATTCTTCCGGAAAGAGTTGCTTCACCTAGGTCTTTATCGGTAGTAAATAAAATATGGTCACCGTTCATCGAAACCGGTTCTGTTGCATTGCTTATCTGTAGGTGTATAGCCCCTATGGGCTCTGATGACGAATATCCCAATTCATCGCCAAGCAATATTTCAAAACTCGATGGAAGGGATTCTAAGCGCAGCGCATTCTTCTGCTTTCCTTCTGAAGCGGTGTATGTTATGGTTCCAATGTTGTCATCAGCATCATATTTCACATACTCAGTAGTTTGTTCCATGCGGATGTTATTCGGTCTATCAGATATGTGTGCATCTTGCATTTGCCCTTCCAATGAGCCTGAATCATGCTCCATGTAAATGAAATCCAAAGCGGCTCTTGAAGTTCCATTTATCTCAATAATTCTCACTTCGGTATCAGGGTTATATTGGTGCATTAATCGAGAAATTCCACTCATTTTTATACTCAAAGCGACTTCAACTAAGGGGATTTCATCCTTTGTTCGGCCAGGGACAGGGTTGAGGTTTCTGTCGGTAGCAAGTAGGAGGTGGTCTCCTTCCTCAAGAACGGGATGGTCACTTGAAGCCATCTCCAAGCCTAAAGTTCCAATCGATTCAGATACCCTCAATAAGTTTCCACTACCTTTGCTAACCCTGCTATACAACTCGACTGACACAGTTCCTCCGCCTTGGCCAGTGCTGTCAAGAATTGCGGCTGGTAATCCATTAACGATAGCACCAATATCGAGGACAATTTCTACTATTGTCAATAAGGTGTCATCGAAGAATTGAGAAAATAAATCAAGATTTGGATTGTCATATAATACTCTAATTCCTCCACCAGATGGCAATTGAAATGTACCTTGAATAATGAATACTGGCGGTAAATCCTTGAGAATTATTGCCGTTCTACTGCGGTCATCATTTGAGCCATAACGCTTGATATATGCAACGAATTCTACACTCTTGATGCGGTCAGTAGAAATTACACAAACCAAACTATCTGGTGGTGAACCTGGGTTAACAGGTAAGTCCGGGTGGTCACCATTTCCATCGGCATCACGGGTGAAATTCTTGATTCCGATTATCATAGTCAATTGTGTCGGAACTCGACCTGGCAAATCGTCCGAGTCAGGAGCCATCCCAAGCATCGTGAAAATAGCGGCGATTTCCTCTTCACTCATACTTCCAGAAGGTAGGCCCCTCAACCAGATTTCTGCATCCGTAATATTTCCATAAGGTTCGGTTGAATCCGGTTCAGTATAGTTTGAACGGTCTTCAAAATAATGCACATACAAATCAGCATCTTCATTACTGAAATACTCTAAGGTATCCAAGGAATTTGCCTGCAAATTATCATTTCTCAAGATGATGTCGATTTCTTCAGGTAACTTTCTTCGGCCTTCGATTGGATGGGCTGCAGCATCAAGATATGCAACTTCCAAAACCTCTCGTTCGCCTCCAGAGTCTTTGGCATCAAAGTGAATGTAGCCAATACCTACGCCTAATGCACAGCGATGGGCATGACTTGGTGAATCGTAATCACGCGAAATATTGTACCATGGCTCATTAGATACTTCGACTCCGCCTTGACAGGTGGTTTGACGTGGGTTTCCAGAGGTATCGGGATTCTCGATTTCGATTAGATAAGGAGCAAGGACTTCAGTTATTGACAAGGTCGAACCATCTAGACCTGTACTGAATAATGAAAGAACTACTTCTGCAAGAGTATTGAATGCACCTGTGATGGAAAAAGTAACCCTTTCGATTCCGACTTTCAGTTCAAAGTCATCAGGAGGTTGGGTAAATCTTGAATCGATGACCAATGCATAAGATTCACCGTCGCTCAATAAATTGTAAGCAAATCCCTTCATCAATGAGACTTGCATCGTAGCCATGCTATCCCATAAATCATCGCCGGCATTTATCATCTGAACATTCCAAACAATGGTTGGCCGAATCCAAATCGCATCGGGGACCGGTAGCAAATCATTTGTCATTTCAACATCCCATGTTTCTCCTTGACCGTCTAATGAAAATCCCTCAACTGTAATACTAACAAGAATATCATCTTCCTCATCTCCGTCGATATCCATCGAATTTACAAAGGGTCTGAAATCATCTCCAAAAGCAATAATATCTCCAGTAAATGAACCATAATCCCACGCCTCATATTGAGGTCCGCCAAATCGGGAGGTGTAATTCAAGTAGAGCACATAACTGTTCAAACCGATTGCCAAAGGGTCGTTAAAATCATCTGGTAACTCGAATAAAGTGTCGATTAAATTATCGGGAAAACCTGGGGGCTGCGTCTCTGTATCCATTAACAATCGGTAGGGCCTTGGGTGGTCAGGGGCTGGAGCGGTGGTGTTTCGCATGCTTACTTTGGTTCTGCCTTCGTCTACTTCTGAGAGTGGATCGTTAGAGTTTATTTGCCTCATGTTGGCTTCAACATCGCTCATATTGGCCATTGCCATGATTTCTACTTCAGGGGAGTCTGCATCACCTGCTCGCTGCTGGAGGGCGGAATCGAGGGCAGCGAGGACTCCGAAGTCATCACTTGCTACTTGTAATGTGCTTGCAGCCATACCAACTGGTAAGACCACAGGGATTAGTAAAATTACCACAAACAGCAGTGCTACTTGCCTCGTACGCCCCCTTAGGGGGCGTTGTCCGGCAACCACAAGCCGTACATTTGGTACTGTCATTGCTAACGGTGGCGTACTCGTTGACCTTCAACCATTGGGTCGTACGAGTGATAAAAGTGATGAGTTCATCGACTAAACAATTGTTCGAGGCCACATTTCGGACAATCAACCAATACTTCGCTAACTCCTTGAGGAAGTTGTACTGCGAAGGCCTGACCACAGGAACTGCAAGTTCCCTTTGAGCCAGAAGGCTTTGCTGCCGGTTGCTGTTGCGTAGTTTTTTGTTGAGGAACACTGACGCCGCCACTCTCTGAGGTTGAAATTGAAGGTACATTTTTCTTGACTTGACCAGGCTCCTCATCAACAAATAATGCCGCTGCATCTAATGCCGCAGCCTGTTGTGCTGAATCCAACGTTCGAGAAGTAGTTGTAGCGCCACCTGCGCCTGCCATAGCAGCAAACTCAGCATCTGCGCCGGCTCTAGAACTGGCTGGTGAAGCAAACCCTGCGTTGGGGTTTGCCTGTGTTCCATCACCATAAAGTCGCTTCAATTCAGCCTGCTTTGCAGCCTCAGCCTTTTGCTCTTCAGTCATTTGTTGAGAACTTTCACCGAGGCCTGCAAGAACCACGCTCTTTGCGAAGAATGAAGGTTTTTGAGTCTCCTTCACATGGTTCATTCTGACAACAGTTTCTTCATGGGAAAGACCATGTGAAGCCAATAATTGGCGAGCCATTCCCATCTCTTTTTGTCGCCACATGAAGGCACCTGCCCCAGCGCATATTACGAGGATTGCAATAACCGTCATCACAGTACCCATAATACTAGTTTTAGGAGCACTTTCAACATTAACAGTAAATGGAAATGAAGCTGTATTCCCGCTAGAATCTACCACATTCAAACGAACTGATTCTTCCCTAACCTCTTGGAAAACAACATTTTGAACAGGCCCGCTTAATTCTGCATCATTCCACTTGATGCCGTCTCCATCCAAATCAGTATCAAGGTCAAAATCCCAACCATAAGTCAAGGTTGAATCATCATCCCAACTATCACTTGCGGCGTTTGATGCATCGAATACAACAACTTTTCCGGCAACAGCCGTTTCAGGAATGTTGACCTTGCTTTCATCAATTATCGGTTCGGTATTATCTACTACCTCGATCTCCAATTCTGTTCTAGCGGAATTTCCAGAAACGTCAGTGGCTTCCAATACCAAAGTATGATTGCCCAAAGAAGTCCAGCCTTTAGTCCAAACTTCATCAGAACTAACCTCGACTCCATCCAGACTCCAACGCTTACCAGCAATAATGTGGTCATCACTAACCTGAGCAGTAAATTCTACCATTTCGCCAACCGGAGCAAGAACCTGACCAAGGCTATTTGAACCTGTATTATGCACAATTAAAACTGATGGATTGACTACATCAACAACGCTAATCTGATGACTAGCCTGCGCCTTTGCTCCGGTTGGAGTTGTTACTGTCAACAATACGCGATGACTACCAGGGGTATTCCATGAAGTGCTAACTTTCCAGCCGGTTTTATCGACATCATTGTCAATATCCCCATCATTATCGGTATCCTCATCTAAATCTAAATCCCATTCCAAAATTTGTATCTGACCTTGCCGATTAGCAGTAGATGTAGCATCAAACTCCACTGATTGCCCCAGCACAGCAGCATTTCCATCTAAGTCATCAACTATCATCGGGTCCACGATAGGGTTAATTTCAACCTTTATCGAAACTCTTGATTCAGAAGAACCATCTCCGCCACCGACTGGAGTACCCTCATTATCGACCATCAGGAATAATGGTTGGCCATCGTATTCTTGAGTCACGGTCCACAGCAAATTTGTTTGCTGCGAAAGTGAAAGCATTGAGGCCCCAGGAATATGGAAACTTCCGCTTCCTTGGTTCAAGTAACTAGTTCGATGTGATTGATTCATCAAATATATATCTGGCATTCCTTGCATTGGCCATGCAGTTATGGAAATTTCACTCCCCGCATCCAAAGTTAATTCCTGAGAGCCTAGTATCTCCTCGTGGCTTCCCGAGTTCAATACACTCAAGCCGTTGAATGCCGTCCAATGTGAATTTTGAACTTCATTTAACACAATTGAAACTGACGACGTAGAACCGCCCATATCTCCCTCATCACCATCATTATCATGGTCAAGGTTATCAAAAACTAAACGGAATTCTTCGTATTGGTCATTCGCATCAGGGCTCCAATGGAATGAATATGTGCCAGTTGCAGAAAGTATCGAAGAGTCTTCAACAGCGTGAAGGTGACTAAAGCCACCAGCATAGGCATCGAATACATTATCGAGCATGAACATCAAATCGATGGCATCATCCGAAATATTAATTTCCAATTCCAAGACACTATTCGATGATACCATGCCAATATCATAGATTCTGCATTGGCCATCCTCAACTTGGAAATTGCTCAGTCCTGAGGTTGAAACGGCAGTACAAACTACCGCATCTCTACCACTCGCTTCGACTGGTGAAACGGTCAATACGAGTGAAGAAATGAGCAGTAAGGCCAAGGCCAAATGGCTGCGCATATTTACGGCTACTCTCGCTTTCATTTGAAGCAAACCCATAGTTGGTCCATCGCGCTTTGGACTATTTACCTATCAATCAACAGAAATGGCGTTTACCTCTCCCTCGCGAGCGCGCATATGCGCGGGTCAACACACGCGACTGTTTCCCACGAGCAAAAGCAGTTTTCTAAGGTCTAAAACAAACACCTCGCGTACGCGGCCGTACGCGCCGCGCGACTACACAGAAGATACGGGTTCAGACCAGAAGATGGGGTTCAGACAACTGTTTGAACGGAAAAGAAGACTATTTGGGAATGATAACTCAAAATGAATCATGGAGTTGTGACCAACCACGACCATCATACCTGAGGTGAGAAATGCCACCTTCCAAATCCATCTTGACAATATCTCCATCTACTGCAGCAGCGGTCGAAGGATGAATCTCTCGAGCCTCTGCCAATAATTGTGAAGTGTCTTCAATTCTTGAACTATAATGAGTCAACAACAAATGCTTAGCCGACATCTCCATTGCTGCATTAGCAGCATCTTGGGAGGTAGAATGCAACCACTGGCGGGCTCTATCCACTCTTTCGCTAGTATAAGTCGCCTCATGAATCAACAGAGTTGGCCCAACTTCAATCTTTGAGAAAGATGGAGCACCTGCTCCCGTATCACCACTAATCAAAACACAGGGGGCAACTCTTGGAAGTCCACGGAAATCTTCAGCCTTCAATAATTCACCATCGATTTCTACATTTTCTCCGGCCGCAAGACTTCGCTTCTGCTCAGAATCAAGATTCATTTCGGATGCTTTTTCTCTTTCAAAGCGTCCAGCCTTGTCAGCAAGTTGAATCGACCAGCCACAACTTGGAACAGAATGCAATGTCTCATGCGGGTGGACACATACTCCATCCATAAGCACTGGCGGGTTATCCAATAAACTACATTCTCCGCTTTCTGGGTTGAGTTTTAACCAACGTTCACCGATCGAAAAATCAACCGCAAACCAAGTGATATCATAACCAAGTTCTGAATTTGTTGCGCCAAGACTCCACCATTGTTGCCACTGGCGAGCCAAATCGACCTTGACGATTCCTGGGTCGTTCAAAATAGCATTTGCACCATTAGCCAACAGGGCATCAAATGAAATGTCAGAAATTGGACCTGCAACAGCTAATGGTTTGTTGCGTCCATCGAGCGACATAGTCTGCAACATCGGCAACACACCCCAACAATGGTCGAGATGTCCATGAGTCAACAACAACAATCGCAGACGGGTGTGACGTAGGCGTTGTTTCATATCACAAGCCTTCAACTGTGAATTGTGGACTAACATTCTTTCTTGGAACCCCTCACCACAATCAACTACGATTTGGCCCGTCGGTGTATCTACTACAGAGCCAGAAACATGCCTGCCATGAGCAGGACGAGCCGATGAAACACCAAGCACATGTACCTCTAGCATGACTGCACCCAAAGCCTCGGACAGGTTAGGGGTTCTTTGGGATAGGGGTAGGTGGGAACCAGCGTAATATCACAACATCATTGATTCCACGCACCCATTTCCATGGAATTGCCAAGTGAATTCCACCTTCTACTAACTCCGGAGAGGTGTCTTTTACGAAGAGATGAGAACATTGCCAGTCTTCCTCATCGATGACCGTATCATGAACAATACCGACCTTTCTGCCATCTGCAAGGTAGACCCCGAGGCCCCTCATCGAAGATAGTCGCCTCTCGCCCACAAAACACCTCAGAATGTAGCCCTCCATCAACATTGGCACAAGAAAAGTACAAAATCACAAGAAGCGATGTGGCATGAAGACTCATAATGAAGTAGAACAACGGCGAAGCATGGCCGACATTCCGATGATTGGAGACATGTCCATCACCGACGAGCATAAATTGGTTCCATTGAAGACCAAAATGAAGAAAATTCTTGATATTTTGAGGAATGAACCCTCAACGGCTATCATCCTTGCCGATGGAAAAGGAGAGAAGATGAAAATTGCTGGAGTGATAACCGCCGAAGATATTGACAAGGCTGTTGATGCGGGCAAAAACCCGAAGAAACTTAGCGTTTCAGATGTCATGCTAACCAATATACTTGAAGTTCCAAATGATGTGCCAATCGACCAAGCCATAGAAGTCATCGCCCAAAAAGGACCCGATGCTGTTATCGTACGCCATAAGAAAAATGGCGGCTTTGCTGGATACTTCAGTGTTGAAGATTACCAAGAGGCAAAAGGTATCGTTGAATCTCAACAACAACGAGCCCAAGATTTCCAAAAGAATACCAAGGGTTTCGAGGGCCGCGCCCAAGCATTACAAAATCAACTTGAAGATGATGGTGCTGACGATGATGATGATGACTACATTCCTGCTGGAATGAAAGGATTACCAATCTCACCACAGATGAAGAGCGTATTCAAGTCAGTATCTCGCTCAAAGCCTGATGCAAGTAGAGCACCCGCAGCAAAACCCGACCTTTCCAATGATCCAAATCGGGTTAGCGTTGAAGCGCCAAGCGGGCCAGGGCGCGAGGTAAAGGGTACTTCAGGACCTCCTCAATCTCGTGGGCCACCCGGCAAAACGGCAGGACCTCCGAGTCGCGGACCTCCAGGGAGAAGCAAAAAAGAATCTGAGCCGGAGATGGAAACTGCTCGCCCAGCCGGCCCATCACTTCCAGGAGGAGGACCTCCTAATCGTGCACCCACCAGTGGTGGTGTCACAAACATTGGCGATGAGAAGGCTGGAGCCGTAGACCATAACACAACCCGCTCAAACAGGGGGGCGGTTGTCGCTGGCGGTGGTGGTAGTGATGAGCAGCCCTGTCCCTTTTGTGGAGAGACAATCAAAGCCGCGGCCAAGAAATGCCGCTTCTGTATGGAATGGCTTGATAACTGAACTCTTGAAAAAATGAGGGATTCGATGCAGTTAGAATGTCCAGTATGTGCAGAACAGATTCCTGCTTCCAGTGAGGTTTGTCCAGTTTGTGCAGAGCCAACCAGTTTCTATGGAACAACAGGATTAGACGCTGATGATGGAGGAATTGAATGTCCAGTTTGTGCCGAAGTAATCGACTTCTCCTCTGATGTTTGCCCTGTATGCGCCGAAGCAACAGGGTTTGGCGAGGCTGTTCCTGCGGGTGGCATTGAGTGTCCAGTATGCGCTGAAGTCATCGAACCCTCGTGTGATGTGTGCCCAGTATGCACAGAGCCAACCGGTTTCACAGACATGGGATATGTCGATGATAGCATCGAGTGTCCAGTATGTGCAGAAAATATTCCTTCAGCGAGTCAAGTCTGTCCAGTTTGTGCAGAGCCCCTCGAAATGGTAGATAATACCGAACCCATGATTGGTGAAAGCAAGGCCGAAATTCCTGATTCGGCTGTTGCCGACACCTTGATTCTCGACGCTCCAACTGCTGCTCCCGAGACTACGGATGCGGCTATGCCACCTTCCCATTCAGAGCACGACGAAGTTATGAGTGCCGATGATGAGACCTGGGATCTTGTCAAAGACAGCAACAACGTCGCTGATATCGAGTATTATCTAGAGAATTATCCAACTGGGAAGTATTCAATTCCAGCCAAACTGAAACTGCGGCAATTGAGCCGCTGAAAGTAGTTTGAAATCATTCGTAATCGAGGAATCAACCCTTGCAACACCCACGAGTGAGACGTATGTTGCATGGGTCCCATCCAACACCCGTTAGTTGCATGGGGACCCTTCCAATTGATTTGAAGTACCAGACGTTCATAGATACACAAATTAAGTAAAGACAATACAGGGAACCATGAAACGAATTAAACCTCTCCTCCTTTGCTCACTTCTCGTCCTTTCATCTCTATCGGGTTGCATTGGAACCGATGAGCCAGATGTGGAAAGCAATCCCCAAAAAGAAGATTCGACTGAACTTTCCAAATGGACCACCTACTATGCAGTCGATTTGAGTGACCTTCCTGCCTGCAATACCGACTCAATCG
>DUDM01000014.1 GCA_012959275.1 Candidatus Poseidoniales archaeon
TAAAAATGACTTTGAGAAGAACATGGAAGATCTGCGTACCTTTATTAAAATCAGAGATGAGTATGCTGCTTCGGGTGGTAATTACTGCTCAGTCACACTTCAAATGACATTCATGGAGATGAATCTCAAACAGGTTCCCGAGGTGGTTGAACTCGCAATCCAAGAAGGTGTCGACCGAGTCAAGGGGCACCATCTCTGGGCTCATTTTGATGAAATTAAAGATCAGGATATGCGCCGTAGCAATGATGCTATCACCCGCTGGAACGAAATCGCTCGTGAGTGCATCGAGATTGCTGATAGCAACCTACTGCCGAACGGTAAACGAATCATCCTTGCCAACATATACGAATTGAATCCAGAACACCGTGGTGAACTACATCCAGCTGCGACATGCCCCTTCTTAGGCCAAGAAGCATGGGTCAATCATGAAGGACGTTTTGATCCATGTTGCTCTCCAGATGAACTGCGAAAAACGCTCGGCTTCTTCGGCAATGTAAGAGACGAAGGAATCATGGCAATCTGGCAGAGCGAGGAATACAGTAACCTACTGCAGAACTATCTCGAAAACGATGTTTGCCGTAAGTGCAACATGAGGCAAATACCCGAGTGATTATAATGGTCGCTATTTCAAATTCATTGTCAGAGGATGGTTTCTTACTCAGAGAAGGGGTATTTTCCAAGCAAACTGTCAAACACCTGATTACCGCAATAGAATCATTGCTCAAAGATGAAGATCATGAGGACCTCGTGCTAGATGAAAGAGGACACCCAATCAAAATTAGGTATCCCCTATCAAAACATCCATCATTCTTGGATTCACTCGCGAATCCTTCTTTAATCAGGTTGGTTGATTCGCTATTCCCTAACGGGGATGCAGTCATCACATGGGAAGATGTCTTAGTCAAACAACCAAATTCTGAAACGGAGGTTCTTGTTCATCAGGATTTGGCTCTTCAGAACACAGAAGGCGATGTGTTCAGTATTGGATTATCTCTACATGACGATTCTCACAACCCAGTATTCTTCCTCCCAGGAAGTCATCAATCCGGTGCTCTAACGCGTTCAGAGGTACAGATTCTCGGTGAGTTCGCACGAGCCGCATTCATACCCGTTGAAACCAAATCTGGCGATGCACTCGTCCATGATGTGAGATGCGTACATTACTCGGAACCGATGGTGTCTGATACGCCGAGATACACTTGGTACTTGGAGTTCAGATCCGAATCTGACCTGAGGATGCATGGCCCTTGGAAAGAGAATTGGATTAACTCACGTAAAGCAATTTGGTCTTATGTTAGAGCCCAAGCCTCAGGCAGCAGCAAAGAGTTCGATGGTCCGTTACGAATCCCCCATGTAACCTCGTATTTGTCATATGATCAAACCTCACCTTTCAACCACTTCGTCAATTGGAGTGACGATTGGAAGCGGTCACGGCCACATCGAGATAACACTCATCATTGTATGATAGATGGATTTGCAATCTATCAAGCAAGATACGAGGCAGTACTGCCATTCCACCCTCCAGGGCTGGCTCCTGTGTTTGATGGTGAGAAATGGTTCTTTATTCTCCCTGATGGGACCCCAGCATTCCCACAGTTGTTCAGTCGAGCTTTCGGATTCTATTGTGGCCTTGCTGCAGTCGAGGTGGATGGTAGTTGGTTTCACATCAAATCTGATGGAACCAGAGCATACGACATAAATTGGTCTTGGTGTGGAAACTTCCAGCAGAATCGCTGTACTGTACGAGATGAAGAAGGGGGTTACCATCACATCCGAGAAGATGGAAAGCCCCTCAAATATGGCCCAAATGCATACGCTGGTGATTTCAGAGAAGGAGCAGCAGTCGTTAGGGGATTCAATGGTTATTGCCACCACATAGATATCGAAGGTAGAACTCTACACAATCAGAAATTTCTCGACCTTGATGTTTACCATAAAGGATTCGCTAGAGCAAGAGATTCTCAAGGCTGGCACCACATTGATATGAACGGTGAGGGCATATCGGAAGGCCGAAGGTACTCTAGAATAGAGCCATTCTACAACGGGCAGGCACTTGTCAAGAAATTGGATGGAGAACTCTTCGTCATCGATGAATCTGGCGTGGAACAAACCTATATCCAACGCGCTCAATCTGAACAGAAATTGGATTTCAACGAATCTTTCACTGCATACTGGCGACCCCTTGCCGTCCGCCTCGGTATTCTCGCGGGACTCACTAGTCGTAAATCGGTGCTTTCGTTATCAGAATCTGATCTCAAAGTTGTCCGAGAGGCATGGGCAAATCTTGGGTTACTGGGACCTTATGGCGATTTGACCCCCCTAGGTCGAACATTGTCTTCCTCAGAAGAATTACTTGACAGAGCGCTGTATTGGACTGGCCCTCAATTGATTCCATGGATTGAAGGGGAGAATCGTCTGATTAATCCATCCCTCCGTTCAGATTTCTTTGAATTCCATTCAAAAGATGTTGAGTTGAGTGGGCTAATACACCGTGTTCTTGATTCATACGCGTCAGATGATTGGAATGGAGTGGCACAAGTGCTTTCATTGGAAGGAAAAGAAATAGTAGCAGATATCGGGGGTGGAAAAGGTGCGCTTCTGTGTGAACTCAATGGACACAGTGGCAAGCGAATCCTTGTGGATAGACCCGAGGCAATCATTGATTTGAAAATTGATGGTGTCGACATTATCCCATTGAACATCTTCAAAGATGCCCTCCCAGAAGCGGATGTATACCTGTTATCTAGAATACTACATGACTGGCCTGACCAGATGGCCATCAACTTACTCTCTCGGCTTCCATTGAGATCTCGAGTTATTGTCATCGATCGAGCTAATGATGATGGCGAACATGGTTTACTGAGTCTAAATATGCTTTTGACGACAGGAGGAAAGGAAAGGAGCACAGATGAGTGGAGTCGCCTTTTTGCTCAGGCAGGAAGAAGAATTGTAGAGAAAAACATATGGCGCGGTCACTCCATATTCACCTTGGAAGGTAATGAGTTATGAATGTCAATGTGAAGAGGTGGACTCCTGGTGAACAGCCTCCCTCACACGGGATTCTACTTATCCGGCATGGCCCTAGAACCAGTCCCGATTTTCCGCCTTTGTCAGCTATGCTAACGCCTGAGGGTATTGATGACTGTATTTCATGCGGCCGCGGAATGACATCAAACCCACCCATAGCAATTTTTTCTAGTCCAGTCCGACGTTGCCTTGACACAGGTGAGAGAATCAATGAAGGTGCAGAATGGGGTTTTGATATTATCGAATCCGAGATGCTCGGCCACCCGGGTCCATTCGTTATCGGTAAAATCAACGAAGAGGTAAACAAACTAGTCGCCCATGCGCAACAGAACGATGACTGGTCATTTCTCCGTCGCCATGTTGCAGGTGAGGATCTCCCTGGAATGAGGAATCGATTCGTGGGGGCAGAGAATCTCGTTAAAGAATTGTATCCGAGTGAAAATGGCTATGTTCTCTGTATCTCCCATGATTCAATTATCGCTGCAATAATGGCTGCATTTGGATTAGATCCAGAGCCCTGGCCTTTCCCATTGGAAGGATGTTCATTGGTTTCAATTCCTTTTTCCTAAAAATGGAATGCTATCTCTAATTTTTTTTCTTTGAATCTGTGTTATCTTCCTTTGAACCACTGTGAAGCGAGACATCCTTGTGGGCCAAATCTGGGAGTGCGGACGCTTGTGCGTCTTGTTGCATCGCTACCCTCGAACAGGACGGACTGCGAACCCTTGTGAACAAAACTTCTGTTTAGAAGGGGTTGAACATGAACCCAAGTGTCCGATTGGTGATACTTGAAGACTGGTTAAATCCAAGAGCGTTTTGATATTTTGAGACGAGTACAAGGTTCTGACGAGTTTTCGGTAAAAATGTGAATGTCAAGGATCCAGTTCACTATCAAATGTGATTAAACTACGAGTTTGCTGTAATGTATTCACAAAGGAATCCAAGTCTACTCGGTGTCGATGAATATTCGGGTTTGATAACATTGGCTCAGTATTATAGAAGCGTCCAGGATGATTTTCAAGTTCAATGGATGGAGATGGGTCCAGAACTAAAACATGCTCCGTGGATAAATCATAGCCTGCCAAAACGACTGCGTGTCCTTGAGGGGTAGGCTCGTGATGTATATGGGAGGGATGCATTTGTGAAAACGGAATTTGGTCGTTGTGGTGTGGAAAATCTTGTTCAGATCGGATCCTCATGTTGTTGACTAGGGCAATTACTGGTTTATGTTCGTCGAAAATTAGTTGTTTTATTCTCTGTTTCATATTTGCTCGATTCATCACTTGCTCACACATTTCATTCCCACCCCGGCCGAGGGGGGGCGTGAAGGAAATCGTATGGGTTGGAATGTTAAAAAAATCTAACAGTTCAATCAATCGTTGCGCGCTACAGTATATCGTGAAATGTAATGTTGCCTGGTTCCACATCAAGTGTGTGAACTCGTTTCCATTAGGATGGCCCTGTTTTGTAAAACCATTCATACCCACGGCGTTTCGAAAAGTAGAGTATGCGGCTTTGCGATCCCCTGCTTTGAGCCAATCAACCATCATTTCAAGAGATGCAGTCAGGCATGAACCACGCACAACCGAACTGGGCGAACGACTGAATTGACCATGTGATTCGCTACAGTATGAGGACCCGTACAACTGAGGAATCGGACGGACATCCAACTCGATTGAAGTCATGGGTATGGGGTCTGTAAGAATTCATATAAATATATCGTTAATCTTGCCCGCTCACAAAAGATTGGATGGAAGATTACACAAGGGTAGGGGCTACGCAAGCCCTCAGCACCACGTTTGATAATACAAACCCATACCTCATGTAGTATTCAGACTGAGGGCTTTGTATTTTCACCAGGCGCTAATTAGTCCAAAAGAGCCGCTTCAATCACCTTCTCTTCGAGGATTGGCGTCTCCCCAAAGTCCCGCCAAGAAGGCTGGCCTCTGATTTTGGCTGAAGCAGTCTTGGATGCAGAAAGGATGGATGGCAATAGGAATACAGAAGTCAGGAATGCGAAGCAGATGAGTAACATCATCATGATGAAGAAATTCTCTAGGCCAGGGAAGGATACGAAAAATCCAGCCGCTAGGCCACCCACCGTGGTTACGGTGGTCTCAAAGATGGTTTGGCCAGTGTGTTCTATGGAGGATTGAATGCCTTGAGGCGTTTCTCCTTCTTCCTTGATTCTGTGCATCACGTGGATTGCATCATCAACTCCGATACCAAATACGATTGTGCCGATCATGGCAGTGAATATGTTGACATTGACATCTCCTGATTGCATTAGAAGTGGTTGCCAAAGGATGACTACAGCAACTGGAATCATTGTGATTATTCCAAGCCTTGGTGAGCGGAATACTGCCATTAGAACAAGTGTCAGAATTAGCATCGTCCAAAGTGTAGTGCTAGTTTGGGTTTCGTGGATTCCTTTGTTGATATCCAAAGATACGGGAAGTCCGCCGGTTAATTTGCTCGTACTCGTTCCAACTAAGGTATTGTTTTCTATCAATATGTCATCGATTTGGTCTCTTAATCCACCCGCATAGACGAGGTTGAGATAAGGCTGAATAACGTAGACCAAGCCTTTACCTTCGTTTGAATTTAACAGCATTGAGCGGACTTCGTCCGACAATGAATCAAAGATGATGTCAACCATATCAGCCCGCCAACCAATTCGGCCATTAGGGTCAGCATCCATGGCATAAAAGAGGGTGCAGCGGGGCTTTGCTTCGGTAATTTCACTGGTCCAACATTCGTCGTGGAGGAATCCCCACATACTGTCATTGTAGAGTGTGATACCGGTATTCTCTTCCTCAATTACTACGGGTATTGAATGTAAAAATGTGATTAAACTGGTTGTTGTGGTATTATTGACATCATTGACGATTTTATTTTCAAGCCGGTCCATTTCATCGAGCACTGGCATATCTCTAATTTGAGTGGTGCCATTACTACTTGCTCGCCCTGTGGCATCAAAGATAAACATCGAAGTTTGTCCTCCGCCAAATTGTTCGGAATATGTTGCTAATGTATTGAGTGATTCGATTCCATCTGGAGCATCGCTGGTGCCAGTTATTGGCTTATCTAATTGGTCCATATTGATTATTCCATAACTTGTAATCCCTCCTGTTATCAGTAGGATGAGGAGGAAATGCTTTACTGGAACGCGCCCGACTTTCCCCCACATAGATGGATTTTCGCGCTTGTGATAACGCAGGAGCCAAGCCAATGTTGGAACTAATATGATTGAGAAAACCAGAGTACACATGATTCCAATAACTAGGGTCATTCCTACTGTTCTAATCGGTATGACTGGAACGATTGCGGGCATAATCATGACCGAGAACCCAACTATTGTAGTGAAGGCTGAAAGGAATACTGCAACGCCAGTAGTTCTTGACATTTCGAGGGTTGCTGCCTTGTAAACTTCCATATCCCAGAGGTCAGGGACCGGCTCTTCTGCTAGCCCTTGTCGCCTCCTAGTGTGGTTGAGTTCCGCTAGTTCGTCGAGCCTTTTACCTCTACATTCTTCGATCCGATTCAACATGTGTAGGGAGTAGTCAACTCCCAAACCAATCAATATCGGACCACAAGCAACGATCATCGGTGTCAGGGTAATATCGAGCAACACGGTTGTACCAAAGGTTACTGCCAAGGCCATACTGATTGGCAAGCCACTGATGATAACTACTTTCAGACTGCGGTGAAGGGCAGTAATAATTAGTACAACGATGACTATTGAGATTGGCATCATTGCCTTAAGGTCCTCAAATATCGCAGATGAAACATCTTGCAATACTTTGGTCAATCCAGTTTGTTGAAAACTTGTACCACTTGGTTCATTTAGCATCCATTCTGGGCGGTTTTCAGGGTCTATCATTTCGTCTATATGGGCAAAAAACTCCTTGAAATCAGCCCATTCTCCAGTGATATTCATCTCGTGATGAAGCCCAATTACGATAACAGCGGTATCCCATTTCCCATCACCATTGGTATCTTGAGCAAGGCTTGCCAAAGAACCACTCAATCTTTCGACGATTTCATCGACCCTATCTTGGTCGTCTGGAATGCTATATTCTCCTCCTGTACTAGATTGGTCAACCCTTTCAGCACAGCCAATATTTAGGGCGATTCTCTCCTGTAGGACTTGGTCGCAAAAGGCAGTGTTAAACCGAGAATCTGTGCTATTGGCTTCTTTGATCACTTGGGAGGGGGAGATGACCCAAAGAATCCCATCGTTTACTCCACGGTCGGATTTATCCCAATCCAAACCACGTTGCATGGTTCCATTTTCGATATTCGTATCATCTCCTTCTAACCAAGAGATTTCTTTCAGGACTCTAACATCAGTTACATTGTAACCTTGGTCATCTCCCAAGCGGGCATTACTCGTTTGAATGTAAATCAAGCCAATATCAGTTGACCATTCTTCTCTAACTTCTAAGAGTAAGTCAGTGGAATCGGCCCCATCAGGGAGGAACACTTCGAGGTCATCTTCTATTTGGTCTTGGAATGAAGTTCCCATATTGGCAAACCATGCGGTCATCAGGAGCATCATTATCAAAGTTATTTTTGGAGCCTCAAGAAGGACTGAGTATAGTCGTTCTAATCCATCCTCGAGGGATTCACCAACTTTCTTACTGAAATGCTCAACACTTTCCTTTGCTGATTCAAGAGATTGTTTGAGCGAAGATGCGCCAGATGGTGCGGCTGCGCTCATGGCTCTTCGTGCTCAATTGCCGTCAAGAACCTACCTTCAACATCCGCACCAAACATTGAGATTCCGACCTGTCAACCTATCTCAGCATCCGCACCCAACATTGAGATTCCGACCTGTCAAGATTCGTCCGAAGTATTCCGGACTTGAAGGAACAGAAAAACTGCAACTTGTTAGATGACTTAGTCCATGCCAAATTCACGGACGATTAGTAGTCGCATGAAAGTACGAGCACTCTGAAGTACGACTCCGGTTGCTATCAGAGCCAAACCAAGTACACCAACCCAAATGGCCGAGAGTCCTGCCCCTACTGTAAATTGTGTGTATTCACTCACTTGATTGACAGCCCGCATTCCCATGGCTGCACCAGCTAGCAAGAGAGAAAGCCCTGGGAGTCCAAGAACCAGTAATGGTTTCTTTTGAGAGAGGGTAATCAGGGCGTAAATAAAGACTACAAATCCATGAGATACCGGTGTGTAAGATGAACCCTTAGGTACATCATAGCGAATAATAGTTGGAACTTCTTTGACAGTTAGGTCCTTTTCTTTGGCATCTTCGAGTAATTCTAATGATAATTCCATTCCCTCGCTATCAAACCGAAGCCGTTGTAGGGCCAGGCGTGAAAAAGCCCTGAAACCAGATTGAGTATCATTAATCCCTAAATCACTGGAAAGATTAGAAGCAGCGGTTATCACTTTGATTCCTAGTTTACGGTAGGCAGGCATCGAAATACCGTCACCACCTTCCACGAATCTTGAACCGATGACCACATCCGCATCACCATCACGTATTGGTTGAACCAAACGAGATATGTCTTCTGGGGCGTGTTGTCCATCAGCGTCTAGAACAACTAACACGTCAACATCTAATTCAATCGCTCGATGGAAAATAGATTTCAATGCTCCACCATAGCCTCTGTTGAAACGGTGGCGGATGACTTCTGCGCCAAGACGGGTGGCGATCGAGGCACAACTATCAGAGGAACCATCATCGACGCAGATTACCTTGTCGACGTGGTCACTAACCTGTAGGACGATGGTACCAATTGTCTCCTCCTCATTATACATAGGGAGGCCGGCGAGAACTGTGAATTCATCGCCCGAGGTGTTCTCCATCAATTTCCTCCCGCGCCGCGCCCTGTTTAATGCTTTTTCCGACATTTCACATCGCACGCGGGTTTGAGTCTCGACCGCCGTTTCGTGCTACTGCTTAGTTATTCACTCAGGCAGTAGGTGGCTGATGGTGGTTACAGAGCGCTCTCCGTCCATTACGCGGCGTAGTGCTGCCATGCTGATGACCAGAGGGACGTATGCTTGTCCGTCACTGGTAGTGTAGGTGTTGCAGTCGCTAAAGGCACTGGTGTTTACTGAAACTTTCAGGGCTCCACCGGCGTTGCTCTTGCGGACATATCCTACTAGCAAGGAGGGGCTCTTCCCTGCGTGTTGTCCATCTTGTTCGTTCTTAGGCTTGTTTTGTTGTTTTCCGTTTGGCATTTTCTTCACATCCAATAGTGCGTTTTGCTTTACCGACGCTGCACCACTTCGCTGGCAATCTTGTCCCTTTCCGTCTAAGTAATAATAGAACACGGTGAGAGTGTGAACCAAAATAAATTGGAAAGAGGCATGTCGTAGTGTCGCAAATGTCAAATCATTAGCGAGATTCGCCGCCAATGAATAAGATGCGTTCATTGATAACAGGCGGCGCTGGATTCATCGGATCCCACCTTGTAGACAAGTTACTCTCAAAGGGTCATCAAGTTCGAATTTATGATAATCTCTCGAGCGGAAAGGAAGAGTTTCTCCACCACCACGGTGAGAATATTGAATTGGTAGTTGGAGATTTACTAGACCTTGAACGCCTTACTGCGGCGATGCAAGATATCGACATGGTCTGGCATTTGGCTGCTAACCCAGACATCCGCTTAGGTACAAGAGTAACTGATACCGACCTTAGACAAGGCACAGTAGCAACGTACAATGTTGTAGAAGCAATGCGCTTAAGTGGCGTAAAAAACATCGCCTTTGCCTCTTCATCAGTCGTTTATGGGGAAGCCAAAGTAATGCCTACGCCTGAAGACTATGCGCCATTGTTTCCGATTTCCCTATATGGAGCCAGTAAATTAGCAGGTGAAGCATTACTAACATCATGGGTTGGCACTTTTGGCCTCAAGTGCTGGATATTCCGTTTCGCAAATATCGTTGGAGCAAGAGGGACACATGGGGTCATTTTTGACTTCATTCACAAATTAAAGGCAGATCCTAAGCGCCTAGAAGTTCTCGGAAATGGCCGCCAAGAGAAATCATACATGGAGGTTGAGGACTGTGCTATGGCGATGATTCATATCGTTGAGGGCCAAGATGAAGACATCAATTGTTTCAATCTCGGCTCCGGTGATACTTGCTCAGTTCGCCGAATCGCTGAAATCGTTGTCGAAGAAAGCGGCTTGCAAAATGTCAGCATAGAATATACTGGAGGCGACAGAGGTTGGGCGGGAGACGTTCCTAAGGCCATGCTTGCAGTTGACAGATTATTGGCAACAGGATTTAATCCATCATTCGATAGTGAGGCATCAATCCGGCATACAGTGCGCCGCCTTATAGAAGAAATTGGACTCTAGGGAAGTGAAAAAATGAAGATAAATGAATTAGCTAAAACAACGAGAGCAGAAAGCGATAGCAGGATTGGCAGCATGCTACTTGTCTCAGGGGTATTTTTCATCGCTGTGATTTTGGTATTTTCCACAACAGATGCTATTCCAATTGGAGTCGACGAAGGTGAAATGCCACCCAATATTAAGGGCGAATCTCATGTTGCAGAGGCGGGTGATGTATGGAATAATTTCGACCTTTATTCCTTATTCCAATCGAATTGGACAGAAGGAGACTACAATGCTACCTGGTTCGTTGTAGAATTCATGTCAACTGATTGTCCAGTTTGCATGTCATATTCTGACGAGATTGAAGAATTATCAGAATATTGGTTTGGAAGAGTCCAGTTTATCTCTGTTGCAGTTGATTTCCAGTTTAATGAGGAATTCACCTCAAGCCCTGAGGAAATAATCGCTTTTCAGGAAAAGAAAGACTTTGAGGGCTGTAATCACGGCAAAGGAAATTGCAACACAAGAGATGGTGGACCTCACAACAAAGTTCTCTATGTTGATGATAGAGATGCATCTTCGATGAATGATTGGGGAGTTCAGGGAACGCCGACTTCCTATATTCTCTCGCCAAATGGGATAGTTGTCTGGAATCAGCGGAATAACCAAGGTCAAGATTTGATTGATGGTTTGGTAGAAATTGTTCCAACAGATGGCATGGGCGGTGGTGCTTGATGGTTGACAGTAATTTACTACTGGCTGGCCATGTACTGATAATTCTAAGCGGAATATTCATCGCTTTTTCAAATAATTTTCTTTCAACCCAAAGGGAGAGATTACTCGCAGGTCTCTCTTTGGTCCTCTTAGGTGGTTTTACAGTCAGTACTCACACTTGGTGGTTCCACAATAAATATCATGAGTTAGGAGGAAATATCGGTTGTTCTGCATTTGGCTCCTTTAGTTGTGGAGATGTGTTGGCCAATTCCGATTGGAATACAGTGCCAGTACTTGGACTCCCGTGGGGTTTGATGGGAATGTTTGCATTCGCCCTACTCGGATTTTTGGCTCTAAGTGTTCGTAAGGATCATAATGCAAAATGGGTTAAGACATACCTCGATATCGGTTATGTTGCATCTGGTTTTGGAATACTAATCGCATTATACCTGCTTTACGTTGAAATTATACCTTTGGAGATGACCTTCTGCCAATATTGTAGCGTTGCACACCTTGCAGACATTGTCGCTTTTGTCATGTTCATGAAATTAAGGAAATTACAGGGTACTGACCAATGGGACCTCGTGGCATCACAGGCTGCAAAGGATGTCAAGGCCAAGGATATCAAGAGGTCGCAGCGCAAGAAGAATAGTGGCTTTGTCAAACCAACCACACGAGATGAGGAAGAATGAGTCAAAAATCCCTCGGCGGAATTTTGTTAATTCTTGGTGCTGTATTAATCGGTGTGATTATTTCTATAACTCTTAGTTCTGATGAACAAGCAGTTATCGAGGCCGAGCACGATGGAGAATATTCTGGATTGGATTATGATTTAGCTCATCAATGCCTCGATGACCATGGTCAAGTGGGTACTCATTTCCATCCTTATTTGACCATAAAGATAGACGGTAATGAAGTTTCTATTCCGGCAAATACGGGGATTGCTACCGATGAATGCGATGGAATGCACTTCGCTCATACCCATGATGATTCGGGAAAGTTACATGTCGAAACTCCCGAACCTACAGAGGTTAAATTAGGTGTTTTCTTTCAGATTTGGGATGTTTATTTTGCAGAAGATGGAATTAGCACCTACCGAGTTAACGATACTCACGAGATGGTGATGTCTGTTGATGGAGTCGTCGTAGATTCATATGGCGAGCATGTACTATCCGATGGCCAACAAATCCTTATCGAATATGTCGAAAAGCCTTAGGGCTGAAACATTGTACTCATGTCGAAGTCTAGGGATCCCGAATGAGTTTCAACCGGTTCAAGTCTGATGACGGTTACATCGATTCTCTCGACATGGCTATATTCGTCGCGTAATTCTTCGAACAATGTCGCCTGAACGGATTTGATATCCTTTCCTTTTAACATTGAGAGGTGGTGATATGAGACATTCTCGATATCTACGCGGTATTCAACTACCCACTCTCGTTCTGGTTGCTCTTGTTGCTTGGTTCCGTGTTCCCAATGACCTTCCATTATACATGAACTATACTTGCTAGGTTATCAATGCCATGGTGCTCCTGCATCAAACAATAAGACATTGGTTTCAAGAGGGAGGGAGACAGGTGGAGTGCGGACGCAGGCTTAATCCTTCTTTTTCATGGGAAATGCAAGATAAATACCAAATGCTCCAACAATTACCAATAACCAAATCCAAGAACTATCATCAGCATCCGGAGCATTGTCGATTTCAAGGCTTGAAATAACTGCTAAAGGATACGATGAACCACTTCTTTCGTGGATTATTACCCAAAATACATCTTCTTCCAATATTTCATCATTGGTTAATCGTAGATTTACTGAGTCTAAGGTAAATTCTGATTGACTTAGATTCCAACCAATTCCACCTTCTTCGGTAGATTGGTTGTCAAGGTCTATTGAAAATGAATTTAATAATACATTATGAAATTTAGTTTGACCATTGGAAGCCACCCCTTTTCGCAATGTTATCGATTCTTCAACCAACATAATTGTCAGTCTACTGCCATTTCTTTCTTCTCCACTACTTGTTAATTTAATATCCATTCCTTCAGCAGTTGGACTCATCGTTAACTCACTGCTGCTGGCTCGACTAGATTCACTCTTCATCACTTGACGAGATAGAGAAGACATATCGATGACGCCTTGTCCATAGAAAGCCCCATTCAACCAAAATGCAGGTGTGCCGTTGGCCTCACTTGTATTGATTTGAGACGCTCTCAAATCCATTGCCATATTGCTGAGTGGGTCATTTTCGGGGTGAATCGTTATGGTAATCAGGCGACTTGCATGAACTTGTTGTAACTCCACTACCTGTGGGTCGATGATAATGCAATACTCACACCAAGTAGCCGTCAATTCCTCAACAAGCACTTTGCTTCCTTTGTATTCCTCATTCGAAGATGCTTGGCTAGAACTAGGAATTGCTGCTAATAATAGTAGCAGAATCAGCATCCAAGACTTCGCTGCCACGGCCATTCCAACATGCACCTACCAATGAATATATGTCTGAAAGGCGCCGCCATGGGTTTGATATCATGGCAGATAGGTGGGTGCAGGACCATCAACGAGACCCTTGGCGCCGTAAGGCTGTTGCAGAAGGATATCGTGCCCGTTCAGCCTTTAAGTTGAAAGAAATCCAAACCCGTTTCGAGATTATGGAAGAAGGAGATGTTGTTCTCGATGTGGGTGCCCACCCTGGGGGCTGGACCCAAGTTGCAGTTGAGGAAGTCGGAGAACAAGGAGTCGTCATCGGGGTTGACCTCGAATCATCGAAACCCGTTGATGGTGCTCAATTATTAGTTGGAGATATTACCCACTCTCAAACTCAAGATAGAATTCTTGACTTGCTGGATGGAAAACCAATCAATGTAGTCATCTCAGATATATCCCCCGATATTACAGGGCGTTGGGAGATGGACCAAGCCATCGCAATCGACCTCGTCGCCAAAGTTTTCGATTTTTCTCTGCCTTTATTGTGTGCTGGCGGAAAGTTCGTCACGAAGTTATTCCAAGGCGTCGGAGTGGATGATTTGATCAAGAGCGTGAAGCCATACTTCTCCAAAGTCAAGCGTTTCTCGCCTGAAGCAAGCCGCAATTCCTCAAGCGAAGTCTACCTAGTCTGTCTCAATCATAAACCATGGTTGGCAGGAAAAGACGGCCCTGATATAACTGGGAAAATGGAAATTGCATTCAATGATAGCGAAGAGGAAGAAGAAATTCAAACGGTGGCAACTGGATTTAGAGTAGTAAGAAGGAATACGGAATCAGAATAGACGACTTAATAGTGAAAGAATAAATGCACAGAGTTTCATGGCCATCGATGCAAGGACCAAAGCGATATTGAAGCACGCCGGATTGAATAGGGACATTTCCCCTGCTAAGAAATTCAAAACCCCTCCTCCTACTCCTAGCCCCAGAACTTCAATCCAATCACTTGTGGCAGAAAGGCCATTCGCCAGAGTAGAAGTTGTCATCTTGAGAAAATACCCCCGCAGATATGTTAGCAATCAACGTTACACTGGCTATGTTGCGGCTGCTTGTGGGCGAGATGAAACTGGATTTGTCGGCCTTGTTTTATGGGGCGAACAAGTTGACGAAGTTAGAGTTGGAGACCTTGTCAGAATCGAAGCAGGCTGGGCAAGACGCCATGCTGGAGATATGATTATCAGTAGTGGAAGAAACGGCAGAATGTCTGTCATTGAAGGCTAATTCATTAGGTTCTCATTTGAGCAATCATAAAGAGGGGGACCGTTTGGGCCAAACGCCCGAGGCTACTATCATGAGTGAGCGCGCAACCGTCTGTACAGCATCTGGAGTACCATTGGTCGATGCGGCCAGTACTTCATTCCCTTGTCCGCAATGTAGCCATGCAATTGGCCGCAGCCCACGTTGCCGCAATCAAGCGGTTGCTTGGATTTGTCCAGAATGTGGCTTCCAAGGACCCTGAGGTGATTTTCAATGGGATTAGTTGCAATAACATACAAGATAATGGGAGCCGATGGAGATACCGACATCGAGGCTGTTGCCGATAGAGTTAGAGGATTGGCTGATGATGTCTTTGACATCCAAGCAGTTGAGTTGAAGCCCTTGGCCTTTGGTCTTCGTTTCATTCAACTTCACGTCGTTATGGACGATGGCGAAGGATTGGTTGATTCCTTTGAAGGCAAGGTCAAAGATATTGGCGATGTTGGGGAAGTTGAAGTCCTTGAAATTGGCTTGCTCTGATAGAATCAGAAAACTCTTGTTGCTACATACACTAGTTGCACAGTAACTTGTTGCACAACTTTGCTTGTTGGCGCTTTGATGCAGATGCTTAGAGTTGCCTAATTGGAACCCGCATGAACTCCTTCAACAGAGTGGTGGCATAGGTTCCACTTGGCAAGGTGAATCTAAACCTCAAACAAGCCCCTTCTGGATGCCAACGACTTCCCTCTTGTGGGCCTTCATTCCAACGCATATCCAAAGTTTCTGGATCTGCCTTTGGTACTGTATCAACAACTAACTCCCTAAAAGTGGATACCAATGGCCTTCTTGCGCCTCTACTGGATAATCTTGGAATGGATTTAACTTTCCATGTGAAGTTTTGAAGTTCCAAGTCTTTCATGGCCTTTTGTGCATGAGTTCCTAAGTTCTCACTTTCAGAGCCGGGTAAGACTCCTGTTGGCACAAGCCTACCCATCTGACAATTTCGTTGTAGTCTTGGTAATGTACTTTCATTCGCCAAAACCATACGCTTGCTCTCAAGACTACCTGATTCGTCCACTGGTCCAACAACGTCGCCAATGATTGGGATTGTAATTGGCTGATTATCCTTAATTCTATTTTGTAATAAGTGATTGAAAACGAGAGATTGGAGTGCATGAATTCCTAATAGTTGCAGGGATTTTGGCATTTTTGTAAAAGCCCCAATGTGGTCCTCAGGGTTTTTGATAAGGTGGTGAAGCATTTCCTTTTCCCATCCAAGATGCTTTGGAGCTAATTCGATAGCGGCTTCAGCATCTCCATGTTCACGCCAATGGCTGCGGAATTTTTCCACTTCCTCACTTTCACCTTGCCCTTCAAAACCGATGTATGCTGAAACTGCTCCTGCGACATCATCTTTGACAAGAAATCTGCCAAATTCTGGTGTGACTGGGCGATTGGCTCCGAATCTTTGAGGTCCGATGAAGTTTGGAAATCTACCCTTTCCGAGTATTTCTTCTAGTGAATCCCTGATATAATCAACTTGCTCAAGCGCCTCATTTTCCGACATTGGGCTACCATCTTGGTGAGCACAACCTCGTACAATTATGGTGAAGCGATTGCCTCGATGACTGCCGAATCCGAGTTTTTGGTGGGTCCTTCCCAAGATGTCTATTTCTACATCCTTGAGTACGACTGATGCAACGTTCTTGACATGGGTGTCGATAACGAAGAGTTGCTTGGTGATGGCTTTCTTGTCCTTTGTTCCGGCAAACCAGATTCGGTTGCTGGAAATTCGCAGGCGCTTTGCTAGTTGTTTGACAAATCTATTGGTCTCCCAATTGGTCAAGGTTATCCTTGCGAGAGTGAATCTACCTTTGTTATCGGTTGAAACTGATTTAGACTCTTCATCAACGCGAAAGTCGCTAACACGCATTTTGAGCATGCCGCCAATGCCTTTGCTTTCAACGGTATAACCGCTAAGTCCCATACCCTCAGCAAGTGGGTCAGCCATGCAGCCCAACTACTCAAATGGTGGTGCTAGAGAAATCTTTAGCCAAATCTGAGCAGAGGTCTTTTAGCAATTTTTCAGCAGAGGTATTGCCCTTAGTTCTCAAGTAAAGTTCTGGCTCATCGAGGTCTGGGTGCCCAGGAAAGTAGTTTGCATAGTCCACATTCTTGTGGTCATTGCAGCGCTGACGGAATAGTTGTAGAGAGGTGTGGCTTTCACCAATGAAGCGTAGTCGCAGTTCATTTTTCTCGCGGAGAAGGACCTTGATTGGCATGTTAATCGATTCGCCGAACTAAGAGGTCTGTTTGAACCTTGTGTATGCAGCGATGTTACTGGACACCCCTTTCAATACCTCTGCAAGGGGCACTGTCGGCCCTTTCCATTATCAACTCCACCTTGCTGCGAGGTTCATGCAGGAGGAGCGACCTGCTTGGCTGGAAAAGTCAGCAAAGCACTTTGAGAAGGCTTCGTGGCCGATTTTAGCAGTTTCTGCTCTAGTCACAGTCATTCTTCTTTTACAATTAGTTCCAGACCTTCCATCCTTCCACACGGATTTAGCTGAATTTTCACCTGATGGAGATGCTTCAAACGCCAAGCAAAGGATGGAAGAATATTTTCCTAGCGAATCACGGCCCGTTTTTATCCATGTTGAGGCTGAAAATGGTGACAATATTTTGGCTATTGAAAATATACAACTGATGCATATCCACTTGCAGGTGATTCGCAATCTCTCCGAAAGCCATCAAGGACTCATCGTCAATGAAATCGCTGCTCCAGGGATAATTGAAACTGCACTCGCCGAGGAAGGAGATGGTACCTTAATTTCAGAACTGGCAAATTGGACTCATTTGCTAGATTTAGTGGTGGACTCTGATGTCGATTGCCTTAGTTCTCGAGACGAGCAATTAGATTCAGTGGCCGCTTTTGCTCGTGACTCTTTATTGCATCGAGACCTCTCTTATAGCAAGGTTTGTGATTATCTCGATGACCGGGCTGGAGAAGGTATCCCAAGTGCCACTTCTACGCTTTGGGTTTTGGAAATTGACCCTTCTTTAGAAGTGGGTGAGAGGCAGATTAAGCAAGACCTACTGCGTCAAGAATTTGCCAATCTATCTGCCGAGTCTGGATTAACTTACTCGGTCGTTTCTTTAGATCTAATTTCATATGATATCGATGCTGGCACTTTCGATAATCTAGTATTGTTAGTCATCCTTTCAACCTTAGTCGTGGTGGTTGTTTTGGCCATTGCATTCCGCTCAAAGCGTGGAGTCGCCTTTCCACTCGTTGGATTGTCCTGTGCGATGATTTGGACCTATGGTTTATTGGCGGCGATGGATGTTTCATTCTCTGCCTTGGAGGTTGCTGTAGCCCCTCTAATTCTTGGCTTGGGTATTGATTATTCTATCCATCTTCAACGCCGTTATGAGGCATACCGAGGCCAGGGCCTAGATGCTGCACAGTCTTGGTTGCTTTCCTGTAATCGCCTTTCAGTTGCTTTGTCTTTGGCAGTGTTAACTACAGTTGCTGCCTTCTTATCGAACATTTTGTCGGACTTACCTCCAATACGTACTTTTGGTTTGGCTTTGGCCTTTGGTGTAGTATCCGCTTTCATCGTCTCAACAGTTGTGGTTGGTGCAATGCATGTTGTAATGAATCGTAGCGGCGTGGAAAGAGTTCACAGAGCCCCATTGCAATTTCCAAAGGCTGTTGACCGTATTCTTGGAGTCCAGAAGCGCCATCAAGCGGCAGTATTGATTACTGCAGTCATAATTTCTTTTGCCTCTCTGCTCAGCGCGGCTAGCCTTGAAACAGAGTTTGACTTGACTGATTTCCTCGATGATGAGATGCCAATCATGCAAGTACGTGGAGAATTACAAGAGGCATATATTGCATCTGGTTGGAAACCTGTCTACTTGTTCTGGGAGCCAATTGATGGGCAACAGACCATCCCAGATGGCGCTGATTTACTAATCCAACTTGATGCCTTGGATAATCGACTTGGCCATATTCATGGAGTTGTCGGCAACGAACGCTCTTCAGACCACCCAGCCTACGAAGGAATATACACAGTGCTTAGGGATAAGGTACAGCGGGATTCGGATTTTGGAGAACGCCATAACCTCGTGATGTATGGGCAATCCTTGGTCAGAGATGATGTTGAAAAGGAAATAGACCTTTCCGTCGCTTTAGTAGAATTAAGCGGTGATGACGGAGTTAGCGATCCGCTTTCTGGCAGAACTTGGTCTGAGCGAATCGGAGTCGTAGTTCACATAGAGGATGGTGAAATCGCTTACTTAAGGATGGAAATCCGAGTTATCGCCAGTACCAGCGCCCAGAGCAGTAATATCATCGAGGAGATCGAACAACAACTTGGTACACCATCTACGAGTGGAACAATTCGAAATGCCCTATCAAATACTGCAGTAATCACTGTGACCGGTGACCTTGTTATGCTTGAATCGGTATTGAAAGGGCTGAACGAGTCTCAAGTCGAGTCAACGGCTATCAGTCTTGGAGTTTCATTTGCAGTTCTGTTCTTACTTACACGTCGTATAATGCCAGCAATGTTGACCCTTGCTCCAGTTGCTTTGGCGACTCTTTGGGTAGTTGGTTCGATGGTTATTTTTGGCTTGAATTGGAATGTGTTGACTGTTATGGTGACTGCTTTGACGATTGGAATCGGAATAGATTACTCGATCCACATCTGGCGTCGGTTTGAGATTGAATGTGCTGAGGGTGATGACCCTTGGGAAGCGATGAAGAGGACTTTGGCAACTACCGGAGTTGCTCTTGCTCTTTCATCGGGGACCACGATGTGTGGATTCATGGTCTTGTTATTATCTCCAATGCCGGTGATTCGAGACTTTGGTTTGGTTACCTCATTGACAGTTTTATTCTCATTCATCTTATCTGTCATGGTGCTTCCAATCTTGCTTGTGATGAGTGCTTCAAAAGGCACCGAAAGTTCAGTCGCGCAATGATTCTATCAGCGGTTTAACTGCAATTCCTTGCTCTCTCGCTACCAAGGCTAAACAGAACCAATCTTCTACACAACCCAAGGCTCTTTTTTTGCGCTTGGCTCGTCGTAATACTTCTTCTTTGACCAACCCTGTAATATCGGCAATTATGTCCACAGGCTGTTTTTTGATATCATCGATGAGAGGTGATTCGCCAGTTGTTTTTACACTCTCTTGAATGATTTCATTTGGCTTTCCAAATGGCGGTGGATGGAGTAGAATACTTGGCCTTGGGAACCAACCTAAAGGTGCTGAAATATTATTTAAATTCATGTTTGGCGATAACCCATCGCCCTCTTTTTTCAACCACTGATATTCTAATAATTGTTCGACAGCAGCTTCGGCTTCATCTGGTTTCAACCACTGAAGGTCAAGGCTCCAAGAACGAGCGATGGTATCTCTGCTGAGTGTTTTGTCTGCCCCTCTCCAAGTTAAAGCCAATACCCTAAGGATATCATCTTCTGCTTTATCGGACATTGGGCTCGGACAAACTGTGATGGCAAGCCCCCTTCAAGTCTTGCATTACCATTCTTCAACATGCATGGCAACGATTGGATTATTCTCATAGCGCAAGCGCAACCATGCTTGGTAGATTTCATTGATTTCAGGAAACTCTCCAGCCAATGTTGGGATGCGATTATTGAATTTCTTTTGAAAGGAATTACTATTTCTGCCTAATTCCTTCTGAATTTCTCGCAGGCCAAAGTAATCTCCCCTCTCAACACTGCGGACTAAATATCGAAAAGCATCTCCTAAACCTGCGCCTCTTATTCTATCATGAACCATTAGGGAACGCTCTACGGCGGATGGGACATTTCCAAGTGCTGCTTCAGTACGCAATTTCTTGAGGATTCGATTAACCCCCTCCTCATCGGATAAGAAATCAGGAATCCGCTCATCTTTATTGGTCATTTCGACAATGCCCTTATTTGAGACACCAGGATATTTACGGATTAACTGATAGACAGCGCGCAATTCGGATGAAATCTTCATCTTATGCCCGAAGCGCCGATTTGGCATGTAGATTGAGAAGCGGTACCTATTGTTTAACCCCATGGTGCAAACCTTTTGTGGAATAACTAATGAACACAAAAGCCAACGCACCATCCATGCCAGACAGCAAATGGTCGCGTTTTGTCTTATCTGGAGATAGGCTACTACCCAGTAGTATCAGCATTTCCGACAAGCGTCTTTTGCGACTTGATGTGATGCTGGAAATTCGCAGGAAGGAAGGCCAAACTTTACCAATTTCCGCTCTCAAGACCTTGGGACGCAATTGTTCACGATTATTGGTTGACCCGCATACCGATAATCATCAAGACTTAATCGATTGTATAATGATGGGCTCCTCCCTTGTCTGTATCGACCATCGGGCTCAATTCAAAGAATTGCAATCCGCTCATGCTACAAGTCAGAATATTGTCGTGAAATTAGAGTTAAATTCGGAAATGCTCGAAAACCCAGAAGACCATTTGGCGAGGTTGGAAACATTATCAGATATGGTAGGTGAATTGATTATGGTGAAAACGCGTCAACCAGGTATTCTTGAGGAATGGTGGATAGACTTACCTCGTTCTATTCGTTCTTCATGGCGCTGGATCATGGCTCCTGCTGAGGGTGAAAAATTGCCGTTGAAGAATAGCAGTAGAATTCATTCTTGGGCTCTGAGTGGAGACTTGTTTTTATCCGACCTCTAAGGTCCTTATCTCTAAGTTTCGATACTGCTAGAACCTGCAGACAGGGCCTCTACACATTGACAGAAGATAATCACGTAATGCTGTTATCCGTCAGAGATATGAAATCAGGATAAACGAGTAAAACCACCCTCATCATCCTGCTTCCAGCGCCCACAGTCAGGGCCAATAAACCATGACCCTTCTTCGTCATATTCGTATTCGCCAGCCCAAACTAGGCCTTCCCAATCAGCGACTCTTGTGCCGATGAGTGGAATTGATTTATCATTCTTTGAGGGTTCTGGGATTTTCAGACTATCTAATGCAGCCAAGGCACTGGCAGATACTTCTGTAGTAACAGTCATTGGCACATGCGCCGGTTTTGCTGCACTTATTGGTAGCGGGTCAGATATCTTGACCAACTCTTTTTCTTCTTCAATGAACAGTTCTTCTTCCTTCCCAGACAACCTTCTAATCAAGAAAACAACCACTAGTAGAATGACTATCGCTCCTCCTCCATACATTGTAGGCTCGGCAATTTGAGATAGGAAAGCATCCGGTTTTGCAGTCATTTCTACTTCAAGGCTAATGCTATTATCTTCTTCATTAAGTTCTGGCAAATGGTCATCAGGGTCAACACTTGCAGTCAATATCCAATCTCCACTCTGTTTTGGCCATAAATCAATGGTCAGTGTCCAGATGCCATTTTCTACTAAGCCGTGAGTCTTAGTTTCACTCCATCCCATTAAGACCTGACCATCGGGAGAGGTCATCGTTATGTTGAGCGTTACTGGCTGTTCTACGCTTTCTCCTAGATTGTCGACCTTTAGAGAGACACGAAATTTATCCCCCATGACAATTGAATCTGAATCGCTAGTGAAAGTGGTCATTCTCAAGTTAGGGCCAGTGCTGGTTAATTCCAATTCCAACCAAGGTGTGGTGTTGGAATTAACTCCTGATTCACTGAATATCTCTCTGCCTGCAGAATCATTTCCGGTAAGCCAACAAGCCATTATAGAATCACTAGGTAAGTCGCTAGGACGCCCAAGTCCACCCATATTGAATTTGAATGAGTAAACGCTTCTATCGTTGAATACCCCAACCGGTGGCAGAGTTAGAGAGACAGCAGGCCAGTCAAGTCCATTACCCCGAACTTGGCACCATGCGGTAATTGAATTCTCAAAGTCGATATCATCCCTAACACTGGCAGTTACAACTACTTCGTCGAGGTGGTAGCGGCTTGGAAGATTATGTTCAGCAGGTGTGAGTAGAAGTGGGTCTTGGTCATCAACGTGGATCAAAATTGGTCCTAACTCCCCCAGAGTTTGCCAGCCCATTTCATCGAATATTGTCAGTTTTAATTCACCACTACCGGCTCTTGGTGGGTCAAGAATTAGCGTGTCCATGCTTCCGTTGACTAATTCAACGGCTTGTTCTCCACTCCATTGTTCGCCATTGATTGTCCCTTCCCATCTCAATAATACTAGTCCATCCATTGCAAATCCGGATTGACCATGATTGATGTTGGCTGTTGCGCGCATTTCATCTCCCATTGCAAGGTAATGACCATCTTCAATCTCACCTTGTAAATTCCCTTCAACATCTCTAAAACTGAAATTACTGAGAATCAAATCAGTTGTCAAGAACCATTGATTTTCTAATGAAAATCGTGCTGTGCCGTCGATGTCAAAAATAACGATATCCAACGCGCCGATTGAAACTTCATTTGGGTTGATTCTCCAGGTAGGGGCAAAACTGATGTCAAGGACCAGATTTCCAGTGATAGTACTGCTTGAGCATAAGATGCTATCACTGATTATTCTCTCATCCATGGCAGAGCAACCTCGTCCATCTGATAACCACCTGATTCCCATGTCTTCCTCTCCACCGAGCAATAATTCGATTTTGTCAATATCCTCGATATCATTTGCATCGCTGACTTCGATTATCCAACCCGATACTATTCCTGGTTCCATCCGCATGCCTTGACCTAATACTTCAGTTCCAATTATGGTGATGGATTCCAATACTCCTTTGCGTGCATCCCTTGTTTGCCAAGATAGGAATGGCCCACCTTCGCCATTATTTTCGAATGGATGAGCCACATCGTCAAGGCCACTCAGCCAAACTTGCACTTCGCCGTGGTCGGAATTTGCACTATCATTGATAGTGAAATTTAGATACCACAATGTACCTTGGTTTTGAATGCTAAAAGTCGTTATTACCTTCTCTTCAGATTGGGCTTGGCCATCCATTGGACTTCCATTCTTGCCATCATCAGCCGCTTCGACCCAAGTCAGTAATTCTAGACTGGAGGCGTTTAGACCCCCCGGTTCCCAAAGTGTTATCGAGGCCTGTCGGTTAATTTGAGAATTGATATAAGCACCATTTTCAGGGCTGGTTGAAATTAAAATCGGTCCACCATCATCGACGTAAATCATCATTGGGTCATGGCCGCTTGTTATGTTGTAAGTAAGTGATGACCTTGCTCGTATAGTAATTTCAAGGCTTCCATTTAGAATTTGATCTAGGGTGTAGGAATGCTCTTTTGATGTTGCCATATCAAGCCAATCTGTAGTTTCATTCCACCAAGTTGTTTGACCTTCGGAATTAGTACTGGTCAATCTTAGTTCAAGCCTTGATTCGAGATTCACTCCACTGTGGTTTTGCATTGTCGAGGGAAAAAATGGCTTTGCCTTGACTAGTAGTTCAGCCCCTTCAGAGACCACTCCGCCATCTGCCATCTCCAATAATTGCTCTTGCCCAGGCCAGCGGCTAGACACTGACTCTATGGAGACCTCTAACTCATTGTCTAATTCGATAATATTACTGAGGACGTGTTCGATTGTTATTCCTGAATGTGGCACACTTTTGGCCCCGAAACGCAATCCATCATCTGGGATTCCATCAGCCAAGGTGATATTCCACTGGATTCTGCGGTCTCCATTTGATGCAGAAATTGGTTCAACTGAATAATTTTCAATTAGACCAAATCCATCTTCAATTGCTATATTCCCCGATTCTGGGTCTCTACTGATACTCGCTACAGTTTGGCTAGGTTGGTTGCCATCGGTGGTAGATATCCACAGCACATCGAAGGCAGTACCATTGGTAATGTGATGACCTGTAATAATGGGGATTGCTTCGTTAGAAGAATGTACAATCGCCGGAGGTGCTTGGTAAAACCCTACATGGTCGATATCCAAAGTAATGTTCTCGATTTCAGGAGTTATCCAATTCATTGTTTCTGAAGTTTTCATCCGCACTCGGTATGCCAAATGATTTGCATTGCTGAAGGGAAGAATGCTATCGGTACTCGAATACCAGCTAGAAATTGTGCCATCAGGCCCCTCCCACATGGCTGAGGAAAGACTTGCTGCAACCATATGGCTACGAATTTGAGTGTCTACGGAGGTGCCAGTAGGGGTATTGGCAGCGACATCTATTCGAATTGGCCTACAGGTGAACTCCGTGGCTGGGCGTAAGTCCATTGCTGGAGATTGAATCCACCCTTCTGTCGAACTGATATTTCCTGCTACCATTATATCGGATAGGTAGACAAGTCCCCACGAATTATAGAGGTAGTTAGACATGTCTCCTGTGCCCATGACAATACTATTATTGAGAACTGAAGCAGTTAAATCAAAGAAGCCGTTCTGTAGGTCAGATAATTTTCTCCAGATTCCAGTTGTGGGGTCATACCCCCATGCTTTGTTACTGTTTGAGCCAGTGCTGCCAGCAAAGATTACCAATTCATCATGAAGTACTACTGTTTCATGGCCGAATAATGCTTTTGGCATATTGGGTAGAACCCACCAAGTATTGTTGCTTGGGTCATAGACTTCCACATCATCGTAAACTACCGGTGGATACCATGTACTTGCGGAGGTTTTCATTGCTCCACCAATCGCATATAGCAAGCCATGATATTCTGTTAAAGTCAAGCCCCATCGAGAGCGATTCATATTTGCCATAACCGCCCATTCATCGTTAACAGGATCATATCTCAAGGTCTGATTTGTTGGATTAGTTCCGCTATATGCATTAACTCCGCCAACCACGTAGATGTAATCTCCCAAGGCTGCGACACCAGCATTACCCACTGCCCTTTCTGATGGAAATGAAGCACCATCATACCAAGTAGAGTTGCTTAGATTGTAGACTTGATTCATGCCGACAGAACTTTTTCTAGGATTAGTATTGGTCGGCCACCAATCACCCAACACTGCGATTAAATCTCCAACTCGGCCAGAGCCAGCATATTGTTGGGCGCTGTCCATCCCACCGGCACCACCCCACGCATCATTAGCAAAGTCATAGACCTCCACCATGTTGGTTGCCATTTCATCATTGCTTTGACTGGGATTCGGGTCTTCTCTTCCCCCGATTACCCATACTTCTCCCAATTCTGGTATTGCAACAGAAGTTGCTCCTGTCTTGGCTATTGGAAGATTGCTGACGCTGGTGAATGGCAAATCCGGTCTCTTCATGATTGGCTTACCTTCTTCACTGATGTTGAGGTCAGTTCTCGTTGCCCCATTGCTTGACCAATTTTCATGGATGACAATAACTTCCTCTTTATTGTCGAAATCATCGAGTACTTGATGCCCCATGTTCGGAGCCATGATTGATGCTAACAGAAGGAGACAAAGACAAGTCGCCCCCCACCCCCTACTGCCTCGCATAATGTTTTGGCAATACTAGATGGTCTTCTTCTTTGTGGTTTGGTGAATGCCCGAACAATTAACGCATAATACTGCATACCTTCATGGGTGATGGCGTGATGCGCGGCCGCTGGTGGATACAGATGGCCGACGAATATATCGCCCGACATCCTCTGACAGGCAAACCTCTCAACACTGGGAACCGGCGAAGTCGGAAGAAAAAAGTTCGAACAATAAAAATCGGACCGTGGAGTGAAATCGAAAGAGAGGATGTGATTCCTCTGGCTAGAGGGGATGTTTCGGTTATTGAAGTGTTATTTGAAGGCCGAACTGTCAAAGTTGGCAGACCTGCTGGAATTAGAGCCCTCCCAAGAATGATAACTGGGCCACTAAAGCCAATGCACGATGCCTTAGTAATGGCATTAGCGGATAGCAATCCTGAAGTTCGCATGGCTGGAATTGAAGTTTTACCCATATGTGCAATGCGCGATTCTGAGCAATTACTGGATTATCTTGCAGAGTTGCTGGATGATGATGTTACGATGGTTCAGCAAGCAGCATCTCACTGCCTTGGAGATTTGGCCGCAGACTTCCCCTCCGGTACTGATACCCTACTCCATATCGAATTACGTCATACTGTTGAAAGCCGACGAAAAGAAGCCTGGAGAGGATTGCGCTCATTGTGTAGTATCTGGCCGGATGTTGCTGCTGACCATATCGACCGGTTGATTCGGGAAAAGGAGCCCCGATTGAGAAGAGATGCAGCTTCGATGTTGAGTAGATTAGTGTCGCGCTCTGGGGCCAAGATTTGGGACCTTATTTCATGGTCCTTACAAGATGAAGACGGAGAAGTTAGAATCAGGGCGGCATCTACGCTGCGTCCTTTGGCAGAATCACACCCAAAAATCGCTCTAATCTTAGCCGAAGATGCGCTCTTTGATTCTGAGGAAAAGGTCCGTGCCAAGGTAATCAGTTGTCTCGACCGATTAGACTCTTCTTCTACCAAGTTGCGCTCTTTGGTTACTAGTGGTTGTAGAGTCGCAGATGTTGCGGTAAGAAAAGCCTGCATCCATTTAATCACTCGTCTCTATAGCGATGATGAGGCTAGAGAACTAGCCATTGAATTGCTGAAACAAGAAACCGATAAGGAGTTGATTAAATATCTTGAGGACTTAGCAGTAGACCACCAATTAGAGGGTGATGAGGCGAGGAAAAATGCCTACTTGGCTCCGGCTGAACCTGTGCCTGCAAGAGACCTTGAAATTATGGCAAGTGAGGCAGATTTACCACCTCGGTTGGCTCTAGAGGAAGACAACCCAGCAAAGCCTTTGGCTAAGGATGAAGATAGGCACGCTTAAAGCAACACCTCAGGTCGCCGGCTCACTGGAGTGTACATCATGTCGGATGAGAGTTTCAATGGCCGAGAAGAGCAGTTTGAGCGTCTATGGGAAGGACAGACCCCTAAAGGCATCAACCGCGTCAAGGCCCTCAAGTTCCGCCAGTACATTCTTGAGCACGTCAGGCAGAAACGCCGACCTCTGACCCGTGAGAATGCTAAGCGCTACTGGATGGGAGACATTCAGCGCGAAGAAGCAGAGAACGAGTCATTCTGATGTCCAAGTTGGGAGCCTCGTTCCGGCGCCCAGTCGAATCAAAAGGAACAGAGGCGGTCGCAATGATCACAGAACAAACATTTGCAGCATGGAAGTTAGAGCCAGCCATCAACAAGGGTTTAGAAAACTTAGGTTGGGAAAATGCAACTTGGATTCAATTAGAGTCGATACCTTCTGCAAGAGAGGGAAAGAATCTCATCGGCCAAGCAAGAACTGGTTCTGGAAAGACCGGTGCATTTGGAATTCCAATTATAGAACGGTGTGAAGCGATTGGCAAATTGCAGGCATTGGTCCTAGCACCCACCAGAGAACTCGCTAGTCAGGTTTGTGAAGAATTCAACCAACTTCAAACTGACAAGGGATTGCAAATCATCAGTGTCTATGGTGGCACAGATATTGAAAAGCAAGCAAAGCAACTAGATGATGGCGTAGATGTCATCGTTGGAACCCCTGGTCGCGTGATGGACATGAGCAAGAGGGGGCATATCGACCTTAGCCATCCCTCGATGTTTATCCTTGACGAGGCAGATAGAATGCTCGATATGGGTTTCATGCCCGATATAATGTGGGTTATGGAGAAGTTGGAAAATCGCCAACAAACTCTGCTCTTTAGTGCTACCTTCCCGCCTGAGATTCTCGATGCAGCAAATGAGTTCATGCCTGAGCATGTTTATGTCAGCAGCGGTGGGTTTGAATTGGATGTTCCAGATATAGACCAACACGCAGTTCGCATAGGACGTGGCAATAAATTATGGGTCATGGGAAGAATACTCTCTCAAGAACGCGAGGGTCAAACAATCATCTTTTGTAATACAAAGCGCATGGTTGACATGTTAGTTGAGCGTCTTGCTAAGCATAAATTCAACTCGGCCGTTGGACTGCATGGTGACCTGGCTCAAAATAAGCGTGAGAGAATTCTAAACGAATTCCGTCAAGGAGAAGTTGAGATTATCGTAGCAACAGATGTGGCTGCTCGGGGACTGGATGTCCAAGATGTTTCTTGTGTCATCAATTATGACTTGCCCGATGATTTGGATTCCTATGTCCATCGGATTGGGCGTACAGGTAGAATTGGTAGAAAGGGAGAAGCATGGTCATTTATCACCAAAGATGATGTCCCGAACTTAAACAGGTTGAGATCAAGTCTTGGTCTACATATCGCTGATAGCGAAGCACCAGAATTGGCGGAAGGAGTTAGAGACCCTGTACGCAGAATGGATGACTGGAGTGAAGTTGCCGATGTATTTGGAATGGTTCCTTTAACCCTTCAATTATCTGGTGAAATATCAAAACTAGCGATTATTGAACATGCTATGTCTTTGGTCAGAATGCAGGAATTAGCACTTGGCGACATTAGAACAAAAGATGGAATAACCACTTTGGAAGTTCATTCCTCAAAGGTATCCTATGTCAAAGAAGCATTGGATGGTAGTGAAATTAACGGCGTTAATATCACTGTTTCACTCTGATTCGAGGTTTTTTTCTGGTCTTTGAATATTAACCGAAGTACCTGCAATGGTCAACATTCCTAAAGTGCCCAGAGACCAAGCGGTAGAAATTGCATCATCATAATTTCTCATCGCCTGCCCACAACGTGCTGATATTTCATTCAAAGAATCACAGTCCTCCATTTCAGTAATTGCAGATTGAGTTTCATCTCCAGTCCATGAAGAGGCTGCAAGAATAAACAAAACAGTGGCAACTGCGATTAAGCCAATGTGGATTGATTTCCATTGTTGGCGGAAACTGATTTTCCACCCTCCAGTCTCTGATTCTGCTGCCTCTCTAACGCGTTTTGGCCCTCCAACCCAGTAAAACCAAGCAGTCCACATCCCTACTAAGATAAGGAGGAATCCATATTCGAACATCATCTTGTGAAATTCATACATCTCATTTGCACACCATACACCTCGTGGGTTTACATCACACCCAGACCTTGCAAAATGATATAGAAGAGTTAGACGCATCAGATTCAAGACGAATACCAATGAACAAAGAACGGCAATCCCTCGCAATTTCAAACGCTGAGGAACGCCATCAGTTAACATGACTAAAGTTGATATGAATAGCATTTCATGTATGCCAGCACATTCATCGCCAACGAATAGTGCAATTCGTCCATCTGGAAAGTTTGGGTGTATCAAATCAACCCGTGTCCACCAACCTTGGTGAGTAGAAAACTCACTTGCCCCAGGTCCAAATATCAACTCCGTCAGATTATGCCATAGGTAAGCCTCGACTGTCTGAATAACAGCCAAAGTATTGGATGGTTGAGTGAGGAACCAGTAAACCATCTCCAAAACCAGAAGAGCAAGTGGGATTTTGAGGTAGCGAAGGCCCAACCTGCCGACTTCAGGCCATGACATATCGTCATCAGCACGTTTAGTAGCAGTCTCCATCATGCATACACAAGATGCGCTCGCCTTTGAGTCATGTGGTAATAAATCAGCGAACTAGATGGTCGCCGGATTGAAAAGGGATATCCATGAGGTTGTAGCGATGCTAGAGCCGCTTCCACTTGGCAAGGGTGCTATTGATGAAGTTAGCAAGAGGATTGATGTTATCGGCTTTCTATGCCCGATACCCATTGCTAAGACAAGAGAAGCGCTAGCAGAAATGGAAACTGGAGAGGTATTAGAAGTCTGGGCGGATGACCCAGAAACACTACATGACATGCCAATTTTATTGCAGAGGATTAATGCGACCCTTCTTTCAGTGGAAACAGATGCGGGAGAATACAGGTATCTCATCAGGGCAGGGGAAACAACATGACAAGCGATGATATTCAACTAATTGAACAGCAGTCTGTCCCATCTACTGCTCGCCTCCCAACGGCGAGCGGTGAATTTCAAATTCGAGTATTCCATGAACAAAGCACTGGCCTTGACCATGTGGCTTTGACTTTGGGTGATATGTCTGGCCCTGATCCTGTATTGGTACGCATACATTCAGAATGCTTGACTGGGGATGCCTTTGCTAGTTTACGTTGTGATTGTGGCGC
>DUDM01000015.1 GCA_012959275.1 Candidatus Poseidoniales archaeon
GAATGTGCTGTAAAAAAGCATTGATTGACAAACCTGCTAGTGAAACCGAGAAACCAATGAACGTCAGTCACCAGTACACTGCCTAGCCTTCGTATGGACTCCTGTACAGAGGGGGCCTTGTAAATCCTATTCTTCACTATCGGAATCATCAGTTTTGGTGCGCCTCTTCCAGATGAACAATCCAATAATAGAGGCTATTATCACTAATCCTGCTACCTTGAGGAGAATTCCATCTGAACTAGGAACTGGTGTGTGTTCGGGAGTAACTACATTGACTCTTCCAATTGTAAATATGTCTAAGACATCTCCATTATCATCATCATAGAATGTGAACTGTATTGAATCCTTATCCAATAATTCCAATACGCCATATCCATGAGTTGTGGATTCAAAGTGGGCAGACCATTCTGGATTAGAAGAAGCACCTAGGTAGAGAAACCTGCCACCTGTGCCAACTAACAGATGAATCGGGGCCTCGGGCTTGAGGAAAGTGTTGGTATCCGTTTGGTAAGCAGATTCTGAATCGACTGGGAATGTGCGCTCATAATTATGGTCGTGACCAGCGATTACTATGTCGACATTTTGCTCGACTAACAACGGCTCAATCGCATCCCTGAAATCGATTTCGCTACCATGACCACTCTCGGTTGAACTGTACATCGGACGATGAAACATTGTGATTAACCAAGGGTGGGCTTCACGATCTTGATTGGCATTTACTAGGTCGTTTTCCAGCCATTGATATTGAGATGATTCTTCTGAATAATCATGCTCAGAAGAAATTGAAACTATATGGAACATCGAGAAGTTGAAGCTGTACCAAAATTCTGAATCCGAACCGCTTGCTTCATAGGGCATATCGATTCGACTGAGATATGCTTGGAATCCACATCCTGCACAACCATCCTGTTCCTCATTCTCATGGTTTCCAACTGCAAACATAGTAGGTACGGTAGAACTCACTGGCTCATATTGCCGACCCCATTCATCCCACTCATCGCCATTTACTTCATCCCAGAGTCTAGTTCCGTCATATGCGTAAGAAATGTCTCCTGAAAATAGGACGAGGTCTAGGTCGTGACTTGCCATCGAAGATACTACGTCCTCTGCGGCATTGGTTACGTCCATATCTGCAATAATTCCAATACGAACTCTGGTATCGTTTTCTGGGGATGTTGAAAATGTGCTAATTGAACTCCATCCACCTATGCTATCTCCAACCCTGTAGTGATATTCTGTTGCGGGTAATAGCGAATTCATCGCGGCGGAATGAATTACTCCATCCCAGCCATCTGCGCTATAGGTATGGTTTATTCCAAGTTCTGAGAATGAGAGGTTGTCATTTGCAAACCCCCACTCTACTACTCCATCACTGTGGTCTGCAGTAATCCATGATACTACCATTTCAGTTGAAGTTGTGCCGAGGGATAGTCGCACTTGCTCTGGTGTGTCGTCTTCTACTTCAGCAATAGCCGAAGAGGAAAGCGCTGTTGACACCAATAGTATTACGAGAATGAATGACTTCATCCGGTATGCCATCGATATGGGGTAGGTAGTGCTGTCTTTCACAGTTGTGATTATTCTGCGCCATCTCTTTGTGTTCAATTACGTATTAGCATAGTAACCGACATTGATTCGTGATGAAGAATCCCCACTTCGACGAATTCATTTCTTTCATGAAAGCGCATAGAACCAGGGTTTGGCGGGTTTAAACTAACTTCTGCTGCGACTGGAACTTTAAGTTCAGAAGCATGTTTGAATACCCTCTCATAGAGAAGAGTACCTATCTGTTTATTCCTATGCTTTTGGGAGACTGCTATTCTATCAACATAAAGGAAATCCTGATAGTTTTCATTGAACCAAGCATAGTTTAGACTTCCATATCGTGCACGGGGTAGTAAACATATCACAAACCCAGTTAGTAGTCCATCTTCATATGCGCCAAGGGATAATTCTGAGAAGGACAAGAGGTCGGCGATTTGTTCCTGTGTAACTTTACCCGTTCCAGGTAACCCTTCTTCATTAATACGCCATAACGAAGAGATATCATCGCTGCAAAGGTTGCGTATGTCCATGCCTGTTGCTTGTGATATCAAGTATTAAGTTCTCGGAATTGATTGCAAGAACACGCGTTTTCATTATTCGGCTTCTTGGTGTTCTAAAATTTGTCTATTTTGAATCATCTTAAACAAGTACCAACAAGCCAAACCAGCCAACAAATGCTTAATCGTATGCCCACTCATAACATTTAGAATCTCGAAAACTTGCTTATCAGCCAATTCAAAAATCGTAGCAGCAAGGAATAATCCCAACGCTATAAAGTAATCTTTACTTCTATCATAAGCCCCTGTTGTATATACTAATAATACTATAATGAAGATTATTGGTTCATGCTTGAAGAACATATATGGTCGTAAATCTCCAGTAAAATGCCAAAGCAAAATACTGCTAATTCCTATGGCCACCAATGGCCAATGTGCCTTCTTTGCTATCTCAATACTCCACCTATCTGAGATAACAAGAGATGTTAGGGAGGCGAAAACAATCGTCATCGGTAGGCGGTCCCAAACCATAGTATCATCGTCTGGAGATAGATGATACCACATTGAGCCGAAGAATATTAGGATTATTCCAACGAATAGAGTTCTGAGCATTGTTAACTCAAATGGATCTCTGTAGCCCTTTTCGATGCTCTTCATATCTTTGACCAAGGCGATTCCAAATGCGCCTGGAATTAGTAGAGCAATATTGGATAGAACATCAAAAGCGTTTGGAATTCCAAAAATTGTTCTGGCATCTGCAAAGTCATGATACCACTGGGGCTGCTCCAATCTGCCAACACCGATTAGGCCGAGAATGAAGATGAATGTTGAAGCAAATAACATCCGTTTGATGAACACTTCATCGTGTTCCATCAAATCACCTCATTCCTTGGGTCCACACATTTCCTCGGGCTTTATCCACTCATCGAACTGCTCGTTGGTTAGCATTTCTAATTGCAATGCGCTTTGGCGTAGCGTGAGATTGTTCTCGTGGGCATTCTTTGCAATCTTGGCTGCGTTATCATATCCGATATGAGGGTTTAGAGCGGTCACAAGCATGAGTGAATTCTCTAGGTGGCTGGATATTATATCTTCGTTGGCCCGTAGTCCTTCAACACATTTTGTTCTAAATGTTCTACAAGAGTCTGTTAGAAGTTGAACACTGTGGAGAAGGTTGTGAATCATCATTGGTTTGTAGACGTTTAATTCGAAGTTTCCTTGACTGCCTCCAATGGTTATTGCTGTATGATTGCCCATAACTTGGCAGCAAACCATGGTAAGTGCTTCGGCTTGGGTTGGGTTGACTTTTCCGGGCATTATTGAGGACCCTGGTTCATTTGCGGGGAGTGATAATTCTCCATGTCCACAACGTGGGCCTCCGCCTAACCAACGAATGTCATTTGCAATTTTCATCAGCGATACTGCCAAAGTATTGAGGCTACCACTAACTGACACTACTGCATCATGGGCTGCTAATTGTGCGAATTTATTTTCTGCAGTTCTGAATGGGAGATTTGTTCGTTCTGCAATTGCTGATGCTACCATTTTTGCAAAGTCGGGATGGGTGTTTAATCCGGTTCCGACTGCTGTTCCTCCAAGTGCTAAATCGAGTAATTCATCCCATGCAGTTTCTATTCGAGTGATTCCCTTTTCGAGTTGGGCAACCCATCCACTTGCTTCTTGACCCAAGGTTAGTGGTACTGCATCCATCAAGTGCGTGCGGCCAATTTTTACGATAGAATTCCATTGTTGCGATTTTTCTGCGAGGGCATCTTTGAGTGCTTTGATTGAGGGTAATAATCGGTGATGGACCTCTTCTGCTGCTGAAATATGCATTGCTGTTGGAAAAGTATCGTTACTTGATTGAGCGCGATTAACATGGTCGTTAGGATGGACTGGAGATTTACTTCCCAAAACCCCGCCCGCCATTTCGATTGCTCGATTGGCGATTACTTCATTCCCGTTCATGTTGGTTTGTGTACCAGAGCCAGTTTGCCAGATTCTTAGGGGAAAGTGGTCATCAAGACTGCCATCAATCACTTCTTGGGCGGCGGCTTGGATTAGGCTTGAGATTTCGTCATCGAGTTCTCCTAATTTGTTGTTAACTTCTGCGGCGGCTTGTTTTAGAATTCCAAAGCCGCGAATTAATGGCCGTGGCATTTTGTCATTACCTATGTCAAAATTGAGTAATGACCTCGCTGTTTGACAGCCATAATATCGGTCGGCTGGAACCTCTAATTCCCCCATGGAATCAGTTTCGATTCGAACATCTTGGCCCATATTAGTTGCCTCTTCAAGCTCTTGCGACGGTTATCATTTGCTGGGGTTGAACTGGCTTGTCTCCAGCCCCTTTCGGACAATTTTCTATTGCCTTTACTACATTCATTCCTGATACTACTTCGCCAAATACTGCGTGCTTTCCGTCTAGCCACTGGCATTCAACGGTTGTCAAGAAAAATTGTGAGCCACCGGTATTTGGTCCAGCGTTTGCCATCGACAGTAGTCCAGGTTTGTTGTGGCTAATTGATAGTGCACCTCTTTCGCAAGGTATCTTCCATCCTGCATCTCCTGTTCCTGCTCTTGAACTTCTTGGGTCTCTTGAATGTGGGCAGCCACCTTGTAGCATGAATTGCTCAATAACTCGGTGGAAATGTAGGCCGTTGTAATGACCCATGTCTACTAACTTTAGGAAATTGGCTACCGTATCTGGTGCTCTATCATCATACATCTCTAGCAAGATGTCTCCTGCGCTTGTTTTCATCAATACCTGTGTCATACCTTGTCCCTCCGGGCTTGCTTCAGAGTCTGCGGTACCGAGGGGGTGCATCATAGTAGGGGTTGAATCCTCTCCTCCTATCTCTCGCCATGAAGTAGGAGGATGGTGGTTTTTGTTGATGTTTTTTCCGTCTAGTGCGGAAAGGCAGATTGCTCAGCCCTCATTTTACTAAAGGTTCAGTTATCTATCCATTTCATACAGAAGCGGCATTTCTTGGCCGCTACTTTGATTGTCTCTCCACAAAAGGGACAGGGCCTGTCGTTACTGGAATATTGGGGTTGCAAATTAGAATCCTCGTCTATAACGACATCAGTGGGAGGGATTTCT
>DUDM01000016.1:0-332 GCA_012959275.1 Candidatus Poseidoniales archaeon
GGCACTTGAGAGAATTGAAGAAACTGGAGATAATTCAGTTCCTTCTTTCACTGTTGATGATGCTAGCAATGATGTCAATGCTGTGGCAGAAGTAACAATTACTGCTCCGGGTACTGGTTACCAAGTTGACGATATTATTAGTTCAGGTTCCGTAGACTCCCTTTCTTTCGTTTCTGGTGGGACAGGTTATTCGGATTCTACCAACCTTGTTTGGGATACTGGAGGTGTTTGTTCAACCGCCCCTACTGGCACCTATACGGTATCAACTGAGGCATTTGAATTTACAGCCTTAGCAGCAACTGGTCTTGATGGCCTGTATTTCACCTATAGTT
>DUDM01000016.1:551-29729 GCA_012959275.1 Candidatus Poseidoniales archaeon
GCTGCAACAAATGTTGCTGCAGGAACTTCTGGATTTACAGTTTCAATGACTGATGATGGAGGAGAGATTCTTACTGCTACATTGACTGATGGAGGAAACGGCTGTACTGGAACTCCAACAGTTGATGGGGCTGATGGTTCAAGTTCTTCTTTGACTTTAGTCATGTCTTCTTCTTTTGGATTTAGTGCCAAGGTCAAGACGGTGTCGACTGGAGGAATTACTGCGATTGAAATGATAAGCGCTGGACAAGGTCATACTTCAGCTCCAAATATTTTCGCTGCCCGTGGTACTGGTGCAACTTTCACCGTAGTTCTTGATAATGTTCTAACATGGAATATGACAAATAGCGGTCAAGAAGTTCTGAAAATGAGTCATATTTGGTTCGCCCTTGATGGGGGTGAGCCTGAACAACTTTCAACTTCAACATACACGATTTGGGATTTTCCAAAACATGACTATCTATTCCCTGGTGAAACTGTCATGGTTTCTTATGATTTGAATTCAGCAACACCTTCAGTGGTAGCAGCCTCATGTATGGGTGGGCAGTCCTCTAAAGCAGTGACACAGAATGGTTGAGGTGAGATAATGGCAGATGGTGGAGCAAGTTCAATGATAATGCTGATTACGGCCTTGGTTATTTCGAGTATGGCCAGTGTAGTTTTGATTAATTCTTGGGCTGGTATTGCCGATGTGATGGATGACCAAGGTCGTAAGGCTGAGGCTGAGGCTGCAACTAAAGTTTCTTTGGCTGGTGACACCATGAATGTGGATTATGTTATTGGAACAAAAAGGATAACTCTTTACTTCCAAAATTCCGGTACCACTACTTTGGACAGTGATAGTGCTGATATGGCGATTTACGTTGCAGGTGATGCAGTAACAATTACATCGACGACGGTTGTTTCAGGAGCCGGTGAATGGTACGAAGGTGAGTTGTTGAAGGTAGTTGGGACGCATGCAGGTACTGCTCATGCTGATGATGATGAGGTCATTATTTCGTTAACGGTTAGAAGCCATCCTGTCAATGGAATGATAGGTGGTGACACTTTGAATGAGGTTGTCCGCTTGGACGTATGAGGTTGATTTGGATGGCAGCAATACCGATTGAGGATGGCTTTTCCTTTGAAATTGAGCAGGATAGCCTTGCTGACACCATGGGGGCTAAGATTCCAAACCGTTCTATTGGAATTCTTGCAGGTACTGTCGGTGCTGGAAAGTCACTTATTTCTCAGCGCTTAATTCTTGGACTATTAGAGAATGAGGCAAAGGTAGTAGTAGTCACTACTGAATTGACTACACGTGGTTGGATTGAGCAAATGCATTCTATTGGCTACCACATTATTGATTACATTACAAATGGGAAATTATTGGTTATCTCGCGTTTTGGTACAATGGCAGAACCTGTTTCAGACGTTAGTCTCGCTGATGTTCTGGAGTCCAAAGCAATGAGTGAGGCAGACATCGTCTTCATTGATTCCGCTTCAAGTATAATGCCAGATGTCATGGATTCAGCCGAGCGCTTTGAGATGTTGGACATGCTGCGTCGCTTTACCGCTGAGAATCGCACCGTTATTTTAGGAATTGATGAAGATGAAATCGACCAGAAAACTGCTCGGGCTTTCAAGTCCGCTTCTGAAATATTGATTGATTTATCAGCAGCACTCGTTGGTGGGGAATTAAAACGCCAAATCAAGGTGACAAGATTCCTTCGTGCTGCAGGCCCGCTGCAGACCACTATTGGATGGAGAGTTGAGCCGTCCATGGGCTTCATTGTCGATATTACCGCAGTCAGTTAAGGAGGAATGCAAGATGATGGCGCCAGATGAAATGCCCGAGATAGAACCGGGTGATATCGAAGGATTACTTCGTGCTTACCCTCACGTCCGTGAATGGGTAAATGATTTTGAAGCAAGGTATGGAATAAGGCCAATTTACTATGGTCCATTAGACAGAGATGCAAAGAAAGTAGAACCAATGAATCTAATTTATGTTACCAAACCACCGATTTTTGTTCACATTTACATGCCTCCAATCGATGAAGAGGGTGGTGGCCAAACTTTGTGGTTCGGACTTGAACCCCAATTAACTGAAGAAGATGAATTACATCGCCGTCAACTTGTCGATACTTTACTTCTGGAAGCGCCATCCGCTGCATCATTTACTACAGATAGCGAATTCGAAAACATCCTGTCAGGGATGATTGATAGATTCACAGTTTTACACGAAGATGCCCCCGCAGTTACTCGTCAAGGCAGGGGTTGGGAACTTGTAGGAATGGCGGACAACCGTATCCGCGTAGATAAAGAACAAAGAGAAAGGCTTCGTTACATTATCACTCGTGACTTAGTGCGAAATGGTCCTCTTGAGACTTTACTTTCGGATGAGATGCTTGAAGATATTCACACCATCGGTCTCAAGCACGTTCACATGGACCACAAGGTATTCGGAATGGTTACTTCCAATATTCGTTTCCGAGATAGGGAGATACTTGGCCGATACTTGCGTTCGATGTCTGAAAGAATTGGCCGACCTGTATCAGATAACAAACCGATTGTCGATGGTTCACTCCTCGATGGTAGTCGTATCAATATTATTTATTCAGACGACGTTTCAATGCTTGGCCCGTCATTCACCATCCGTAAATTCGCTGAAGAGACAATCTCCATTACACAATTGGTTGCTTGGGGAACACTCAATGCAGATTTGGCTGCCTACATTTGGATTTGCCTTGAATATGGAATGTCAGTCATGGTGTCTGGAGAAACAGCATCTGGAAAGACTACCACACTGAATGCTATTCTTCCATTCATCGATCACAATGTCAAGATATACTCCGCAGAGGATACTGCTGAAGTTAAGGTTCGGCACAAAGTTTGGCAACGCTTAGTTACTCGCGCTTCCAAGAATGAAGATGCTCGTGTCGAGATGTTCGACCTGCTAAAGGCAGCCCTAAGAAGTAGGCCAAGATACATCATCATTGGAGAAATTAGAGGCGTAGAAGGTGCAACTGCATTCCAAGCAATGCAGACTGGTCACCCTGTTATTGCTACTTTCCACGCATCTTCAATCGTTAAGATGATTCAGAGGTTTACTGGAGACCCAATCAATGTACCGATGCGTTTCTTCGATAACTTGAACTTCGCAATTTTCCAAGAAGTAGTGGAGGCTCCAGGGGGAGGGATTGCCAGAAGAGTCACTGGAATAGACGAAATTATTGGCTACAATAAGCATAGTGATGGAGTATTAACTCGTGGAATGTTCGAGTGGGACCCGGTTAGAGATAAACATTATTTCCGTGGAATGTTCCAATCACATTTACTTGAAAATAAAATTGCCCCTGCAGCAGGTTTTGCCAATAAACGTGATATTTACGATGAAATGATGAAGCGTTCCGAGGCTCTCCAGCGCATGGTAGACCGTAAATTAACACATTACGACGATGTTTTCGACCTCCTCGGAGTCTACTATAATCGGGGCTGGGATGCTTTTTCAGAAAGTGTTGATAGTTGGGTTGCAGTGTCTAGCGAATGAAAATTATGAGGTGATTATATGAAGCGTATGCCGATATGGGAAATCGCCATTCGCAGATTGGAAATGCCAACCTCTAGATTTCTGATATTATATGTTGGCTCAGCAGCAGTAGCCGGATTTATTACAGCAGCCTTGATGATGATTCTTGCTCCCAGTTTATTCTTTGGACCGATTGGATTTATTCTGTTATTCCTACTACCTCTTTTGACTGGTGGTGCAGCAATTGTTTATCCCATCCTTGAAGTTCAACGTTCAGCAATTCAAATCGAAAAAGAAATGCATATGTTCATTACGAGAATGGGTATTCTTTCGCTTGGAGAGATTGGCGCTCAGAGTATTTTCGATATTCTACGCCAAATGACCGACTATGGAGAATTAGCAGCAGAAGTTCAACGCATTGAAATACTGGTCGATAAATGGCATACGAGTCTTCCTGAGGCAGCACGAATTGTCGGTCAGCAAAGCCCAAGTCCACTTTGGTCAGATTTCCTAGACCGCATGTCTTTCAGCATCGAAGCGGGTCAGAGAATTGATGAGTTCATGCGCTCAGAGCAAGAAACTATTGCTGAGAAATATAGCACTCTTTATGATACGCGTTTGGAAAAAGTAGATTCCCTAAAAGAAATCTATGTGGCATTGGTGTCTGCGGGTTTGTTTGGTTTGGTTATTGCAGGAATCCACTTGGTGTTGTTTGAAACAGGACAACCTGGCGGTGACCTCTTTACCATCTTAGGTAGGATGCGTTGGTTAATTTTGGCATCCATGCTTTTCACCATATTACAAATCGGAGCACTTTTCTCTTTTAGGGCTGCGATTCCAGATGATTTGATGTTTGCCCGCGATGAAAAGGTAACCCCATTCCGTCGGCTATTTTTGCAAACTTGGATAGTTTCTGGATTCGTCAGCGCCATTTTATTGGTAGTAACAACAGTTGTGGTCGTTTTGTATATCGATGTTTTAGTTGTTGAATGGGATAAATACGGTTTGATTTTGGTAGCAGTCCCATTCACTCCATTGTTAATTCCCGCATTTTTACAAAGAAGAGAAGAAACTCAAGTTACACGACGAGATGACTCATATCCAGGATTCATTCGTGCCTTAGGTGGTACTGCTCAAGCACGTTCAGCAGAACCTTCAGCCACAATTAGAGCCTTACGAGGAATTGATTTCGGTTTACTTGACTTTGCGATTGAAAGGTTAGAGAAAAGGCTGTCAACAAGAATAGATTCTGAGCGCGCATGGGATTACTTCTCTTCTGAAACTAATTCTGATATTATCACTAGATACAATCGAATTTACATTGAAGGTGCCCAGTCAAGTGGACTTCCCGCTTCTACTGCTGACATGGTAAGTAAATCCGTAACCAGTCAACTTTCCCTGCGCAGAAGAAAAGCCTTGTCAGCAGGTACAATGTTTGGAACAGCAATAGGATTACTCATCGCTACCGTCGCTAGTCTCAATGTTACAATTTCAATTATCAAGCAACTTGGAAGTACGATTTCTGGTGTGGCCTCGGGTTTGGGCTCAACAGATGTTGATGCAATAGCCTCAGGAGGGGCAGGTTTTGGTCTCCCTGCTCTGGAAAACAATGCAGTGATTGAGGAAAATATTCAAGCATTTAAGGTAACGATTTCAATACTCATCATTCTCAAAATCATGACTCTTGGTGCTATTTCCACCCGTCTCCGCGGGGGTGGGATAACTTCTGCTGTTGGACAAATGGTACAGATGACATGGTTAGCAGGTATTACCAGCCTTTTAGTTGCAATAATGATGGATGCCGCCATGGGCGTTTTCACAATGTCTGCTTAGGTCATCAAGTAATCCAATTACAAATAGGACATTCAGCGATATCGTGATTTCTTGCAGGGCAATATTCCCGCCCAAAGAAAATTATCTGTAAGTGTCTGCGTATCCATGAATCCTTTGGGAATACAGCCTTCAAGTCCTTTTCAGTTTGTGTGACATTTTTTGCTTTTGATAATCCCCATCTACCCGCTAAGCGATGAATATGAGTGTCGACAGGAAAAGTTGGAACATCGAATGCTTGGGCTAATACTACTGAGGCAGTTTTGTGCCCAACTCCTGCTAGGTCTTCCAAGGCCTCCATATCACAAGGGACCTGTCCTTCATGTTTCTCGAGTAATTGTTCGGCCATTCTGTGGATATTTTTGGCCTTGGTTGGAGCAAGGCCAATTTGGCGAATACATTCTTGAATGGTTGATACATCAAGGCCAGCCATCTTTTCAGGAGTATTAGCAAGTTCAAATAATGCCGGAGTAATCTCATTCACTTTCTTATCAGTGGATTGGGCTGAAAGTAGTACTGCTACCAATAATGTATATGGATCTCGATGCTCAAGTGGAGATGGAGTCTGAGGATATAATTCATCAAGAAGTTCTCCAATGATATCGGCCTTCTCTTGCCTTTTCATCGCCAAGCCTCATGCATCAGCGGTGATGGAGTATTCTTCACCAGTTTTCCAGCCCAGCCACAAGCCAAGAGCAACTCCACCAAATGGTACCAGATTACAAGGCAGCCAAACAGCAACCGCCGAATTATCCATTGATGAGCCCATCATCCACCAAATAATCAAGCCAATAATTGTGGCTGGAAAGAATGCTAAACCTCCAAACATCAAGGCTCTGAGGGTGCGCATGAACAGAGCGTTGCGTCAGATGGTCATCAACTTTCAGTTAGCAAGTTGTTGCAACAAATCACCAGCAGACAAAGAATTGAGAACATCTTCAGCCCCCAACCAACCCTTGCGAGCAATGTCAACTCCATAGCGAATATCTGTTAGTCCTCGCAGGTCATGGGCATCGGGATTTATCGAAACAGGAACCCCCAATTCCTTGGCACGCTTACACAAACGCCAGTCCAAATCAAGACGGTATGGAGATGCATTCAGTTCAACAATTTTACTCCCCTTCATTTCAGACATCGCTTGCAGTACTGCATTCATGTCCACTTCATAGCCATCTCTTCCTTGTAAAATCCGTCCAGTCGGATGGCCCAAGACTGTGGCGGAGGGATGTTCCATAACTCGGATTAATTCCTCAGTATTTGTAGATTCATCGCGATTTTTCCACTTTGGGATTGCGTGTACACTAGCAACGACGTAATCTAAGGAAGACAGAACATCATCAGAATAGTCAAGTTTTCCACCTTCTAAAACATCTGATTCCGTGCCATGGATAATTGTAAAATCTGAAAATTTATCATTATAGGATTTGATGACTTTGCCCTGTTTTAGCAAATCTTCAGCCTCTAAGCCGTGGGCGATTTTCAAACTCTGAGAATGGTCGGCAATACCCAGCCATTCCCAACCCAACTTTCTGGCTGCATCAACCATTTCTTCTAACGTAGCCTCGCCGTCTGAAAGGGTTGTATGATTATGGAGACTTCCCTTAACATCCTTCAATTCCAATAATTCAGGTAATTGCTGAACCTCCATCTCCCCCATATCCTCACGCAATTCTGGAACCACGTAATCCATCTCTAAATGACGATAGATATCTGCTTCAGTTTGGGCAGGAAGGCTGAATTGTGCTGCTTCCATACCCCTTAATTCTCCAGCCAAGTCAACCGGAATTAGGCCAAATTCATTCAACTTTAGACCTCGGTCAATTGCCCGTTGACGTAGCCTAACATTGTGCTCTTTTGAGCCGGTGAAATATGCCAAGGTAAAGGCAAATACTTCTGGAGGGACCAAGCGAATTTGAGCATCTATTGTCCCACTTGCCTCAAGTTGTTGATAATCGGCACCACCTATCGCATCCAATACATTATCATCGATATTTCCAAGCGAAAATTCTTCATCAAACAAACTCGCTTCAAGAATTAGACTGATTTTTGAATCACCTGCCCCTTTTACATCAGCAATCCCAGGTAAACTAAGAATCGCCTTGGACACCTTTTCATGATTAACAGGTAATGCTGAGACAACCAAATCGAGGTCTCCAATTGTTTCTTTTCGACGTCGAGTAGAGCCAGCCAACTGAGCCTTGATTACACCATCTATTTGAGAAATCCGTGATTCAAATGCTTCACCATATGCCAAGCCTACATTGAGTCTCCGGCGTGCTCTGAAACGGCTTAATAATTCGATTCCATCCGACATTCTCTGTTGTGATTTCTCGCCCAACCCCTTGAGTGGGGCAACATCTCCTGCCTCACAAGAGCTCTTCAAAGCGGCGACGCTATCAACGCCCAATTCTTCATAGAGCATTTTTATTCTCTTTGGACCAAGTCCAGGGATTGCCAGCATCTCGATTAAACCAGCAGGAGTTTCATCATGTAATGCCAACCAATCACCAGCCCAACGACCTTCTTCAACTGCTTGAATAATGGCGCTTCCTAAGCCTTTTCCAATTCCTTTCAAGTCCATTAATCGACCACTGGCTACTAATTCTCCAATGTCATCAGATAGTCCTGAAATTAATCTCGAAGCATTTTGATATGAGCGAATCCGGAATGGATTTGCCCCTTTTAATTCCAATAATACGCCTACTTGGTGGAGGGCAGCAGAAATCTGTGAGCGTGAAAAATAGGGTGGACCGATTGGTCTGGGACGCGGCAACGACCATGCTCCTGACTTTACCAAATCATTCCCTCGGGTGCTGCTGGGTGTTGACCCTTCAATAATCATGTCATTCCGCCAATGTCATGGTCGGAGTGGAATTGCTGGAGAGCATCGCCCAGATTTTCTGCGGATTATCGCTCTTTGGCTTCATGTTCATAGCTACTGCATCCCGTTCTGAGAAGTTAGAATCCTTTGTTCAGTGGATGGTTGTCGCCTGCAGTTTATTTGCGGCAATTATGCTGTTTTGGTTATGGGGGGCTGGAGGTACTATCTGGGGCTCAGAAGGAATGATCAGACCTCTTGCAGTTCTTTGTATTCTCATCGCCTTAGCAGCCCGCTTGAATCTCAAAGGTAAGCAACTTTCCCAAGGAATGAATCCCCATCAAATAATGAAAGAAAACCGTCAAGAGGAAGAATAATTTGACAAAGTTAATTCATTCTGAATCAGATTCTTCATCAGTCATTTTTTGGTCGATAAATTGACGCATGAATTCTGGTAATTCACCATTGACGAAGACCACATCTTCGACAGCCTCCAATTTCTTCAATGAATAGTATATTTGCATCGCAGTCATCGGGGTGGATGAACAACCGACACAACCTCCTTCAAGTGAAATCATGATTATTCCGCCATCGGTATCGATGACATTGACAACACCATCGTGGGCATCGAGAATTTCCTGAACAGGACCGATTTCAGCCAGCACTTCTTCGGTGGTGATTACCATCTTTCTCATGTCATCGCCCACGGCCCTCCCATTTCAACCGTCGCTCTCATACCGCAAACAAGAAGAGGCCTCGCAATAGCCCCTTGGCATGGTGGCGAGACTAGTGATTCTCGACCTTCTGTGTGAAAAAGAGGTATATGGGCCAAAGGGTAATGCTGCTGCCTTAGGGGTTTTTGGTGAAGACGTGAAAGTTCTGGCCTTGACCCCTCAGGCTCCTGAACTGACAGGAGAGGGAGAATGGGATGGAATACCCTTTCAGAGAATTCCAATGCCAACCGATATTTCTTCATTTCTTCGAGAAGGGATTGATGCTCTTGTCATCAGCGGCTCTCGTTCAAATATTACCCAGCCTGAAGAGTGGATGGAAGGGTGTGCATCATTCGTTCGCCAAGTCGTTGAATATGGTGTACCAACTCTTGGAATTTGTTTCGGACATCAACTTCTCGCCCATGCCTTTGGAGGGAAATTAGAAAGACAATCCAAGGGTTTTAATGATATCAGCAGCATTAAATTATTGCAAGCGGATAAATTATTCGAAGGCTGTATTGATAGACCAAAAGTCATTTTCACACACCAAGACCAGGTTGTATCACTACCTCAAAGATTGAAATCACTAGCAAGCGCTGTTCATGCACCAATTGCGGCTTTTCGCATTCACACAGAAGAGGGGATTCCAATGAAAGCATGGGGCGTACAATTTCATCCAGAGTCAACACCGGAGATCTGCCGTTATGCTTCATCGGTTGGAGATATGCCGTTTGCAGAAGATGACACACGAATAGAGGAATTGGAGGGTTCTAAAATATTGCAAAACTTTGCTCGACTTGCGCTCAATAAAACACCGAGAGTGGTAGTTCTTACCGGTGCCGGAATAAGCGAGGAATCAGGACTCAAAACTTTCCGTGATAATGACGGTTTGTGGGAGAACCATCGCTTAGAGGACGTAGCAAGCCCTCTTGCTTGGCGAAGGGACCCTGAATTGGTCTGGAGATTTTATCAAGCAAGGCGTAGACAATTACTCGAAGCTGAACCAAACTCTGCGCACTATGCCCTCGCTAAGTTAGAGAACAAAGTCGATTCTTTTACTTTGATTACTCAAAACGTTGATGATTTACACAGCCGAGCAGGTTCAAAAAACATGGTTCAGATGCATGGTCAACTTCGTTTATTACGCTGTGAATACTGTTCTGAGATATTTGAGAAAATGCAAACTGAGGACTTAGAAGATGATTTTATCACTTGTCAATGTGAAAAAGGAACCCTCCGCCCTCATATCGTTTGGTTCGGTGAAGAGCCATTGGGTATGATGCGAATCGAAAGGGAGGTTATGGCCGCAGATATTCTCATCGTTATTGGCACAAGCGGAGTAGTTTATCCAGCAAATAGTATCCTTCCTATTGCAAAATCCAATGGTGCTTACTGCATTGGGGTTAACCTCGAGCCTCCTGAAAACGTAACACTCTTCGATGAATTTCATCAAGGTAAGGCAGGTGAAGTCCTGCCTGAGTTAGTTGAGAGTTTGCTTCAAGAATGGACCTCCTGACAACGATAGAAGTTATCTAAACCGCATTTATTGCCTATATAAATGGGGGAACTGCTTATCAAAGGTCCTCAGGTCGCCGGAGCATCAGGTGAGTAATAATGGAAGACATCACATTAGGATATATTGGAATGGGCGTAGGGCTTTTGGGACTAATCATAGCATTCATGCTATACAAGAAAGTTAACGCTGTGAAGATTGATAATGAGAGAGTTGCAAAAATTACTGCTGAAATTCAAGAAGGTGCAATGTCCTTCCTTAAGGCGGAATACAAGGTTCTGTCTATCTTCATCGCTGTTGTTGCTGTAGCACTTGCTGTAGGACTTGGCTGGCAAACTTCTGTTGCTTTCATTATTGGTGCTTTAGCAAGTGGTCTTGCAGGTTTCTCAGGAATGCGTGCGGCTACTTCAGCCAATGGGCGCACTGCTATGGCTGCCAAAGAAGGTGGCCAGTCTGCTGCCCTCGAAGTATCATACAATGGTGGAGCAGTTATGGGATTGGCAGTCGGTGGACTTGGTCTCATCGGTATTTCTTTGATGTATGTCTGGTTAGGTCAAGACTTGGATAATATCCAGTACATCGCCGGATTCGGTATGGGTGCAAGCAGCATCGCTCTATTCTCTCGTGTTGGTGGCGGTATTTACACCAAGGCAGCCGATGTTGGTGCTGACTTGGTCGGTAAGGTCGAGGCTGGAATACCAGAGGATGACCCACACAACCCTGGTGTCATCGCAGATAACGTTGGAGACAATGTTGGTGATGTTGCTGGAATGGGTGCCGATATCTTCGAATCCTTCGTTGGTTCAATCATTGCAGCAATGGTTATTGCAGCAGCGGACCCAGACCTTGGTGCAAAGTATGTCGGACTACCAATCGTTCTGGGTATTGTAGGATATTTGGCTTCAATCATCGGAGTCTTCTCAATGAAGTTCATGAAGAATATGGATGCTGGTGCTGCCCTACGCAATACCACATTCATCGGTGCAGGTCTGTTTGCAGTCGGTGGCTACGTGGCTATGGATATACTTGGATTTGAGAACCATGATGCAATGTGGGCCGTTATCACTGGTTCAGTGATTGGAATCTTCATTGGATTGGTCACTGAGTATTACACAGGAATCGAGCCAATCTTCGGAATCAAGCCAAAGGCAGTTGCTCACATCGGAGAGATGTCAAAGACCAGCCCAGCAACCAATGCAATTGCTGGATTATCGGTTGGAATGATGTCTGTTTTCCTACCGGTTGTTTTGATTTCAATCGCAATTGGCCTTGCCAACCACGTCATGGGTGGTGGCGAAGCAGGTCTCTACGGAATTGCAATGGCGGCAATGGGAATGTTGGCAACAGTCGGTGTCACCATGACAGTTGATGCATATGGTCCAGTGGCGGATAATGCAGGTGGAATTGCAGAGATGAGCGAGTTAGGACCGGAAGTTCGTAAGATTACCGATGGCCTTGACAGCATTGGAAACACCACCGCAGCAATCGGAAAGGGATTCGCAATCGGCAGTGCTGCACTGACCGCTCTGGCTCTATTCGCTGCATACAAATCAGCAGTTATTGATGAGTGGACTGACAAGGATGCATTCACCATGTCTTTGGACGACCCAATTATCGTTATCGGCCTACTTATTGGTGGAGCACTTCCATTTGTAGTAGCAGCAATGACCATGACCAGTGTCGGAAAGGCTGCTGGCACCATGGTGGAAGAAATCCGCCGCCAATTCGCAATCATGAAATCGACACTAAAGGGCGACAAAGAATTCACTGGAGACTTAGATGACCCAACTACCTGGCCTTTGGAAATCGAAGCAGATGGAGTAACATATCCCGATAGTGGTTCTTGTATTGATATCTCAACCAAGGCAGCATTGAGAGAGATGGTCGGTCCAGCAATGGTCGCTATTCTTTCCCCAGTTATCATCGGTCTATTCCTTGGACCTGTGGCGCTTGGTGGAGCATTAGCAGGAGCAACCGTTACCGGTGTTCTAATGGCCCTCTTCATGGCAAATGCTGGTGGCGCTTGGGACAATGCCAAGAAGGCAATCGAGCAAGGCGAAATCGAAGGCGAGGCGAAGGGCGGAGATGCTCACGCTGCTGCTGTTATCGGCGATACAATCGGAGATCCATTCAAGGACACCAGTGGTCCATCACTGAATATTCTCATCAAGTTGATGGCAATCGTCAGTCTGGTTATTGTACCACTCATAGTTTGATTGCATACGCTAAAAAGAAGATGGCTTGTGGCTGCCTTCATGCGTGCAGTTCTACTGCTATTGGTCCTGCTTGGCTCTAGCCTATCGGGATGTTTAGGAGATGGTTCTCCTAGTGCAGAAGAAATTAGTGTTGATGAAGAGCCAGGCTGGAAAATTGGAGATTGGTTCCAGTATATTTTCACAACACCTCAATACGGTCAAGACACTGCAAAGTTGGTCATTGCAGACAAAGTTGAATCTGATAATAACTGGATGTTAGCGATTAGCAGTAGGACTGAAGCCCAACGCCATGCAGCCCTAAACCACAATCCCTTCTTGGGGCGCTTAACCTTTGATGACATCAAAGTCTACGAGAATGGCATCGCACAAAGCGTCTTTAGTTTCCCTATGAACCAAGGAAATACTTGGCAATTCACATTATTTGGGTATTCGTGGAATGCCGAGGTCAGTGAATTAACCGAAGATGGAGCGGTGGTTGAAGCCATCTCATCTGGTGGTGGAGCAATAACCTATACTTTCGATGGAAGAATTGGTTTCCTAACAGAATTCACTTGGGTAGATGGCAGCAGGACCACAATGTTCGACATGCAATTGGTAGACCATGGCAGAGGCCATACAGGCCAAGTCTGGTTCATCAGGGCAACAGACCTGAAAGATGAAGTCTACGAACAAACAGATGGTGAAATTTCAGACACATTTTTCGATAGTGAACACCCAAGTGATGGTGATTTTGATTTCTTGGTCTGGTACCTCGATGTAATAATCGATGCGTCTGCAGGCTCTTCAGGTTCTCTAACAGTCAAAGACCACTGGGATGCAACAGCCCTAAGCAGAGCATGGGGCGCTGATTCTGAAGAGCGCCATGCAATAGGAACGATACCTTCAGTAACTGGTGAATACACAATCACTTTGCATCTATCAGGCGCTGATTCCTATGTTCACCTGAGAATGGCGGGTGGAATAGAACAAAATTGGAATCTCTGAGGTGATTCCCTGCCTACTCTAGTGATGCTGCACGGTGTGTCTGGCAGTGGAGAAATGATTACTCCTCTTGCTCAGAAAATAATCCCAACTGGATGGGACTTATTTTGTCCTAATGCAGAAACTCCTCATCATAAAAGGGGCTTTAGTTGGTGGCCTTTGGAAAATATGGAAGATAAATCTAGAGCCCGAGGTAATGGCTCCCACCCTTATGATTCACTAGACCGAGCAGTGTATTCTCTTGCCAATGTATTACCTGCTGGTGATTTGTATATCTGCGGTTTTTCTCAAGGCGGTGCTATGGCCATGGAACTGCTATCTACCTCAGCAGCAACCAGAATCAAGGGCTTGATTTTACTTGGAACACGAGTTCTTCGGCCATTGGAATTGAAGCAATCAATTGCTGACTCAGAGGGAGTCATATGTTGGATGCATGGAGTGAAAGACAAAATTATCGATTTAGAAGAGGCCAGAGAAACCCCCCAAATCTTCGAAGATGCTGGATGGAACGTAAAGCGATTAGAGCATGAAAAAGGACATATGATTCCCTTTGCTCTTCAAGATGATTTGAAGTCTTGGCTTGCTCATCTCAAATAGACTTGAGTTTCGTCAAACCCACCAATAAAAATTGGCTGCTCATTTCGTACATCGATGACAACTGGCACAGTCCTATGTCCAGTTTCAGAGACAATTTGTTGGCGTAACCCATCGATTTCATCCATGTTAAATTCACTGAAAGTCATCCCCTTATTAGGTAAAAAACGTTTGACTGCTGTGCAGAAAGGGCAGAACCCTCCGGTGTAGATAATAAAATCAGTTTCTGCAGCAGCAGCGTGTTCCTCGACAATTCCCATACTCTTCAACCGGACATTGCTCCCTTTTTAATCCACACTTTGAAGAGTCCGATTAAATTCGGACAAACCCTGACAATTCGGAACCTTGTTGGTATTCTTGCTGAAGACTTCAATCGAGCAACTCTGCATCTAGTACTTGTTCGCTATGGAATACACCTGGTTTTTCAATCCTCGAGCCCCATACTACTGGCACCGCGATTATTGGAACCAACAAGAGCAACATCCAACCTAAGCCAATTCCACCCGCAGGGCTGCTATGCTCGGAATATTGTGATGGGCCCAATCCGTGGCTGACATTCATATCCCACCAAGCGAATAATGCCAAGGCATCCAATGCAGTTTGGAAACCGTTTTCCAGTTCTTCTCGGCCTCCTGCATAGGTTCTCAAGATCAGGAGAGTGTCCGTTTGGGTATGTTTGATTGTCTGCTCACAGGTGTCTCCCTCCTCGATGATGTATTCGTGCATTCCTCTGATCCAGACGCTGGCATAGCCGGCTTGAATGAAATTGAAATGGTCTGAATTACCCTTAGTATCATCGATAACCCGAACCCATTCAACCGGATATCCTAATTGTTCATGCAATATTTCCACTAATTGTGCTTGTAAGCGAATAGCATCTTCCCGCATCTCATCGGTTAATTCCAAGCCTCTTTCGGTATAATATGACCAATCCTCAATAGGAGAAGCGAATAGATAGAGGGTGAAATAATCCTCACTACAAGTGGGTAAGTTTGGCGGCGTCAATGGCCAGTTTAAGCCAAACATATCGAGATTTATGTAGGTTGCAACATCAACATCTTCTGGTACACTTTCTACAAAGTGCAGACTGCCCTTGCCACCACCTTCACTCGAAGAGGAGCCTTGCCACTCTTCATAATCCCAAAAGCCGAATTTCCAAGTATGCTCTGGAGTGTGCCCCCATTTCATCATTATTTCAGCCAACTCCAGAAGATTAGCAACTCCTGTTGCATCATCATAGGCTCCTTGTGAGCGGCAAGTTGGGTAAGTTTGGCCGATGAGTGGCGGCGGGGAATAACAAATCGCATCATGATGGGCTCCAACAACAACCCAAGAATCTTCCATTTTCCCTGGCAGTGTAGCAACGATATTCATACAATCGTTGCATTCGTCGGTGGTGAAAGATTGTTCTTCGACTTCATAGCCCATCAATTCGAGTTCAGATTTAATCCAAGCCCGCCTGTCCTTGTTGGCATCGCTATCGATTTGGCGATAAGAGCCGTCAACAAAATTGGCAAGATTATCATAGGCTCTTGCTCCAGATGGTTTTGGGTCCATTTCTTCAGGCATAGCCTTGGCTTCAACATCGTTCATTGAAAGGCTGCCAACCATGCTACTGGAAAGCAGCAATAGGCAGGCTGCCAATGCACCGACGGCTCTGCCCATGACCTTGTCTTGTCGCTCCCGCCTTTAATTGTCCCTTAGTAATCATCATGCCCTGTAAGGGCATGGGAAGGTGTGATGAGTAGCCCAGTTTCCACCCTCAACAATCAGGGAATCGCACGCACAATGCCAGTTTGTAGGGATGCAGATTTGGTAGAGGAGTTTAGTGAATCAATAGTTGAAGAGGGAGAGATGAAACTTTGGTGGTTAACTCAAGCCTCATGGTTAGTGAAAACTGCAACAGTATCAATCGCAATTGACCCTTGGTGGCGAGATGTTCATTGCGAGGGGCACTGGCAAAAGTTACTTGGAGAATACCCCCTCCACCCCAGCCACTTTCCACGCCTCGATTATGTCCTATGCACACATTGGCACGATGACCACCTTTGCCCTGAATCCATTCCTCGACTGGCGGAGGCTCAACCTTGGCTGAAGTTCGTCATCCCCAGCCGTAGCGTTGAACTGGTAGAATCATGGGGAGTGCCGAGCGAGAACATCATCTCTGCTCATGGGCATGGGCCTATCGATTTGGGGCCCCTGCAAGTTTGGTGTATTCCAGCAGCTCATGAAGAATTGGACTTCGATGAAACGGGAGCAAGTTGGTATCTCGGCTATGTCCTCCATAGTAGCGGGGTTAGCCTCTTTCACATGGGTGATGGCCAACCTTGGCCAGGATGGCACAGCGCAATCAAAAAAGCAGTTGCTCGAATTTCTTCCTCAGATGAATTAGACATAGCATTACTTTGCATCAATGGCAACGATAATTTGAGTCATAAACAAGCCGTTGACTTAGTAGAGAAAGTTAGACCGAAGGCAGTCATCCCGATGCATTATGGAATGGACCCCGGAAATACAGTAGAGCCAGAAATATTCGTTGAGGAAATAGAACAAAGAGCACCTTCCCAATCTTTCATTATAGCCAAGGTTGGAGAAAAAATATCCTACTCAAATGGGGGCATTTTATGAGTTGGCAAGAAGACCTATTCACTTTTCTTTGGCAAGAATTAGACTTTGATGATCACCCGATAGATATGGGTCATTCAAGCCAGCCTCTTGGCCAAGTTAGAATGCGTTTAATCGATGGTTGTTTGAGATTAAGAGATGAACGGATTGCATTCAATATCGTCGGCTGCCCAGATGATGCTCCGGAACAAGAAGATAGCATTCTTCACCTGCTTTCTACTCACCCAAGAGTTGCTAGTCCTGCTCCTGGAAGAAAGGGACTTCATCGCTGGACGATACCAGTTGATATGCTGCCAGAATCTGTTCTTGAATCCACCCAAATGAAGTCATTATTGGAGGTGACAAATTGGGATTCTCTATTGCCTGAAGATGAAGGGGCGCCAAATATTGATTGGCCACAAGATTCTAACTTATCCACTGTGCATCATAAGTCATTCGATTGGCATAAGGCCTTCGATGAGTGGGGTGGTCCAGCCTCGCAGGTGGCCGCTTATCGCTATTTTCTAAATCATTTGAAAACTCATTTAGAAACTCATTTTGATGGTTGGACATGGTCACTTGAGATTGATAACAAACCCGATAGATGCGGTTGGTACCTGCGTATGGCTGATGAATTACACACCCTTTTCACCATTTTCATCGGCCTTGGTTGGCAACCCGATGGCGATGATTTGCCGAGAGGACTTTTGCTCTTTGAAAGAGCCCCAAAAGGGGAGTTGGATTGGCAGAGTGAGGCCACTCAAAACGTCAATGATGTTGAACGAACTCAGATGATTCGTGCCTTTTTAGATAAACCAAAATTGGCTGGTGAACACCTTCTTCCAAAGGAATCAGAGAACCTCTGGCCACTGTTAATTTCGAGGGCCCCTTCGGGATTATCGCTTGAGGATTTGAGCGCTTGGTTTGCAAGTTTAATGGAGCACTTGGACAAGGCGATTTGGATAATTAAGACTCGATAATTTGCCGTTGCAAACCAACTTCGTCGATCTCCCATTCCAGTATTTTCCAACCGGCCGCTTGACATGCTGCTTTGACCTCATCGACCTTTCCTTGATTTGCAAAAATTCCAACACACCCTCCACCCGCAGCACCCATTCCTTTCCATGCCATAGCAGATTTATTTGCCATCAACGGGTCTAGCACTTCACGGTAGGGGGCATTCAATTCAGGTGCCATCGCTTCTATTGCAGCAGTTACATCTCTGACTCCAAATACAACTTCGTCTCTTCTGTCTTTTCCGAAGCCTTCAGCAACCTTTCTTGCGGCTTTTCGGATTGTCAGTAATGAATTGAGAACGACTTCATCGCCCTCATCATATCTGCTCCAGACTCCATTGTGAATGTCACCGCTGGAATGGGAGATTCCAGTATAGGCGAGTACCATTTGACGGCATAGCCAACGCTTTGCACTATCAAGTGGCTCGAATGGCATTGCTTCCACCCTATCACCAACGAACATCAGGTGTTGAATTCCACCTATTGCAGCAGCCCACTGGTCTTGTCTACCGCCACGATTTCCTAGCAAGGCTTCGAATTGATATGCTAACTCTGCAATCTCGGCTTTTTCCTTATCCTCTCCACTGATAGCAGAGAGGAAGGCTACATTCATCGCTGCACTTGTTCCCAAGCCGCTGGAATTTGGTACTTCTGATTGGTATGAAACTTTTATTTTATTTTCATCATCGACCTGATAAGAAGCGGTGATGTAGTGATTAATTGCAACATTGACGACTTCTCCACCGTAATCCGTGGTAAAGGGTGCGCAATCAGTCCAACCTCCAGCAAGGTCAATTCTAACTGGTGCTTTTGTACGAATCTCCCTTGCCATATTATTCCCTCTCCAGCAAGTGCAGAAGGCCTTCCTCAAAGAGCATTCTGCCTCTTTTCAATAATTGTCCTCGCCAGCCATCATTTTTCGGGTTGAAGGTCCTTAGAAGCCTCTGCCTGCTCCAATGGTTGTAGATATCTTCGACGTTGCCGTGTTGAGTCCAAGCATTTTCGCTTCGCAAAGCCTTCAATACTCTCAGTTGACTAAAGGTTCCGAATTCCTGAGTTATACAAGTCCAATTTATATCTGGCCAGCGAGTCATCAAGCCTTGATGCAAGTCGCCTCGAGTTCTATACGCAATACTAGAGGAGTCAAGCGCAGCAATTTTCTTGCCAAAACTTTGTTTCATTATTTTTATTTCTTCTTGGCTATAACCCGGGTTGAGTAATAGAGTGTCTTGGCCCGATTTTCCGAGCCCAGTATGCAGGTCAATTGCCATGACATTATCGACATCTTCCAGCACCTCTTCCAACCAAGTTAGGAATAATTTTGGTCCTTGTTGCAGACCTTCTCCGCCGAATTGCAATGCCGCAGGGCGAGTGTATTGACCTTCAGCAATCGCTTGTTTAGTTCGCCTCATCCCATTTTTTATGATGTGGAAAAGCATTTCCATGGTGAATATTTTTCCACTTTTCGAGGGTGGCTTACTTGGATTGATGAGATGATTTACCTTGCCGTAACCTTCTGGCTCACCAAGATACTCTTCGTTTGGAGAAAGGAAGTTTCGATTCAGGTCTGAATTAGTCTCATTTACTCTCCGCAACCAAGCCATTCCCCATGGATTTAGAGCATGAACGAAGGCTACTACTATTCCTTCAGGGATGCCACCATTTTCAATTTCTTTCATGGTGTAAAGTTGAATTGCCGAACCAGGATAACCTTCGACGCCATGGATTCCAGAGGTGGATAACAATAATTTGTTGGCAGATGAGTCTCCAAGCATGCAGATATCAATACTCAATTCTTCTTCCATCGGTCCTTTTTCTTTGAGCACAAGACGCTGCACATCATATGCCACACCATTGTCCATTAATCTCTGTGACTGGTCACGAAATCTTTGTGCAGCTGCAACATAGTCGTTGGAATAATATTCCTCCCACATTTTGAACACCCCTCTCAGTAAAGACGGAAAGTCCTGATGGCACCAGCCGGAATCGAAACTTGACTATCTCTGGCCCCTTCGATGGCTTGCTCAAGTAAATTGCATTCTTCTACTTCAGTCCAAATATCGCTGAGGAGATCGCCGCTCCAATCTTGGTTGGTCGGGTTCCATAATCTCAAGGCTGCTCCCTTTCCATCATCACAAGGTTTGAGGCTGGCAAATAATGGCTTAGGCTCTGACCCTATCAACTTCCAAGGTTGTAATCTCCTATCGCTATCGCCTATGTATTCGACTTCATCAAAAGATGCATCCAATTGGGGCTTTGGCATGCCTGGCATCAAGTTGGCCTGTGCAGCCAACATCTCAGCAATTTCGTGAACTGCCATTCCATCAGCATCACCTTCACTCCAATCTCCTTCATAGGGAAGTATTCCCCAACGGAACCAAGACATTCCTTGGCATTGAGCACCAGGTGCAGGGAAGCAAGGGCCAGCCCGATTACGGCGCCACGCAAAACCATCCCTAGATAACCAACCAACCGAGCGAAGAGCGGTCAAACAGAGGTCTAAGCCACTCCCATATTTGCTCTGTCTTGCCTCATATTCATTACTACCTGGGCATAAGAGTGCAAGCCCATGCTGCTCATCCTGTACACTAACGAATTGGGAAAAATGCTGAGTTGGAACTTCTGGTTGATTCCAAGTTGGCTCGTGTGGAAAGTGCCAAGGCCGTTCAATTACATCAAAGGCAGCACCGGCATGAACGCTATCTGATTCAATACCACTTGGCAGAATGAATCTTACTCGGTGGTCGTTGCAAGTATTATCTATTGAAGACTCTATTTCCAAGAAACGGCTACCACTTCTCATGGTTAGATAATGGTTGATTGCTAGCCAGTCATTATCGGAACTTCTTTCTTGAATTGTATCGTTAAAGCGCTTAGGTAATCTCCATTCCATGTTAATATGCAAGGTTGATGCCCAAGCATTTGACTTTTCAATATCAGCATTAATAATGCAGTTATTTTCTTGTTCATCCTCATGTAGAATCCTGCGTCCAATATGGTCTGGTCTTTCTTCAAGGCTTGGCCCCTTGCCATCTCCAACAGGGATTGGGTGGCCACCAGGTGAATGGTCATAGGAATCTCCAGCGTCTTCGTCATCTTCTACTACGCCCAAGCCCATCCAAGTACGTCCATTCTCAAGGTCGATTAGGTCGAACCTACCATCATCCCGTAGGATGACCTTGATTAGTCCATTTTCCATCCAATCTCCATCTGGATGAACATTGACAGGATTATGTTCTGGTTCTTTGAAATCCAATCCAGGTAATAGGTGAACAACGCTCATTCCAGGTGGCAATCCTGAGATATTGAGAGCACCTCTTAGGCGTGGTAACTCAACGTTTGCTACTCTATCATCATGGATATGCAATCCCCATAGTGGGGCAGTAGTCATCACTTCTGCTTGGGCTGAAAACCCCTCAACAGGATGGGCAATCTTAATTTTTCCACCCATTGAATCATTCCATGCGACTGCATCAGGTAGTACTCCATCGATATTGAGAGTACCAGTCCAAGGCCTTGGAGTAGGGTTGTGTAAAATCAGAGGAATAGCGTTTTCATCATCATGGCTTAAGTCGAATTGTTGTCTTAATTCGGCGTGTAAGTCATCTAAAAGCATGGCCGAAATTTCTTGTGCATGACGGAATCTAATTTCCATGTCTAAGTGTGTTGAATCAACACTGCAGCCACAAATATCGTCGTGAGGGTGATTGCGCAATACTTCTCTCCAAGCGAGTTGTAAGCGCCTCTGACGGACCCTTCCACCGAGTGACCACGAGGCTGCTGCCAAGGGTTCAATTTGGTCTTGCAATAAACGCATGATGTGATCATTCATTCTCTTCAGGTAAAGCCTAGCACTGAATACTCCTGAAAGCAGTGCTCTATCCCAACCTTGGTGCAGTTCTCCGATATGCTCAACCAATGGTTCTTGTTTGGAAGAAACCCACTCCTTTAACTCATCAAAGAATTTTACAAAAGTAGAATGGCGCAATTCAATTTTGCCCTCAAAGTGTTTGTTGGCTTCTTTAATCAGCATTGGCAAAGTGGGTTGTGGATGAGTGTGGTCGCTCCCATTGCCGAATTGAACTACTGGTGCTTGCCAATTGTAAGTATTTTCTAAGCCATCCAATAATCGTTGCAAGCGTCCCATTGCTGTTTCAATATTGACATTGGGACTATCCTTACGGTCAAGACCACGTTCCTCAAATCCCCACGCCATAAGACATGGGTAGTCTGGAGTTTGTTTAACCGCCAGTACCGAAGTATTGCCATCACTGGCTGTCCAGTTGAAAATGCAACCTGCTTCTCCGACCCATTGGCCAGCCCCTCGAGTGAAAAGAAATGTATCTAGTCCAACTCCCTTTAGGATGGCTGGTAATTGAGCGATATGCCCGAATGGGTCAGGAACATAACCGATGTCAGTGCGTCCACCGAACTCTTCAGAGATGCGATTGCCGAATTGTAGATTGCGAACAAGGGCTTCCCCACCAACGATGAACTCATCTGGCAATACATACCAAGGGCCAACTCCAAGTTTGCCCGCTTTAACAAGTGCTTCAATGCGAGATTTGTTCTCAGGCTTGACCTCGAGATAATCTTCCAACACTACGGTTTGTCCGTCGAACTCAAAAGATGGATACTCAGCATCCTCATCTTCGAGTAAATCAAGCAAATCATCGACGAACTCAATCAATCGATAGCGATACTGCTGGAATGGTAGGTACCATGCGCGGTCCCAGTGCACATGCGGAGTGACATGTGCTACCAAGACCGGCTTTGTCATGGCTCCGAGGAGGCCTTGACGCTACAAAGGGCTTTGCAGACTGTATTCACTCTGCTGCAGGTGCTTCGGCCTCTACAAGTGCAGAATCTACACCCATAAAGGTGGTCATTCCACCTGCTGCTAGTCTGCACACTGCGGCTATAAAAGTCATGTAGACTGACATTCCAGCAGCCCATTGAGTAATCATATCCGCCTTGTCAGGTAATGCTTCGATACCACCAGACATGCTTGCAAGAAGAATCAGAACTGCGACAAGCGCAAAGACTGAACCAATCCAGAGGGTTGTTCCGCCATATGAGCCAGCATCTGCCATCTTTCCGATATCAGCACAATCAGCAGTATATTCTCATTCACTAAGGCTTTGTAACAGGCCATCTAGTGTTTTTTCTGCACTGGTAAATGAAACATCATACTTGGCAAATAGGTCAATACTACGATTACCCCTTAATTCTGAGATGCTTGGGTCCTTCAGGCTTTCATCCACATCAGGGTCATACCGCAAAACAGCAAGGGCTCCAACTTTCAGGGCCTCGCATTCTAAGTCATATTTTTTACATAGTAGAATCGGACCAAGTAATCTATCATTCTCTGAAAGTTTTCTCATCGGGTCTCTACATTGCCGATATATTGGATCGACGATTCGTTCATCTTGGTATTTTTCCAAGGCTCTTTTTGCCCAATGAAGTTGCTCTTCTTCATCAAAACCATGAGCCTTGATGAGAGCCGCACTTGCTTCTAAGCCCGCTTGCTTTCCTAATGCAGCAATTTCAGGGTCATTTGCTGCTTGTGATAAAAACTCAAATCCCTTTAGATGGCCAAGATATGAAACAACCGCATTAATGGCATTATAGGTGAATACCTTACGTTTTAATTCAAGTTTAAAATTACTCTTCAGACTTATTCCTTCGATACTCTGTAGTAGTTCTGTTTGTATTGCTGCATCACCGTCCATCGGTAATTCTGAATGTTCCTGTACTCGTAGAGTTAGCATTCCAAAGTCGCTTAGTTGTTGTTTAGTTGGTTCGATGCAAGAGCGCAATATTTGTGATTGAATAATTCCCAGATTAGGCGATTCGATATCCAATGCTTGTTTTACTAATTGGGCAGGAGCATGATGATTTTCACAGAGAATGATGTCGAGCGGCCTAGACTGGATTCTTTTTTCGACTAGTGATTTTACTCTGCTGCACCATGCTTCGAGGTTATTTCCTCCCATTGCAGTGAAGATTAAGTCCGCCTCATTTATCCATTGATTTACCTGTTCGGAATCCAATAAGGTCGCCCCTTGGTGTCGAATACGTTGATGGATTTGTGGAGTTGAAAGCCGAGTAATGATGTGCCCTCCCATTTTGTTCAGTTCATCTATGACATATTCTGAAGTATCAACAAACTTGACTCTCCAACCAGAATTGAATAGAATATCAGCGAGGAATCCCCTGCCTACCTTACCTGCTCCAAATATGATGGCCAGTGGGGCAGTTGCCTTTTGCGCTAATCTTGCAATGCCATATGCTGAGACTTCTTTTCCTTGGCGGCGGCTGACATTACTCCAGCGGTCCTGCCTTGATTGGATGATGACAAGCGCATCGGCTAAGCCGCCACCAACATGAATACCATTGTATTTTCCAATTCCATCAACAATCGGCTGCAATGCATCATTGAGGCCATCGACTAAAGCCGTTGCAAGTTGCTCTTCTGCCGCATCATTATGCTGTGCGGACCAGCCTCCTACATGTCGCGGCTCCGCTCCAGGACCACGCTTTCCGCGCATATCAGAATCAAATCTCACCTCACCTTTATTTCCTTGATTTTCCAGCAACCATGCAACACAGGCCTTGATATCTGCTATCGAAGGAGCGGCTTCGATTTGGTTCAAACCTTCTAGCATCGCGCCACCCCCACTCGATGTTGAACTGTAGAGAACTGCTGGCAATGTTCCACATGCAGGTAGCCAAGTCATGCCTTTTGGAACATTATCTGTATTACTGAATATAGCAAGATGCTCACTGGTATTTGCAAGATTACCAGCAATCCCCACGCCCATGAATAGGCCTTCAAGGCCGGCTGACATATCGCAAGCACCGCAAATGACTTTTGCATTTCTTGATTGACCGATGATATCTGTAGGCTTTTTCATTGGAGGGAGAATATTACCAAGGCCAATCCATTCTAATAATTCAGGATTAGAAATTAACCCTCTATTTGAGCGCCGGTCTGAACATACGATGCCTGCTAATGAGAGATTAACGAGGTCCTTTACTTGGATTGCAACATTTGCTTTTCCAATTAACTCAGGATGCCTTAGTGCCCATTGGCGTAATTTCACTGGTAGCCATGCGCGGCCTTCGGGTAGGTGCATCCCAAGGTTCTCAATCCTCCACTGTAGGGGGAATCGCCCATCAAATTCTTCAATCAATGATGGTAAAGGCTGATCTTGCCAAGTAATGATATCGCCAAGTAGGTTATTTTCATCGTCGAGGATGATTGCACTCTGCCCTTGGCCGCAGACTCCAATTGTGTAGACTCTGTCAAGGCCTTCAGGTTCCAGCCAATGGCTCAAATGCTCATTCATTTCTTGGATTAAGTTTTCCAAAGGCGGGGTTGGGAATGTGGACAATCTCCACCAACCTCCGTCATCAAGCAGCAGGACTTTGACGGCGCTACTACCTATGTCTAGGCCGAGGCACAATTGGCCCGACATCTCGGGCATCAATCCCACTCCACTGGATTCCAATTAAGCACCGATAGCCCAGGTTCAAGGTCGATGAAGCGAGTTGGGCTATTTGATTGAGCAGCAGTCAAAAGATAGCCATCGATTGAGGATGTTATACAGGCTCGGAAGAAGCGTCGCACATCTTCTTGCAAGAATGCAGTCGCCATCAGCCTGCCACCGCGACGCTTGTGTTCTTCATCATCGGGGATAACAGTTCCAATGCGAACACAAATGACTTCGAGAACTTTGGCCGCACTACGTCCAAGAACTTCTCCGATTATCTTAGTCATACCATATGGCGAGTCTATGGAAACGCCGTGCTCAACCCCTATTGGTGGCTCAACTCGCCCTTCTAAGCCAACTTGTGCCAAGCCAGATGAGGCGATAATTATCCTCTTGCAAGATGCCTTTTTGGCTGCTTCAATCACTTTCCAAGTTCCTTCAATATTTACTTCCAGCATAGACATTTGCCAATTAGAAGGGTCTGCATCGGCAGCCAAATGGATGACGTATTGACAACCATCAAACATCTCTACCAAGTCCTCAATACTACTTTGAGAAATATCACAGGCATGGTCCAGCCTACTAGGGGCATTAGAATCATCGACATTTCTGCCCCTTGCCAATCGTTCATCAGTAGGTCTGTCGATTCCTACCAAGGAATGGTTAGAAGCGGACAAATCTGCATGCACAATGCCACCGATAAGCCCACAAACTCCGGTGATGGCAATGCGGGCCATAAGGCCACGATGGCAAGGTACCTCATGACCGCTTCGCATGGCATGGTTCATTTGACAGACACCCACCGTCGGGGTGAAGGGCATGTCTGAGGAGGTATTCGATGCCGAGCTGGTTGAGACCGGCGATGTTGATTTCACAGAGAGTTTTCTCAGCACTGGAAAGGTCGATATCGGAAAATCCCGCTTCTTCAGATACCTCTGGTTCTTCGGCGTCTACATCGCTTTTGCCTTACCTTATGCATTTTACAATCAATGGGCCTTGACGGTTGGTGTCAACGATTTCGGTCTTGACAAGGACATCATCGTTCCACTGTTCATGGCTACCCAGATTCCTTTCTTTCTTCGTCCGGTCTGGGGTAGTGTTGTCGATAAGCGTACCAGCATATCATTTGGCCGCCGCCGTTCTTGGATTCTCATCGGTGTCATCGGACACATAGGGCTACTCATTCCACTGGCCTTTATTCCACTGGCTTCTTCTCCGACATTATGGGTGGCAATGTTGGCGCTTGCCCTTATTCCCAGAGTCATTGCCGAACAAGGAATTGCTGGGCTAATGGTCGATTACTTGCCTGACCCAGGGGCAATCGGTGCTACCATCGCCTATGCATTTAGAATCGGAGCCTCTGTCATTCCTGGCCTAATTATCATGGGTTGGTGGATCGGCGGAGTACCGATGGATTCACCCTTCCTCGACAGTGCAGGAGATGTTGACCTAAGTGGGGTTTTATTCGCTTCAAACATTCTAATTGCAGTGGGACTAGTCGGCGCCCTTCTACTGGTCATCTTGATGAAAGAAGGTAAGCATCTACGCGGCCCTGGACAAAGCGGCCCCGTTGCAATAAGCATCGAGGAAGCACAGGAAGACCCCGAATTAAACTGGCCAGAAAACACTCCATGGTCAACCAAGATAAAGGCCGCTTTCAGCAGCAGAACATCACGACTTTGCCTCTTAGTCGCACTGCTTGTTCCACTTGGTGATGGCTTTGAAACTTGGTTTAGATATTATTTCCTCGAGGAATTGGATTGGTCAACAACTCGCTGGGCAGGCTGGTCATGGCTCTTCGTCATCGCTGGTTTCCTCGGCCTCATCGGTCCTGCAATCTCGGATTTCATCGACCGACGCAAGGCTTTGATGGCCTTTTCTGTAGCGGCGATGTTTTCCTACCTGCTGCTTGGCGGTGCGATGCTTACGGGAATGTCATGGGGGTTGGTGATGACCACATGGGTTCTGGTGCTGATAACCACTGACTGGCTCATCTTCACCTTCATGGCCAGCATCATCGAGATTTCTGACCCACGCATTGCAGCCACTCACATGGGGGTCTACCAATCGGTGCAGGCAATCTCTTCGACCACCTTGATGGTATTGCTCGGTCAACTCATTCTCAAACTTACCAATGACTCCTATGGTACGTTGTACCTGCTCGCTGCTGCAGGACCATTGATCGGTTATCTCTTGTTCAAGGAGATGCAGTTGTCCGATTCTTCACAAAAGAATCTCAGCGATGCTAGGAAGGCACTCGTTTCAGGCACCGACAAGATGCTCATCAAAGTGCCGGGATTCGATTCATTAGAAGGCCAAAGACGCTCAACCATGATGGCCGTTGCGTGGGGATTCATTGGATTGGTTTTGGTAGCAACTGTAGCCGCCAGCAGTACTGCTATGTCCTCAGATTATGAGTCCTCAGAAGAGACATGGTCGCTAGGTTTCAGGGGTGTATCTCATTGGACAGAGTTGTCGTTCACATTGGGCCCAGGCGATTCAGATTCCTACACCTACTTACATGAAGATAATGCTATGCTGTCAATTTCCGTTGTCAGTCAGTCTCCTTCTTGTAGCAGTACTGTCGGTCAGGTTCAGTATACAATCACTCTGACTTCACCTACTGAACTCGTCAATGCTGGAGGAATGTCGGTTGAAGAACAAGGTTCAGGAAGTCTTTCCATTGCTGATAACACTGAATTGACGATTGAAGAAAATTTCACCGCACCGACCAAAGAAGAACTTCAGGCCCAAGTTGATTCAGTGATTGAGGCTGACAATTGGAGTACAGGTAATGGAGAATGGGTAATCGATATTGAGAGGGCTGGCTCAGGGCCTCAAAACGCCCTATCATCCTGCCAATTCAGTGTCACATGGCAGTATTCATATGCATATGATCCAATTCCTCGTGATTTCATCGTCAATCAGACTATCGAGACCAAGAGCAAGGACTTCGGCCCCGCCTTCATCGGTGCAGTTGGCGGTCCAATCATCCTCGCAACACCAATCCTCGCATGGTTGGTCGCTCGTCCTTTAGAAGACTGATTCACCATTCGGCAAAGGCGCCATCAGGCTGGGTCCAGATAGGTGGAGCGTGTGGATTCCATTCATCCATATGAGCGGCGATGGCCTCCTCATCAACTTCGATACCAAGACCTGCACCTTCGGGTACAGCAACGTATCCATCCTCGACGATGAAAGGTTGTTTGAGCAGGTTGAATGACCATTCCCATCCACCTCCGCTCTTACCTCCTGGAAGACCGGCACCACCGAGACTCTGGACCTCCTGCATTTGATGAGCTGCAGAGGCTGCTGCAACCTGCAAACTGGCTGCAGTCTGGATTGGCCCATATGGGCAATGTGGAGAAAGAGCGACCTGTGCCATCGCTGCCAATTCGCCGATCAGCATACCAGCACTAATCCCGCCAACAAGTGACAAATCAGGTTGGATAATATCGATACAAGGTGGGTCAAGGTGTTGTTTGAATTGAGTCATCGTCAACAAGCGCTCGCCTGTGGCTAAGGGTAAATGAGTTTCAATGAGGCGAATAGCGGTGGAGTCGTCAGGCAGGCAAGGCTCTTCGATGAACCATGGGTCATATTGCTCTAACTTTGGCATTAGGCGACGAGCCGCAGTTGGACTTAGCCTACCATGTAGGTCGATTGCTACCTTTATCGAGGGGCCGACAGCAGCGCGTACTGCAGCAACGATTGCTACGATATTTTCCAAATCAGCATCACTTGGAACAGCAGGCGTTGCAAGCGCAGGGCTAACCTTCATGGCAATCAAGCCTTCAGCAATAGCCGCCTTAGCGGAGTTTGCAAATTCCTCTGGATTGGCGCCCCATAAATTGCGATAGATGAGGACTTTATCGCGAACCTTTCCA
>DUDM01000017.1 GCA_012959275.1 Candidatus Poseidoniales archaeon
CAGGTTGATTTCCTTGAGGGTCATCACCATAACCATCACCATCAGCATCGGCCCATTGAGTAGCATCTGTTGGGAATGCATCATTGCGGTCTGCTTTCAAGTCTCCATCACTATCTGGGCATCCGCGGTCAGGACCTGATGTCAGATTTGACCACTGGTAAGGACAGAAATCACCGTTATCTCCAACTGTGTCATTATCAGTATCTGATTGTTCTGATGAATCGTTATCATCAAGATCAGTCAAATAACTGACACCATCACCATCATTGTCTAGACAGCCATAATAATCTATCACGCTTTCTCCATAATCATCTGGACAATGGTCACCCAACCAGCCACTTCCGTTATCTCCAAAACCGTCTCCATCCGTATCATCATGTTGACTATTTTGGGTTGGGTAAGTATCGATTACATTGGCCCAACCATCAATATCGGAATCCAAACAGCCGTATGTATCGCCTTCTGAAGAGGTTCCTGCTGAGTATGGGCAGTCGTCGTATGGAGTGACTGCTCCTTGAGGACTTAATGTTGAATCTTCGTAGCCATCATCATCCCAATCCAAAGGATATGAGTCGTAACTACAAGGAAGTCCACTGTTAGGACAAACTTCACCAGGCCAATGAGAAGGCCTTCCAGCGGAAGATGCAGCAGGATAGTTATCCCCATAACCATCTAAGTCAGTGTCATTCCATTGGTTTCCATCACGCCAGAAATCATCGTTCAAATCAGACCAGCCATCGCCGTCTTGGTCTGGGCAGCCGCGGCGGTCTTCGGTGGAGTCGCCCCAGTAGTAACTACACGCATCAGCGAGCATTCCTGTTGAACTATCCCCGAAGCCGTCCGAATCGCTATCGCTTGATTGAGTTGGATTGTTAGGAAATATATCAGAAGAATCTTTGATACCATCATAATCTGTATCCGACACTCCAAGAATAATATCAACAGGTTGCAAATAATTCATTTGAATGATATCTTGGATTCCGTCCTCATTCATGTCTCTGATAATTATCTTCTTTGTTTGGCGATAATTCCCACCTGACCAAGTTGAATCTAACCCTTGGGGTGTGAAGTCATAAATTGATGATTGTTTAGAAACTTTTGAAGCTGTAATAAACTCCAATTCACCATCGTCGTCAATATCGTGAATAGAATAACCCCAAAGGGCATTTATTTGGGCAATTTCAACACCTGCGAAATTTGGAGCAAAGTGACGTTTGAAACTGCTGCCATATTTGGTTAGAAAATCCAATTTTCCATCGTCGTTTAAATCATTGATTAAACACTGCCCATTAGTAGATTTTATTGTTGTCAAAACCATCGGTTCATTTGAAAAGTTTTTAATCCATACTCCTGCACTTTCATAACGAGTCATATTATAGACATGGGCTTCATTTTGGAAACAACGAACTAAATCAGGCATTTTATCGCCATTCATATCCGCTAAATGGAGATCACGAGCAATTCCTGTTGTGGTATTAGTTCCTGGAGATTTCCAATATTCTTCAAAATTGCCTGATGATAAATTCAAAATGAAAGCAAATGCCTTATTTCCTTGAGAACTTGTCATTGCTTGATGAAAGATAATATCAGAAACATCATCATTGTTAACCATTCCAGTCCGTATGCCATAAAGGCTAGTGCTTGATAGAAGTAACTGGTCAGCAGAGTCATTGAAACCGTTTGCAGTCCCCCATCTCAACTCGGCACCATAGCCAACTGATAGTAAATCATTGAAACCATCTCGGTTAAAATCAAATAGAACAGCATCGTTTGCATTCCCTTCAGATAATTGTAGGTCCGGCGTCGAGTTAAATCCTAAGTTTCCATCTCCCCAAAAAATGTCTATCTTTGCATGTCCAAAACGTATAATGTCTAAATTTCCATCATCGTTTGCCTCTGCTACAATCCCATTCCCCCAATAATTGTTGACATTGAAAACAGGTGATGCAACACTGAGGGCAACGGTTGAATCAATTGTAACTCCTTTATTCAAATAAATTTTCAAAGGGGCATCTCTAGCGATTGCGACGAGGTCTTTTCTTCCATTACTATCAATGTCAGAAACGAGGGTCGTTGATGAAGCGCCACTCGATGTCCCCCAGCCGAATTCAAACATTGCAGGAAGACCTGGTCTTTGGAATCCTTGATTGTAAATTATTGATGTTTTTTGAAGTTCAGCATTTGCACCAGTTATAATATCAAGTAATCCATCACCATTCATATCTGCAATTCGGATTGAGTATGAATATCCAATCGATTGTCCTTTTAAGTCCACCTTTGTGTTAAATTCCATTACTGAATCGAATGAATCATCTAAATATTCAGGGTTCGTCGCAGGTATTCCATCCATGTTATGAAGTACCCAAATTTGATAATCTGAATCATCATTAACCATTATTACCATATCTTCAGCCCCATCCTTATTAAAATCTCCACGGGCCATATTTTTTACAATAATAAAATCAGTTTCAACTGTAAAAGTAGGAATGGAGGAATACCAAGGGCTTGTTCCAGTGTTTTGATAGACCAATATATCATATTCACTATTGGTGGTAGCATTTGCTAAAACAAGGTCATCCTTGCCATCACTATTTAGGTCAATAAGAAGAATAGATTCAGCACTACTGAAGTTTTTGACATTGGTGTATGATGGGCTGCCTGAAGCGTCGTTGAGCATAATAATAACCTCATCATGAGGGGTTGTTGGGTGGGAATCTCCTTTGACCACAAAGTCAACAAATCCATCGTCATTTATATCACCCAAAACCAATGACCTAAACCAAAAATTATTTTCAGTGATATCGATAAGTGTGTTGGTTGATAGAACAATTCCGTTTTCAATTTCAAGTAACTTAACGTATTTATTTCCTTGAGCAAGAATATCTAAGTCACCATCATTATCTGTATCAACTAAATATACTCCCTTATTGGAATTTAGTTGTATTAAGTTCACAGGAGTTTGAAAATCACCCTTTACATTTTTCGAATAAAAAATCGCTGAAGAAGCGGCGAAGACAAGGTCGACATCCCCATCACCATCCATATCACCCAAGTCTCCGGTGTATAATGCAGCCCAATCATCAGTCCAAGAGGGAAGGGTCTGATTATCCTCCATGTTAGCCGAACTAGTCTTATAGCAACCAGCGGCACAATCAACAAATTTTGCTGGGATATTCCGGTTCCAATATTCATTATCATAATTATTTGAAACACCGTCTCCATCCAAATCATTCACATCTGGAATAGCATCCAATTTACCTTCCCACCAATCTCCCGTTTTCAGGTGATATCCACCTACTTCCAGATTCCCGGTGTCTAGAGTAGGGGCCTGAACAAGCCATTTTTCATCTTCAGAGATTTCAGGATTTATTTCATCATTTGATTCAGGAATCAGAGTAAAAACTTGCATCATACTAGAAAGCAAAAGCATCAGCACAAGCCCTCTGGCAATGGTCGTTCTGTTTTCATCGTTGGGCTTTGAAATCAGCATCAAGTCTCGGGTCATTGCCCTGCGCTAATCATGATAGGTGAAAAAACATACGGCTGCAAAAGGTCATCGCTCACCCATGGTGAGCGAGAAATATTCACTCTTCTTGTGAAGATGCTACAGGATTGCGGTTGGCAAGACCGAATTTTTCCAAACGCTCTGCCATCTCTGCCAAAACCCACTCCGCTTCTAGAGTATCCATGTCGCAGTACAGCCTTTCATCACCCATCAACAGGGTCAATCTACCACCTTCTGCAACATCCATATCTCGGAAATCTTCCATTGGCCAACTTCGGGATGGCATTCCGAAAATACCCATGAAATGGGGAATGACGTGGATTTTTTCCTTGGTTAGTCTAACTTCATGCTTTGATTCAAACATTCCAGTTTTCATCGCTGCAACGTAAGCAAGGCTGATAACTGCTAATAATGGTGCGAGGAAGTATAGAATGCTGAGCAATTGAGAGTTAGTTGCTGGTGCATTGGTTGCTACTGGAATACCCAAGATGAGACCGATGAAGGCAGCACCCCAGAAACTCCATTTTTCGCCATCTCGAACACGAGATGGAATAGTGAAACAGACGATGGAACCGATAGTAACGAATTTCACCATCTGTAGGTCTAAGTTTGGTACAGCAGGCCAACGTTCTGGATAGTTGCAGATTTGATCTACTACATTCATTCCATGTTCATCTGCTTCAACACTGCGACCAGTGTGTTCTGAGAATCTAACTTTTAACATTGCAGCGAGTAATTCTACTGACCGTAGAATGTCTTTTTCTGAACTGCTCCTGATGACTTCTTCCTTACCTTTTTCTTTTTCTACAAAGATTGCGTGTCCTTGTCCGCTTGCTCCCCGTGAATCGCTATACAATCCAATGATATCAGAAACTTTCAAGGAACTAGAGCCGAACTTCAATTCTTTTCGTGTTGCAGTCACTTCGTCATTACCAGAAGAAACGGTGGTTTTCTTAGCATCGTCCCTGATTCCAAGGGAGGCGTGTGCAGTGCCCATGGCCGGCAAGTAGCGGTTTCACTGATGAACATTGCCACTGTATCAAATTACCATCCCCCTCTAAATGCTGGGCCTTCTGCCTCACATCATGTCTGATGCTCTGGCGGCTGAATTGGTCGAAGATGCAGATAGTATTCGAGCAGCAAAGGGCTTGAATTTATCACTTTATTCCACATTTGCAGTCACTGTTGTATTCATTATTTTAGCAGCTGCTTTTGGAATTCATCCGGAGATGGAATCAGAGCGGGATGGAGTGATGGAGGGAGCAGTTGGAAATACAATCCCAATTACTTGGAACCAACCCGTTTACATGCCACGACACAGTGAATGTATTGATCCAAGCAATGGCCAAGAAGAGGGATATGAGGGTTTTGGAATTGGCTATGAGCCATCATTGGCAATCGATGGAGAAGGCAATATGTTCATCACAGCCCATAAAGATTTGAGTTGGGGGGGAGATGGAACCCCAACTGCTCCAATATTCGGTGGAGACCCAGGGCTATGGTGGGCTTGTACTGAAGGTCAAGGAACCTCTTGGGATTACTGGGCATCTTGGTTTTGGATATCCAATGATGAAGGCAAGAATTGGTCGCATGGCGCAGATTTTGATCCAACTCCTGGAAATATGATTACAGCAAATTATCTTGCAGGTGGTTCAGAATGTCTTGGAGATGAGGGTGATATTGCGGTCGATGCAGAGGATAGAATATTCTATCTCGATACTACTCTTGAGGATAATTGGTGGCATGTTTTTACTGATGGTGGAAATACCTACGAAATGAACACCTGTCAAAGGATGAACACCATGGCTGGCGATGACCGCCCGTGGGTGGCTGCTCAAGGAGATGGGATAATTCATTATCTTGGTAATTCAGGTGCTCCGCCACCTGAATGTACCATTGATTCAGGGCGATATTGGTATTATCATTCTGAAAATGGTGGTAATACCTTCAGCCAATGTTACTCTGTTCCGGGTGGCTGGTCAACCCTTTCTTCTGAAAGAGATGGACCATATGTCTACATCGCTCAAGAAAATGCTGATTCAAGCAGCGGCACAGTTCATATCAGAATCAGTGATGATTATGGACGCGGCACCGGAATCAGTGATGGAACATGGGATGCACCACTTGCCGTAGGTCCACGCAAGGGAAATTGCCCTGAAGGATATCCAGTTGTGAACAACAACGAGAAGGGAACTGTTGCGGTGGTTTGGGCTGATTGTCCAAATGGCAATACTGGCCCTTGGGAGATGCAATTTGCAATCTCATATGACCACGGTGAAACTTGGGAGAATTGGAATATCACCCCCAATTGGCCTGGGTTGAATATGTATCCATTCGTTAGTATAACTGAGGATGACATCGTCTCAATTGCTTACTATGGCTTGGATTTATCTGATAATTACACAGAGGGAGTGCCATGGTATCTCTATGCAGGTGCACTTCGAGAGCCACATCAATTTGATAACTGGACATTCTCAATTGCTGACCCAACACCCTTGCACAATGTAACTGCAGCAGAGGCAAGCAGTGGAGATACCCATGCGTTGCATGATTTCTTTGAAACAGTCGTTAGCCCAGATGGTACATGGATGGGGATTGCATACCAACAAAACGTCGGCCAACATCCCAATGAAGCAGACGAAGAACAACGCTACATTAAATTCGTTCGTGGGGAATTGAATGAAATGCAGTTGGGAAGTATTGATATTGAATCAGGAGGTGAAATTCCTATTGATTTCACTTGCGATGGCGCGGATAAATCCCCTCAACTAATGTGGAGTGAGCCTCCAAATGGTACAACTTCACTCTCAATTTTAGTAGATGACATAGATGCACCAAATGGTTCTTTCATTCACTGGAGTGTTTCGGATATCTCAAACCAAACACGAAGTGTCACTACTGGCACTAGTGGAGATGGCGTCGAAGCAGTGAATGGTTTTGGAAATGAGGGCTGGGGAGGCCCTTGTCCAACAGAAGGCGAGGTACATCGATATGTCTTTTCAATAATGGCTTACAATGAATCTTCCTCCTTAATTGGCAAGGGAACCTTCATTGCAACGTATGAGCGATAATACCTGAGTATTGCGCAGCAATGCGAACGGTCAGCGTGAACTGAACATCACTAAACATCACAACCGTTCATGAGCGCTAAAATTCGCTATAAACGAAATTTATCGCCTACTATGTAGGCGGTGGTTTGATGGAGGAGTCGGCGTGGTGGAGGTTTCATGGAGGGGCGGCGCCATGCTGGGTTCATCGTGGTCGCGGCCATGTTAATGCTCTCTAGTGTGCCATTTGTTTCGGCAGACAACGACCTTGCCTCCTCTTCAATCATGCTCGATGGGCAGACAGCAAATGGAAATGTGGATTACGATGGAGATTCTGTTGATTGGTGGAAAATCTACGCCATCACAGGAGATGTTGTCCAGGTATCAGTATCCTCTTCGATGAACAACCCTGCTTGGTGGTGTCCGGGGGATGGTTATGAGGGCAAGGTCAAACTGACAGACCCATCGGAAACCACCCTAGCTGGAGACAATACGATTGATGATTCCTCATCCTCCACGGTTCTTTCAACTCCAGTGGCTTCTTCAGGGTGGATTCACCTACGGATTAAGAGCCAAGATTCCTGGTGTAATGATGGGATTGATTACAGTTTAACGCCGAGTATAGACAAATATAACCGAGATTCTGATGATGATGGATTCGTTGATAATGAAGATGACTGCGATGATGTAGCAGGTCTATCAACCAATGACCGTCTTGGTTGCCCCGACACTGATTCCGATGGTTATTCTGACCCTGACTCCACTTGGTTAGCCCATCCAAATGGTGCTGCAGACGCCTTTGAAAACGAGGCAACTCAATGGCATGATTCTGACCGCGATGGATTTGGAGATGAGTTGGATGGCTTCGAAGGAGACCATTGTATCGACCAAAAAGGATACTCCAATCGAGATAGGTTTGGCTGCTTGGATTCTGATATTGATGGCTGGTCAGATCCAGACCCGCTTGGCCTGAACAGTAGTGAAGCATGGTTCGCACACCCCAGTGGTAGCGGCGATGCATTCCCAACTGATGGTACTCAGTGGAACGATACTGATGCTGATGGCTTCGGAGATAATTGGGGAGATACAGATTGGGATCAATGGCGTCTGCCACAAAACCATAGCGGAGAAGATAATGGTAGTGGCGAGATACCTCCTTGGAATCAAAGTGATAATTCTAGTAATTTCATGCAGTTTGGTGAATGGGTCGATAATGCAACAAAACCTGATTTCTGTCCTTCGATTGCAGGCAATAGTACCGAAGATAGATTTGGCTGCATCGATAGCGATGCAGATGGTTGGTCAAACCCCGATTTCAACTGGACCATCGACAACAACGCAGATGCCTTCCCCTTTGAGCCCAGCCAATGGGCAGACAGAGATAGAGATGGCTGGGGTGATAACCAAGACCCAATGGCCAAACTGATAGACGATTTCCCAGATAACCCAACACAATGGCGAGATAGCGACCGCGATGGCTACGGTGATAATCAAACTCTCGGGGCTTGGCAAGTTGACAATTTCACCAGTGATTATACTCAATGGACCGACTTCGATGGAGATGGCTATGGCGATAATCAGAGTGGATTCAGACCCGATTCCTGTATGTTTTCTCCAATCGCACAGGTAGATGAGGGCCGAATTTCGATGTTCGACCGGTACGGTTGTGAAGATAGCGACAAGGATGGCTGGTCAAACCCAGACGGCGAGTGGTCGGCTCATCCAGAGGGTTTCGCAGATGCTTTTCCCGATGAGCCGAGTCAATGGCATGATACCGATGCTGATGGTTTTGGAGATAATCTAGACTACTGGGATGGTGAGAAGTTCTCACTTGCCAACGAAGGCGACTCTTGCCCCTCTACAGCAGGTGCATCCCGTAAAGATAGATTTGGCTGTCCTGATAGTGATGAAGATGGTTGGTCAGACCCGACTATGACTTGGTTAGCAAGTCCGGCAGGAATGGCGGATACTTGGCCAATGGAGCCCAGCCAATGGAATGATAGTGACGGCGATGGCTACGGCGGTAATCCTCTGGGCATAACCCCAGATGCATGTCCCGATTTACCAGGCACAAGTCTTGGAACCGAAGAAGGAGGAGACCGATATGGTTGTCCAGATACTGATGGCGATGGCTGGTCAGACCTAGCAGACCATTTCGACCACGAACCCACACAATATCGCGATAGTGATGGCGATGGTTGGGGAGATGATAGCGAGGGCCACGAGGGTGATGCCTGTCCAAACCAAAAGGGCGACTCTTTCCTTGACCGACGCGGTTGTATTGATTCAGACAGTGATGGATATTCAGATGCAGATGAGATGTGGATGGCAAGTCCAGAAGGAAATGCAGATGCATTCCCATATGACAGAATGCAGTGGAATGATTCTGATGGTGATGGCTTTGGCGATACTCCAATCGGTAACAAGAGAGATGATTGTCCTGATGAAGCTGGTACATCGACTTTGGATAGCCAAGGCTGCCCAGATGCAAATGGCGATGGTTGGTCTGATGGATATGGGGAATTCAATGCTGCTTTTGCCAGTCTTTCAGATGACCCAGCAGGCTCTTGGTTAACCTATGCATTACTAGGCGCAGCTGCAGCATTTGGTATTATTGTTGGAATATTTTTCAGAGAAAAACCTGAAGATGAATTATTAGAAACAGAAAAGTGGGCCCAAGTCGAACCAGAAACCCCTCCTTCTGATGAAATTGCAGAAACACAGTCCGAATTGATGATTCAACCTGATGAGCAAAGAGGCGCTGATGCTACTTACGGAGGTGAAACAAATGAATCGTAATACCCTGCTAGTTCTGATGTTATTGTTCGCTTCGTTGACAACTGTATCAGCCGATGAAATGAATCCAATCGCTGAAAGCGCTACCGGTGATAACCAAGCCGATGCAGACCTTTCTGCCAACGGAATCAAGGTACTTGCATGGAGAAATGACACTTTCGATGCAGATGAAGATGGAAGGTTGGATGCTGTAAGAATCGTGCTTGCACTGAATATTACTGAAGCAGTTGAAACATCAGATATCAACATCTTAGTAGAGGCATTCCACGATGGTCGTTCAATCGAATTGTGGGCTAACCACAGTCTTAATGGGGCCATTGAGACCTCAATTCAAGTTGATGCTTGGGGGGAAGGAATCTATCTCTTGAAATTACAGATGTTCGACCCCCAGAGTGGGAATTTGTTAGCAGACCTCGATGCCGGTGAATGGAATATGGCGCCAGCCTTGGCCACACCTTCATTGAAATTCGACCTTAAGTCACCTGGTTGGATCGAAACTGGAGATATTTGTGAAATTAAACGTGTTTTTGTCGATGAAATAGGTGAGCGTTATGGCCAAATGGGTCAAAGAGACCTACGTGGTACGCCATTTGCAACCTATGAATGGGATACTGAATTAGACTGTAGTACTTGGCCTGCTGGTGAATACACACTGCATGAGACTTATCAGAATGGCCTTGGTCAAAGCACCGAAGCATGGTTGAATTTGACCATCAATAACCGCCCACCACCTGCAATCAAGTTGATAGTTATAGGCGATGGTGAAGAATATGGAGGTACATGCTTACTAGTTATTTCTGCAGAAACTCTTGACTCAACTGAAAATTGGAACTATACTTGGGATACAATTCCAGATCATGGTGTGGAGGATGTTTCGGAGGTGAATTGTGGCTCATGGCAACCCGGTGTCCACATGGTTCGAGTTGAGATTAAAAACGCCCAAGGAATTAGCACAACTGTTGGTATTAATTTGATTCGCCTAACGCCAATCGGAGTTGTCGATTCGAATATTTCGGAAAATCAATCGATGGCATGGCCAGTTCGCAGTGGCGGCGATATAAATGCTGAATCAGAAAGCGGATTGTACGGTGTAGGCAGTGCAGCATTGCTGATTTTCCTCGTTTGTGTCATCATTGGCATGCGTTCCAAAGAACTGGAAGAAGACGACGTAATGGAAACTCCAGTGCCGATGCAGAATCAGATGTTAACGCCTGCTGCTGCCTATCAACAACAATGGGGTCAAACCGAAGAGGCCCCTGTTGTGGTTTCACTCGAGGAATTACCGACAACTGTTGATGCTGATGGGATAACTTGGAGAAGGCATCCCGATGGTAGAATGGATTGGTTTGATGAGGGTAGTTCTGAGTGGCATGCCTTCGAATGAATTTTTCATTTAATCTGTTTCATTAACAGTAAATTTCCTTTTTTATGGGAGATTTTAGCAAGCCCTCCAAGCCCTTCGTTATGCAAACCCCGACTACCTATTTCTAGAACTTCATTATTGCAATTATAGCGCAATCCTTCTATGCAAAGTCCTTCGACTTTTCCTAATGCAAAAAGGCTGATTATTTGGCCATTTTCACAGGACAATTCCAGCTCTCCTTTGACAGCCTGTACTTGCCACCCTTTAAGCCAAATAATGGCTTTAGGTACAGCGCTTTCGAAGAGAATAGTAAAGGCGGCAAAAGCATGGTCAATACGCCCCCCCTCAACGCCGATTATATCGACCCTTGTATGCTTGCTAAAATCATCTTTTAATGCAAGCCATTTTAGGGCCTTTGAAAGGTCGGAATCATCTTGTCCTTGCATGTCAATAACCTCTGCATTTGGATGCTTCAGAATGTCTGATGTTACTAAAGAATCCATGTCGCCAATGATGACATCAGCTTCGACTTGATTCTGTGCTGCGAGAGATGCCCCTCCATCGGCTGCAATAATCAGATCTGCTGCTTTGACAAGAGGGCCCCAAATTGAAGAATCAGGCCACAAACCAGCCGCCACTACTAGCACCGATTCCATAACCTTGATGACAAGGCTTGCGGTGCTTGAAGGTAAGGGTGCCGAGGAGGCCTACGGCCTCTACGTACGTGCGTAGGCATACGCCGCTCTACGAGCGGCGAACATGCACTTCACTCCACAGACTTCTTCAATGGCGGGTTTGTCGTTCCTCAACATGTACCGTGGGTCACAGTCTACCTTGCGGTCCTTGATTTTGATATTTCTTATGGCCATTGCGCCGTTCGCTTCGATTCAACTAGAATTCCAACCAGAAGTAGAACCCGACTCTGAGCAATCCAACTTTGTTGACTTCAGTGAAGGCAGTGGAGACGAATTAATTGGCGAGACATTAAGCCTGAACAATAGTGATTGGACGGTTCGAGCCGAACGTGGATTTGATGAGTGGTCAAAATATCAAATGAGCAATAGTTCGAGTATTACTGCTAATTCACTTATTTTGGATGATTTGGGCCGAATGCATGGATGCTGGACCGAAGGCAGTAATGGCCTTTGGATGTTTAGGACTGAGGTAAATGGCAATATTACTAGTCAACAAGTCAACGATTCGGCGGTATCTGATGGTTGTGCATTAGCCATGGATGACCAAGATAATCTATACATTACCTTCCTCGATGATGCTGGAGAATTACATCTCGCAAGAGAAGCAAAGAAGGGCTCAATGAATTTCAATCGAACATTTTTGACTCGAGCATTGATTGGCGACCATGTTCAGATGCCATTGAATATTGGCTTTACTGATGGTATGCACGCAAGTATTGTTTGGAAATCTGCAAATGATTCAACACTTTGGCTGACCACTCATAGCGGTACAAACTGGAATTCAAGGCAATTGGTGAATGAACCAGTCGGAGTGGATGTTGAAATGGAAGTTGATGCAAGTGGAATGATTCATGTTGCTTATACTTCAGGAAAAGATGTCCGTCTTTTGCGTTTCAATGATTCATTTGAAGAGGATAAGGTATTGCTTAGAGAAGAAAGCGACCTAACTTCAGCACGTTTGGGATTTACTCTCGATGCCACTGGTAATCCGCAAGTTTCCTTTGAAGGAAGTACTGGAGAAGCAATGCTACTTCGCAGCCTTTCTGGTCAATCAATAGGAAGAATTGAACCTGTTCCAATGATCAGTTTGAATCTCACTGATTTGGATGATAACTCCTTGCCTCAATTATTATCGGATGCAGATTTTAATGCAGATGGCTTAGATGACCTAGTTTTCGCAAACCCTGTAGCGGACCAAGTGCTAATAGTAATGGGAGGCGTAGAGAGAAATAATTTTTCAAATTCCACAAATATCCAAACTTTCACGGGAATAACTGGTCAAAATTATGGCCAATCAATTGCTGCTGGAGATTTTAATGGAGATGGTTATGATGACTTGGTCATCGGTACACCTCAATACCAAACTGAATCAAACATTACTGGAATTGTATACTTGCATGCTGGTTCGGCAAGTGGTTTGAATAGTAGTGAATCTTGGAATTGGAGTCTGAATTCAACTGAAGGCGAGACTGGCTTTTTGGTATCCTCTGCCGGAGATATTGATGATGATGGTGATGATGAATTACTCATAGTATCCTCAAATCATACTGCGGTAGATGCTGAAAAAGGTAGAGTTGACATGTTCCTTGGTTCTTTGGCGCCTTGGGGTAATCAATCAAACTGGTCTCTAAACGGCTCAACAATTGATGCAAAATTAGGCATGAGTATCGCCGGAGGGGGGGATGTCAATGGTGATGGCTATGCCGACATAGCAATTTCTGCGACAGGTAGCAAGAGTTCTCCATTTGGCTATGGTGCAGTGCATATTTTCCATGGCGGAAGCACAGGAATTTCTAGCCAACCTCAAACTTCGATAAAGGTCGATATACAAGGAAAATTATTCGGTTATCACCTTGCCTGGGCTGACCTCGACGGCAATGGTTTCGATGAATTACTGGTTGGTGAGCCATTCAATGGTAGCGCCTATCAATCTGGTTTGATTTGGATTTTCAACGGTACTTCCTCTGGCCTAGAAACTCCACAGCCCCTAACCGTCTTGTTTAGTTCTCAGGTAAACGATCACTTTGGTTCACTCTTCGAATCTGCAGGTGATGTAAATGAAGATGGTTATGAGGACCTACTAATCGCTCAAAGAGATGAAGGGAGGATTGGAAAACTATCACTGTATTTGGGTTCAGAAAGTGGTATCTTGACATCTTCTCAGACGATAGCCGAAGGTAGTGCCCAAGGTGATTGGACGGGAGCTGTCTTTTCTACTGAGGGTGACCTAGATGGAGATGGAATGCTCGAGGTCATGGTCCTTGAGTTCGATGATTTCACTGAAAATGGAAATGGTTATCTTCATGCCTTGACCGAGCGAGATTGGTCGACAACTTCCTTGGAAGTGGATAACTCCTTGATAGATGATATTGAAATTGGAATTTCTTATTCAGGGGCCCTCAATATTATGCTTGATGGGCCAACACCATTGTTATTGCAGCATATGGATGATGGAACAGCAGAGGGTCATTGGCTACAACGCAGTTTTAATTCCTTGAATGATGCAAGTATGACTACTGCTGTTAGTGGTGCAGTTTCGGTCCTTGTTCATGATTCTGACGGCCTCTATTTGATGAATCATAGCAGCCGTCAATTAGTTCATCAAACTACAATCACAACGGGTAATATTGGTGCATGGGCAGATATTGAAATCGACCAACTTGGCCATCCAAGTATTATTCATGCAAGAGTGGAAACTTCTGAAATTTATTGGACTAGAGCAAGTTCTTCGGGTTGGTCCAATTCAATGATTAGCAGTGGTATTGATTTGGTGTCTCCTCTAACTCAAATAATAGATTCAGACAATAAGAAATGGGCTATCCTAACCAATGCTGCCGATGATTCATTGACCGCATACAACAGACCTCTTTCCTCATGGAATAGTAATGGAATCGTTGCTGCTGGTGATGCAGTGGGGAGCCATCATTCGGCAATGATGTTGTCAAATGGTAGTCTTGCAATTCTTTCAATTGTTGATGATAATGGGAGTGATTCTTTGAACCTCAGCATTCTCAATGGCTCTACCCTAAGCACTGAGGCATTGAATATTACTCCTAATCGAGATGCTAGGTTTGTGATAACCGAGGTGGAAAACAACTTACATATTGCTTGGCAAAATGCGACCGGTGGGGAATGCGTCGGAATGAGCAGAGCATTGAATGGTAGTAATTGGACTCGTGACTGGGAATTGAACATCAATTCTTCAACTACTGCCCCCTTGATAATAATAGGAAGTGGAACTTCTCAAGAAGTTCAGTGTTCAAATTCAACATCTGAAATCGATACTTTAGTGAGGTTAGAAAACAATGCTTCCAGAAACATGGACTCGCAAATGGAGTCAAACTCCATTCGCAGAAGCCTGATGATTAGTGGTAGCCAATATCACCTCATAACTAAGGGCGATAATATTATTCTCAGAAATAACGACCAAGGTATTGGTAGTAATTTAGACACTGTTATTGCTGGGCTTGCAGCGAATCATGGAGACTTTGCTACTTCTTCTGATGGCGTGATTCACCTCGTATTCCAAGAAAGAAGCGGACTTGATTTGGTAATGTACCGTCTACTTCCTGATTTTGATGGAGATAGAATCCCCGATAATCTTGATGAAATGCCATTGATAAGTGGCCAATGGGAAGATTCAGATGGCGACGGTTTTGGAGATAATCCTGATGGACCAGCCTACGATGAATGTACTTCGGTTTCTGGAACTAGCATTGTTGGCCTAGTTGGATGTGTAGATTATGATGGAGATATGGTTGCCTTCATAGAAGATGATTGCGCTAGTAAAAAGGGATTATCTTACTTTGACCGCCTCGGTTGTCAGGATTACGATAGAGATGGTTGGTCAAATAATGACGGCACTTGGGTCGGTGGAGACCAATTCATGTTCAACTGGAAACAACAAAGAGATTCTGATGGCGATACAAGAGGAGATAACAACGGACCCGATTGTTGTGTATCCTATTGGCCTGATACAGACTATACTGAAGCCCACCCCCCAGATTTATTCCCCACAAACCAACACCAGTGGAAGGATTCTGATGGAGATGGCTATGGAGACAATGTATCTCACTCAAGTGGAGATGCCTGTGCTGAATGGTTTGGGAACTCTTCCCTCGACCGCAATGGCTGCCCAGACAGCGATGGAGATGGCTATTCAAATCCTGGAACCTATGATGGAAAAGTTTGGGATGCAGAAGATGGTGCTGATGCATACGTAGACGACCCAACTCAATGGGCAGATGGCGATGGCGATGGTTATGGCGACAATAAATTAGGCAATAACCCAGACCATTTCATCAGTAATTCAGCCGCTGCAAATGATAGCGACATGGATGGCTATCCTGATAATTGGACGGCAATGTACAATGGAAGTAATCAAGGAAATCTTTCAATCGATAGTTGTCCTTTAGTTTGGGGTAATTCAACAGAAGATTTAGACGGTTGTCCGGATAGAGATGGTGATGGTTGGTCTGATCTTGCAGATAAATTCCCAGATGAGGTAAGTCAATGGAATGATAGCGATGGCGATGGCTGGGGTGACAATGCTTTCCCTGCGTACGAACCGGATGCTTGCCCATACCAAGAGGGTGTTGTCGACGGTACTGGCGGAGATGGCTGTCCTTTGGTTGTTGAAGATGATGAAGACCTTGATGGCGTGATAGACTCTCTAGATCTATGTCAAAGCACCCCAGAAGGTGAATCTGTCGATACTCTAGGATGTTCAGAGTCACAAAAGGATGATGATGGTGACTTAGTGATGAATGATGTTGATGATTGTCCTGATACTCCAGAAGGGGAAGATGTCAACCAAAGAGGATGTACAGTTACTCAAGAAGAGGCCGATACAGACGGTGATGATGTTACAGACCCTGATGACCACTGCGCTGATACTCCAGAAGGGGAAGAAGTGGATTTACTAGGGTGTTCAGACTCTCAAAAAGATGATGATAGCGACCTCGTGAGTAATGCTATTGACCAATGCCCAAACACTCCAATAGGTGCTGAAGTCGATGATATTGGCTGCATTGTTGAGGGTGCCGATAGCGATGGTGATGGGGTAGAAGATGTTGATGATTTACTTCCAGGCGACTCTTCTCAATGGGTTAGTCGAGATGGTGATGCATTTGGAGACAACCTGACAGGAACTCAAGGAGATGGTTGCCCAGATGATTATGGAAATTCTACTGAAGATAGGTTTGGTTGTCCTGACCGTGATGGAGATGGATACTCAGATGCTGACTTTATCTGGACAGTTTTCTCAGGTGCTGATGCCTTCCCAGATGATTCAACTCAATGGAAGGATAGTGATAATGATGGAGTTGGCGATAATGCTAGTTCTTCAACCGGAGATAAATGTCCTTCGACAGCCGCGGAATGGAGGCATTTAGTTGATGAAACTGGATGTGACCCTACCGAGAGAGATAGTGACTCAGATGGCGTAGTGGACATGAATGATAACTGCCCTGATACAATATTAGGTGTCAAAGTCGATGCAAGTGGTTGTATGATTGCTGGTGAAAACCAAAATCAAGAGGAATCAACTTCTGGTAATATGGATCGGATGTTGATTTATGGCGGAGCAGGTTTAGGAGTATTGGTCTTATTGCTTATTATTTTCATGCTGGTTGGAGGTGGTGGGATAGACCTTGATGACGAAGACGATGATGATGATTGGTTCGATGATGATGAAGAGGATGACATCACCCCTTCCTTCTCCTCAAAAGGTGGAAGTCCTGATTCTAGCCCCGCAAGAGGTCCAACACAGGCCCCTAGTAGAGGTCCAAGCGCAGGCCCACCTGGCAGAGGCCCAGGAGGAGGTCCACCGATGGACCGAGGATTCGACCCTTATGCGGGTGGAGGATATGGTGCAGCACCTACAGGCAGTGGCGGCTACGGCCTCACCGCCCCATCTCCTTCTCGACCAAGGGCAGGACCGCCAGTTGATTCACCATCAGTAAAGAAGGCAACAAAAAAGAAGATTCTCAGCCCTGAAGAAATCGAAGCAGCCAAACAAGAAGAAATGCGTCAACAAAACTGGGAACCGGAAGATGAGGGCCCACTTTTCGATGATGAGGATGCTGTGGCAAGACAGGATTCAGTTGCTTGGGCATGGGATGAGATACAAATTTCAACAGACGATAGAAGTATTATGATGACTTTACAAGGTAGTGGATGGAGTGCTAAGCAATCACGCGCTATACTCAATGAAGCAAAGGCATGGTGAGATGATGCTCAAGTTGATGGGAACATACTCAAAAGAAAATTACTGGTGGCGGCGCACGATAGGAGGTGAAGAAGTTGAGTGAAGTTGTTCTTAGCGGCGCTATATTGCCGGATGGAATCGAAGTCGATGAGGCTGCAGCCTACTTTGGAGTCACAGAATCGAGCGCATCTTTACACACTCTTCTTGATATGGATTCTGAATCCGCTCTTTTGCTTTTTTTGGAATTAACCTCTGACCTTCACCTTGCACAGGGAGATTTTGATTTCAACACTGCGAGTGAGAGAATGAATTGCGAAGGTGGAGAAATTTACTTTCTTGTGGTAGGCCATCTTGGAATGCTGGAATTAGTCGACCCATTGCGTTTCTGGTTGGGTATGGAGACAAGTGACGGTGAGCCAGGTGGTCCTGACCCAGGTCTCGATGAATCAAGCCTTCAGAGTATCGAGGCTATAACAAATCCAATGAGCATACTTCAATTATTATCGATTGCTCACTTAGAAGGTGGAGATGTAGTTGTAAAGAAATATTATGCTGCTTTGAAAGGAATGTTTGCATCTCCAAGTTCAAGTGTAGAATCTCTGAAATTAATTAATAGTAGCCTCTCCGCAGTATTACATTCATATCAACAAAATGGCGCTATTGCAGGAATCCCAAGTTTGTCTGATGCGTCATTACCAACCGTTGCTCCACCAACCCCTCCCCCTCTTCAAACTCTAATTCCTGTCGAACCTATTGTAAAAATACCTGTCAGCACACCTCAAGTTTCTGTAAAAGAGGAAGAAATTTCAGTTCCTCTTCCAGGATCTGTAGTTGAAAAGTCACAACCTGCGCCGCTTACTCCACCTCCAATGATGACCGTTGAGGATATTGTTCCACTCCCTATTTCGAAAATAATAACAGAACCTGTACATGAAAAGAAAACTGGAGAAAGTGAGGGTGATGTTTTCGCGGGAGCATTCGGGCTCGCTAAGCCTAAAGCATCTTATGTTGCTAAAGAAATGCAGGTTGTTGAACAACCAGCAGAACAAAATGCAGATATTCAGCCATCCATGGAGAGTATGTTATCTGGAATTACTACCAGTGGAAGAGGAGATGTAACACCTGTTCAAACTCCTTCAATTGAAGCACAAGTTCAACCTTCGCAGAATATAGAAGCCCCCCCTCCTAGAGAGATTATAGAGGAAGTTGAAGAGGTCTCAGAACAGCAGCAACAACCAACTTCACATTCTCAAAGCACATTGCCAAAGCCCGTCATGGCTGCACCGGTTCGAACTCCTGTTGGAGGCGGAATGCCCCGTGCTGCTGGACCAACTTTGGGTCAACAACAACAACTTGCGGCTCAACAAGCGGCTTTACAACAACAGCAAGCCGCCACTCAACAGGCCCAACAAGCGGCTTTACAACAACAGCAAGCCGCCACTCAACAGGCTCAACAAGCGGCTTTACAACAACAGCAAGCCGCCACTCAACAGGTCCAACAAGGCCAAACCGAACTTCCATCACCTACCATCAAGAGCGGTGTCCGTTGCCAAGGATGTGGCATCGGGTTGGACCCAAATTGGAATAATTGCCCAGTTTGTGGGCTTGGGCAATATTGAAATCACTCATCACCGAGAAGAAATTCTCCTGCTTCGATAAATTTTAACTTGCCAATCTCAAGAGTTGGCTCGGCTAGAACTCCGGTTATTCTCATCCCTTGGGCTGAACCAGGCAGAGAGACACTATCTCCGATGGAAAAATAGCAGGTACCCAGAACCTTTTCATCTTCAAGCAAGTTTCCTATCAAACGGGCATTTGGATTAACTCCGAAACCAAATTCTGCAACGGTCCACAATAAATCCTGTTCCTTCGGCCGTAATTTTTTGGCTACTTCACCAAATGATTGTCTAATATTAGCAGCATTTTGACCGCCTTTAACATCAACAACAATTCCATCTTCGATGAATATTGTTAGAGGTTCACTGAGCATATCCGCATCACATGAACCATCGATAACCACCTTGCCATTCATGCTTCCTTGGCGTGGTATTGTGAATATTTTCCCAGCGGGGAGGTTTGTCACCATTTGAGGCCTATTACAAATACCAGAATCTTCTCTATTCCATTTCCGCCAATCGACTTCAAATGAAACATCAGTACCACTTTTACTGGTGATTCTTACCTCCTTCTTCCGCCTCAAAGTACTACCTAATTCTGCGATTAAATCTCTGATTTTCCCAAAGTCCGAGGTCATTCCACCTTCGGTGAATAATTTCGCATTCATTCCGGGCATGGTGGCTATTCTTGCACCATTACGACTGGCATGGAATCGGGCTTTTGTATGAGTTAAACTAAACCTTGTTGGGGCCATGACAACTTGTTGTTGACGCATTAGATTGGCAACAGGACCAGGTGGTTCCTCCCCATGATGGCGACCTTTTGGCATTATGATTAGCAGAGTGCGGTCGGAAATTTTTGATGCTGCTTCATAGAGTGCTTGCCCTATATCCGTAGTGGTAGGGTCACAAACGATGAGTACATTTTCACCACGACGAATGTCCATACATGTTTTGACGACCATCTTTGCTGCTTTATCCATTCGGATAGTTCTTTCATCTTCAGATATTTCTTGTATTTCGAGCTCTGGTTTTCCAAGTTTTGAATCTTCGGGTTCATCCTCTAGGACTTCGAGAACTGCTTCTTCGTCGGGGTCATCACTTTCAGGAGAAACCTCCTTCTCGCCCTTCTTACGCCGGCCCACATGCCCACACAAGCGTCGCTGCCTTCAACGCTTGCACAGTTCATCATCAAGATTCATGACATTGGACCCATCCGCCCACTCTATGTCTCAGGCCGAGGAGTATGAAGAGTTCATCGAAAAAGCGCGTGATATTAACCGATTTGACTCAATTAGTGGCCACCTTGGTTGGGACCAATTGACTTTGATGCCGGAAGAAGGTGCGGCAGCAAGGGCAGGAATATTAGCATGGTTAGCAGGCAAATCGCATAGTTTGCTAGTGGCTCAGGATTTTGGTGGATTGATAGAGAAGTTAGAAAACTCTCTTGAGACATTAGATGATGATCAAATGGCAAATATTAGGGAGATGGCAAAGGCCAGACAGAAGGCAGTATTACTTCCACTAGCGCATGTTTCTAAAGCAGCATCTTTGCCTTCAAAGGCGGTGGCAATTTGGGCAAAGGCTCGTGCTGATGCAGATTTCACCTCATTTGAAAATACTCTGAGAGAGTTGGTCGAAGTTGCAAGAGAGCGTATATCCTATCTCCGCAAAGATGGTCAAACTCCGTATGATGTGTTATTGGAAGATTTTGAAGTTGGAATGACTGTTGCTGATTATGATTTGCTATTCGAAGAATTGAGGCAGAGTTTAGTTCCACTTCTCGGCAAGATTATGCTTGCAAAAGAGAAAAACCCTGGTCCTAGTATTCCTTCAACCTCTAATTTCCCAATTCCTTTACAAGATTCCTTTTGCAGGAGGGTGGCAGAAAAATATGGTTTCAACTTCTCTGCGGGAAGGATGGATATTTCTTCACATCCGTTTTCAGCCGGCCTTTGGTCAGGAGATACACGATTCACAACTCGCTATGATGAAGCAGAACCATTTTCCTGTATTGGTGCAGTAATGCATGAAACAGGGCATGCATTGTATGAACAAGGATTGTTACTAGAACATGAATATACGCCACGAGGTCAAGCAGTTTCACTTGGTGTTCATGAAAGTCAATCCCGTCTTTGGGAAAATCAAATTGGCCGTTCAGAAGCGTTTTGGAAAATCGCCGGTAATTGGTTTCGTCAGTCATTTCAGGATTGTCCCGATTGGAGTGATGAAGACCTCCACCGTTTGATAAACAGGGTTGATATCAACTTTATCAGGGTAGAGGCTGATGAGGTAACATACAATTTACATGTCATGTTGAGATATGAAGTTGAGAAAGCGATATTCAATGATGGAATGGATGTTTCAGAAATCCCTCAGTTATGGAATTCATTATTTGAGGAATGGTTCGGAATTGCAATCCCTAATGATACACTGGGCTGCCTACAGGACGTTCATTGGGCTAGTCTTGCTTTTGGGTACTTTCCAACTTATACATTGGGGAACTTGTATTCTGCTCAATTGATTGAAAAAATGGTTATCGATCTTGATAAAGATTTAGAATGTCTAATTTCCGATGGTGAAATGCCGTTAATCTTGCAATGGCTACGGGAAAACATTCATTCGCAAGGAAAGAAGTACGAGCCTTCAAAATTAATTGAAATCGTTACCGGAAAACCTCCAACGCCGGAGCCATTCCTCTCATATCTCAAGAGAAAGTATTCAGCAATTTATGGACTTTGAGTTATTTACTCACCGTCATCGCCGGAGTCATCTCCGCCGTCATCTCCGGAGTCATCTCCGCCTAGTACCTTTCCTTGTAGTTCAGTCAGCATGCCAGCCATATCATCCATTGCCGATTTTAGATCAAATGATTCACCGTGTGCTCCACCTGCTCCGCCAAGGCTCATTCCTAATATTGCAACTAATGCACCAAGCATCATAATAACGAGTGGAATATACATTCCACTAATGCTCATTTCTCCGTTCGCTCCCCATATTGCCCCGACAAGGAATGCTCCCAATCCAGCCAATACTTGTTTGTATCCTTCTCCTAGTGTTTCTTCAAGATCCATTGTATCTCACCGATTGCTGCACTCCACTTATCTGTTATAGGTGTTCGCCACAATTTAACTATATAGGGTGTGAAATAATAATCAATAACACGTTCCCGAAGTGAGTTTTATGCCATTTCAAGTGGGTTTCCCGTTTGCCCAGCGAGTACAATGATTTTTCCTTTCATATTTTCATTAAAATTTCTTTCGAAAACCTGAACCCCACCAACAAATGTTGCTATCGTCCAACCTACTAATTCGTGCCCATGGAAGGGATTCCAGCCAACCTTACTCCATGACCTTGAATCATCAACTTTCATACTTGAATTCATGTCTACAAGAGCTAAATCCGCATCCTGACCAATTTCTATCTTACCTTTGCCTTTCATGCCATAGATGGCTGCGGGATTGGTTGACATCCAACGAACGACATCTTCGATAGTACATCTTCCATTTTTCGCATGAGTTAGCATCACCGCAAGTGAAGTTTCAACACCAGGCATACCGCTAGGTGCGCCTGGCCAACCTGCTGCCTTTGTACTTAGCAAATGTGGAGCATGGTCTGTAGCAATGCATTGAATTGTTCCATCGATTAAGCGCTTCCAAAGTGTTTCTTTATCTTCAGAATAGCGAATTGGAGGATTCATTTTCAATCGCGTGCCAACCTTCTCAACATCTTGTTGGTCGAATGTCAAATGTTGAGGCAAGACCTCAGTACTAACTCTTCCACCATCTACAGTTTCTTGGACTAAATTTGTTTTTCCAACTAGCCAATCTGCTTCCAGCCCACTTGTTAAATGCAAAACGTGCAATTTTCGGCCGTATATTCTAGCAAGGCGTACAGCACGTTGAGTAGCGAGTAAGGCAGTTTCCGAATCCCGCCATTCTGCATGTGCAGCCATATCGGTCCTATGCTTTAGTGTTTCAAACCGTTGGACTAATCTTTCTTCGTCTTCAGCATGAACAGCGATGACTCCATCTGTTTCTGAGAAAATAATCTCAAGCGCTTCTTCTTCATCTACAAGTAAGTCTCCAGTTGAAGAACCCATGAAAATTTTAATTCCACAGATTCCAGGGTTGTGGATTGGTTGACTTGGTTTTCCTACTGCCTTTTGCAATTCCTCTAGATTATCAGAAGTTGCACCAATGAAAAATCCATAATTGATAACAGAAGTTTTCGCAGCACTATCCAACTTAGCCTGAATTGATGCCAGTGTTGTTGCAGCAGGGATATTATTGGGCATGTCGAGAAAAGAGGTTATGCCTCCTGAAGCTGCGGCCATAGACCCAGTTTGAATACATTCCAAATCTCCTTTTCCAGGTTCTCTGAAATGGACTTGGGGATCAATTGCTCCAGGCAATAGGTGGAGGCCCGCCGCATCGAATACTCTCTCGTTGTCTTGAGGAAGTAAGTTTCCAAGTTCAGAAATCACTCCATTTTTCACTCTACAATCGCCAATAAATGTGCCATTATGGGCAATAATAGTGGCGCCTTTGAATAACAATTCTCCAGCCATACTGCCCCTCTCAAACAGCGCTGATAGTTTGATGTCAATGGCCTTTACGGAAGGTCTTGCCTCAATCTCCTCCGCCAAATGCTAAGACATGACTCGTTGTCGTGGGCTCGATGAGCGCAGCCGAAGCCGCTACAATCCTTGAAACCCTTGAGGTTGAAGATTCGGCTGAGGATGTTTTAGATGCGGCAGTAACTGTTCAGGAAGAAAAGGATAAAGTGAGCAAAGAAATTGCTGCAATCCGTAAGCGCAGGACCAATACAAATGGTGGAAAGCGCTTTCCAAAAGGAATCGAGGATTACACTTTGATTACTGGTATAACCTATGCGGCGATATATTTTGGAGCCCTATTCGCGATGTCAACTGGGGTGATGGGCGATTCAACAGGTTGGGACCATTGGATGTCAACAACGGTATTCGATATTGGGGATGAATGTCAAGATAATAGTGGCAGCATGTGGATGAATATTTGGGTTGATAATGACGAACTTACGATACGCGCACAGGCGTATAACGTTGAAGATGGAGACCCACATCTAAATTGGACTTTAGAAAATAGTGAAAGCAATGAAGTAATCAAATGGAATGATGTTAAGCAGGTTGGTTCAAATGCTCCCTTTGATGAACTTGAGCAGGGTCAATACGTACTTGATGTAACTTTGACGTTCTGGGAAGATGCTGTTGATGAAGATGGGAATGCCACGACGATTCAACTCGGTGATGATTTTACTAAGAGCGCCGAATTTGAAATAACTGAAGAATCAGGTACGTGGGATTGGCTGCCATTTGTAGGTGGCAGAGTTTCCAAAGAAGCCAAAATCACCGAAAAGGGAGGCTCTCGAACCTGTTGGACATCGACAGATATGGGGAATTGGGGCCTTGTCTTAATGGGTGCAGAACTTGGCGGCGGACGTGAAACTGCAATGCTTACAGGCGGTGCAGCCGGTGTGCCTGCATGGTGGATGGCATTTGTTTCTCTGAGCCTTTCTGTAATCACATTATTCTTGATTTACCCATTGATGTACAAGGTGTACCACCAAGATGCTGACGATACATTATCACATTCTCACATCGAAAGAGTTGTTACTGATTCGGTAAAAGAAGCAAGTGCGAGAATGCATGTTCAAGTCGATTGGCAACGCTTTAAAATGTCTGAAAAGGAACTCTCAATAGATATTTTGGTACCTTATGAAAATACAGAATCCACCCTTAGTAATAAGGCAGATATTAGAGCAGAAATCCTCAAAGAAATCTTAGAAGAATTCCGAATATTCCATATTTTCAAACCTGTACAACTTGTTGTAAAGGCAGTTGGCGACAATGCAGATATGGATTTCGAAACTGGTATTGGAGTTGGGGTAGATACTACTGATGTAGGAAAAGTGGAGGGTGATAAAACAGGCCTTGTCGAAGATTACACCTCTTTCTTCAAAGATTTACATACCTTCAATAGTCTTGAGGAAGAAGCAAAAGCCAGCCTAGATAGGTGGTTCGATAATCAAGATGACAATATTCTAATCGGCGCCATGGTCTTACCAGAAGAAGCGGCAATGTTCATTTCAGTCATCTACAGGCCGAATATCAGATTTGCATTCTTCAGATTCAAAAAGAGCCAATCTTCGGTCGCTCAACAACTTGAAGCGCACCTTAGAAGTGAACTCTCTGAATTAATTGGCGAAAGAAATCTAATCGTTAAGGCACGTAATGAAATTGGAACACTCGCGGATAAAGCGGACGTTGGAAGAATCGAAACTTCTTCTGAGCATGAAGGACGAGTTGCTGCAGTTGCTAAGCAAGACGGATTTGCTGGTAGAGTTCTACAGACCAAGATATTTGGAGACTTACTTTCTACAGTAGAATATACAGCCAATGAAAAGCGCGAATTCATCAATAAATGGGGTTTTTGGGGGCTAATTGCCTTCGTCTGGATCCCATTCATGGCAAGTGGGGTTCTGGTTGGCGCCATGTTAGGTATGCTTTCTCGTATGAACTTTGGCCGTGTGCTTTGGGCAACATTTGTCGGCGGTGCTGCAGCCTCGATTACTTGGGCTTATACCGCTGAGGGAATTGTCACCTTCATGCACCGTTACAAACTTGAAGCTGCCATCCCTATCGCAATTGCTGCATTCATTGGGATGGCAATACTACACATCAGGACAACCAAGAAGCGACGTTCCCAAGAACTCTTTGAGTTCACCTTGTTAGAGACATTACACGCAGATGTTGAAATTGCAAGCGAGGCGTGATTATGATATCTAGCGGCGGCTCTACCGCTAGCCTTGGCGAGCCAGCAATATTCGGAATCCTCACCATTAGCGATAGGGCTAGTTCAGGAGAATATGTGGATGAGGGTGGTCCGGCTATCAGTGGGTTCTTTGAAGAAGCAATCCGTTCGCCTTGGAAGGTTGTTTACCAGTGCGTACCAGATGAGCAGGAAGTTATCGAAGCAGCATTAGTTGAATTAGTAGATGAACAAGGATGCAACGTAGTTGTAACAACTGGGGGGACAGGACCTACAGCAAGAGATATTACTCCTGAAGCAACAGCAGCGGTCTGCGACAAACTTCTACCAGGATTTGGTGAGCAGATGCGGGCCATCTCCCTGAAATACGTACCAACCGCAATTCTTTCGAGACAGATTGGTGGCATTAGAGGCTCCAGCCTCTTGTTCAATCTCCCAGGTCGACCAAAGGCAATTCGGGAAACAATCGACGAAATCTGGAGAGCAGTGCCGTATTGCATAGACTTGCTAAATGGCCCTTACATTGAATGTGATAGGGAAGTATGTGATGACTTCAGGCCCAAGACAGCCAGACGTTAAGCAGCAATTGGCTTGACAGAATTCATTTCAGTAATCAACTGGCTAAATTCCGAGCGGGCGTCTTTGATGCGCTGTTTGGATTTTCTTATTGAATCTTTAATCGTAGTTTTCCGTTCTGAGTCGCTTTGTGCCTTGGCAGTCGCCAAATCGCTACGGTCGTTGGAGAGTTCCCTCAATGCAGACCTTAGATGCTTAGAGCACTCATTGGAACGTTTCTTGAATGCAGTAAGGGCAGCCCCTTCTTGCATCTTCTTTTCTTTCTTTTCAAAAGTAGTCTTCATACGAGCACTTTGGATAGTCCATTGTGGAACCTTGTGAAGAGCCTTGGTCATACCGATGATTGAAAACAATGCAATCCACCATTTGGAAGGATCCCAGTGAAACCATCTGTGGCCATTTCGATAATCTGCTTGGAAGGCGTGGTGGAAGTTGTGATATCCTTCACCAAAGGTGACCCAAGATAAAGGCGGGAAATCACGAGAAGTGTTCTTTGTTGAATATGGCTGACTACCCCAGTAGTGGGCTCCAGAGTTGATGAGGAAAGTACCGTGGTGAACAAGCACCAAGCGAAGGAACCCTCCCCAAATCAATCCACCCATGAAACCAACCCAACCTCCCAAAAGCCAAAGGCCAAGGAAGCCAGGGAAGACGACTCCTGAAAGAAATCCGATTTTGAAAATATTACGTGCTTGCCAAGCAAGGATTGGGTCGGCTTGAAGATCCTCGACCTTCTCTACGATTTCTTCACCTTCTTGTACCATAACCCAGCCTATATGGGCCCAGAAGAAACCACGGGTGACCGAATATGGGTCTACATCCGTATCAACCTTCAGATGATGGCGTCGATGGTCGCTACACCACTTGATGGCTGAATTTTGGTAAGCACCAGCAGCAAAAATGGCATAAAACAAACGAAGTGGCCAAACGGCACTATGAGTTCGATGACTGAATAGACGGTGATAGCCGGCTGTAATAGACAAACCAGTTGCCCAATACATGACAAATAGAATGGTTGGTTCTTTCCAAGTCACGCCATAGGTCATGGTGTACCAAATCATCCCAACAACTGCAAGAATTGGGGTGCCTGTGAGGAAACTAGCATTCAGTATGTCCAGTTTCCATTTTACACCACTGTCAACAGTGCTGCTTTCCATGACGCCTGCCGGAAACTGATTCCCTTTGATGATGTCGGCGAATATGTTCGGGATTTTCCTCAAAGAACACCTTGAAGGACTACTGACATTGCTTCTAGGTCCTGTTGAGGGGGCTGCATAATATTCACAAAGTGAGGGATGGTTTGATTGTTGTCACCTATAGCGGTCGCCGTGAGAGAAGAGGTAGCCCGCCACAAAATGGTACTTGAGCAGATTGCTCAACGCGATATTACTGATGATAGAGTATTGAAAGCGATGCAAAAAATACCCCGCCATTTCTTTGTTCCAGATGATATGAAAAAGATGGCTCATGATGACAATCCATTACCCATTGGTCATGAACAGACCATTAGTCAGCCATACATGGTAGCAGCGATGACAACTCTTCTTACAAGGTTAATTCCTGATGGTTCAAAGGTTCTCGAGATTGGTTCAGGAAGTGGTTACCAAACGGCAATTCTTGTAGATATGGGATATGAGGTTCATTCGATTGAATTACTTCCAGAGTTATTGGAACAATCAAAGAAGGTATTGCAGGGACTCGACTTAATGCCAGCCTCAATGACTTGTGGCGACGGTCATCTAGGATTGTTAGAGAGAGGGCCTTTTGGTGGCATTATCGCTGCCGCTTGTGCTAAGAAGTTACCAAAGGCTTGGAAGCAACAACTTGCAGAACAGGGTGTGATTGTTGCACCGATGAGCACTATTAACGGACAGCATTTGTTTAGGTGGTTGAAAAATCAAGGTAAATTGAGTAGGAAAAAAGTGATGGGTGTCAGATTTGTGCCTTTAGTGAGGGTTTAGCATTTCCATTTCCACAATGATGTGAAGTTCAAGGTCTGCCCGCGTTCCGATTGGGTTGTGCAGACCATCCTGTTGTCGGCGGCGTTTGCGGGGCTGGTGGCCATTGCAGTCACAGTAGCGATTGAACGATGGGGCGGAGTCATCGGGGGGATTCTTGGTACTCTACCGACGACGATAGTTCCTGCCGCAATCGGGATGTATCTCGCTGGTGGTCAGGATGCTCTGCTGACCAGCCTGTCGTTAGTGCCGTTCTGGATGGTTCTAAACTCGCTTTTCGTGGGTTCATGGGTTCTCTATCCCCGGCTCAGAAAAGATGTCAAACTTCTCGAGATGGCCATAGTCTCGCTTGTATCATGGGCCTTCTTGGCAATCCTTTTGTCCCTCTGCCTCAACTTCGCTATCGAGCGCTATTCACGATTCCTGATTGGACTGCTTGGGATGTTCGTACTGATCGCCCTTGGAATATGGATGACTTGGAGGCCCACTGATGCACCTAAAGGAAGCAGGTCGGTCAGTCATGGTGTGCTCCTCTCAAGAGGAATTGGTGCTGCGATTGCCATCGGTATTGCAGTGTATCTCTCTGGTCTCGGGATGCCTCTCATCGCAGGTCTTGCCTCGGTCTTCCCAGCCATATTCCTGACAACCATGGTGGGGCTCTGGGTATCTCAAGGACCAGAGGTTCCGACAGGTGCTGCAGGTCCGATGATGTTGGGCGGCTCCTCGGTGGGCGCCTATGCGCTGGTTGCAACTTGGGCATTACATGAACACGGGATGATACTTGGTAGTATCATCAGTTGGACCGTTGCAGTGCTGAGCACGTCGCTTCCGGCCTTCCTGTGGTTGAGGTACAAATCCTCATCTAAACTAGAAACCTCTCCGACACCACCTTGAAAGTAGATAGCCATCGTTCACCAAGGAAGAGATTCTCCATCGTATTGAACGAATCTTCCAGAAAGTTCCAG
>DUDM01000018.1 GCA_012959275.1 Candidatus Poseidoniales archaeon
GTGCATAAACCAACCAGCGATACCGAAAACCTTGACGATTCCTACACTGATTAGTATTACCCAAGTGGTATACTTCGCTAATTCCATGTAAACTGCTCCAACTTCGATGACGGTGAACACCATCAGCATTATGAAATTAAAGTTGTAAATATCCCCAAAGGGTTTTGCAAGCGCCTTTTCCCAGCCAGCTAATTGATGATCTCCCATTCATAACACCTCTTTCTAATACAAATAAAACGCGGGGAAAATTGCCACCCAAGCCAAGTCGACAAAGTGCCAGTAGAGACCGAAGTATTCGATGCTCTGGGCATTGTCCTCATCCCAGCCCCCGTTTTGAGCCTTGAAACAAAAGAAACAGAGGATGATTAGACCTACGAATACGTGGAACCCGTGCGCTCCAGTTGAAACATAGAAAATCGATGCAGCCAAACTGGTCTTGATTGTGAAATCTTGGTCGTTGATTAAATGGTCCCACTCAACTAACTTCAGCACTAAGAACAGAGTTCCTAGAAGAAGTGTTGCAACGAGGTTATTCCTAACTGCACGGCGCTGGTCAGGCATCCACATCTGCATCAACTTGGTCTTTGGCTTGACGTATGATGAAGCAGAAGCATACTTCAGAGCAAGTACTACTGTGTATGAGGAGAGAATCAGGGCGAAGGTGTTGATTGCACCAGGAAGCAGGGTCCAGAAGTTGTGGGTGACGTATTCTGATGCTACGATTACGTAGTTATCCGAACAAACACCGAGCGACGGGTCCTCTCCAATCGAGTTGCAGGTTTCATCCCAATGGGTGGTCCATCCAAGACGCATCCTCAAGTAAGAACTGAAGAATGAACCGAAGACCATACATTCTGACATTAGGAAGATCCAAATCCCGACCTTTCTAACATCAAGACCACCGTATGGTTGGCCCAAAGATTTCATCTCATGTTTACCATCATTTGGATAGTCCTCTCTCCACCAATTGAATATGGCGATGAAGATTATGAGTATACCAAGCATGAGTACAAGATAAGACTCAACAAATCCATAGAGGAATAACATCAACCCAAAGGCCATTAGAATAGGAGAAAAGGAGCCGTGATGAGCATGTTCGTCATGGCTATCTCCATGTTCGTCGTGGCTATCTCCGCTTGCTTCAACTGAACTGTTGACTAAACCGGCAACAACGCCCATTAAACCATAGAATCCAATCAGGATAGAGCCAACTAAAGCACCTACATTTAGGGCGTGAATATGAGCCACCTCCGCTCCGAGGTGAACGACGAATAGACCAGCAGCGATTCCGAGGAGGACAATGCCAATTCCCACACTTCCCATCCATGGGCTCTCATTGCTATTGGTGTGGTCGCTCATTTCTTCACCCCCTTCTTCTCACCGATTGCCCATAATCTCTTGAAAAGTTTTACGACGAATCCATCTGGGTGATGTTCAGTGTTTGCATCCTTTTGGATAGGTATTTCTGCAAATGAAGGAGTTGGTGGAGGCGAGGTTGTAGACCATTCAAGAGACCATCCACCCCATGGGTCTGGGCCTGCTTCTTGGCCTCTCTTTTGACTGTAAATCATATTGACAACCATAATCACATTAGAAATGCCGAAGATGATTGCCCAGATTGTTATAGTCATATTTAGGTCGCCATAACCAGAATCGATAGCATAAGAATGAGTCCTTCTTGGCATTCCCATTATTCCTAGGCGGTGCATTGGCCAGAAGGCAGCATTGTATGAGATAAAAGCCGTAAGGAAATGCAGCAATCCTAATTTTTCATTGAGCATTCTTCCTGTCCACTTAGGATACCAGTAGTAAATTGCTGAAAATAATCCGAATACTACGCCACCAACGAATACATAGTGAAAGTGAGCGACAACGAAGTAGGTATCATGGAAGTGCATATCAAGGCCTGCAACTGGGAAGAACATACCCGAAATACCACCTAAGGTGAATGTTAGCAAGAATCCGAGTGCCCACAAAGTATGAGTTTTCATGACCAAAGATCCACCCCAAAGGGTAGCAAGCCAATTGAATACCTTCACTCCAGTTGGTAGAGCAACAAGCATCGTAGCCGCCATCATCAAGAATCGCAATTTTGGATCCATACCGCTCGTTAACATGTGGTGTCCCCAAACAATGAAGCCGACAACCCCAATTCCAGCCATTGCATAAACCATTGACTTGTAGCCGAAAATTGAACGCCTTGCGCTTGTTGCGAGTACTTCAGAGACTACACCAAATGCCGGTATAACAACGACATATACTTCAGGATGCCCAAAGAACCAGAACAAGTGCTGGAATAAGATAGGATCACCAATATTCGTAGCAAAGAACACAGAACCAATCGTTCTATCCAAGAACATCATCAAAACACCAATAATTAGTGCTGGTAATGACATGAAGAGCATGAACATTGAGATTAGAATACTCCATGAGAAAAGAGGCATCTTCATCCAACTAACCCCATGGCCACGCATTGTGAAGAATGTGGTGATGAAGTTAACACCAGATAGGGTGGAAGAGGCCCCAAGCAGTATCATTCCTCCCACGAATAAAGTTGTACCAGGGTTTGAGGACATATCAGCACCACCCGTTGAAGTAGAATAAGGTGGGTACATTACCCAAGTAATATCTGCTGCTTGACCACTAAATATTCCTGCAAAGAGCATGAATGCAGCAACCGGAAGTAACCAGAAACCAAGTGCGTTAACACGAGGGAAAGCCAAATCTTGTGCGCCTATTTGTAATGGTACGATGTAGTTAGCAAATCCTGCAATCATAGGCATGGCTGCTAAGAATACCATTGTTGTACCATGTAGAGTGAAGAATGAGTTGTATTCTTGCTCCGTCAAGAAATCATTCATTGGAACTGCTAATTGAATACGGAAAAGAAGGGCAAGGACTCCACCAACTAAGAAAAAGAGCAATCCAAAGTTAAGGTAGAGTAGTCCAATTCCCTTGTGATCAGTAGTAGTAATCCAACCCTTAAGCCATTGGCCGAAGTTAGCCATGCTGAAGCCTTCTGGGTTTCGAAGGTAGAAGACGTACAAAGCAGCCAAGGTCATTAGAGAAATAACAAGAAGCACGACAGAAAGTAAGACTACCATTGCACGCTTGCTTTCTACCACTTCCTGTATTGGTCCGGCATTTATTCCAGCAACATCATATGAGGTTCCAGCGAAGCCATCGCCTTGAGGTGAAACATCGCCATTAACGGCATTACCCCAGACTGTGAATTCTACAACCTTTGTATCATCGGCAGGGGAAGTCCAAACCACATCCCAAGAACGCTGATCATTTCCTTCGGCAGTATGAGTTAAACCACCATCCAAATTTTGGATTTTATCATCATCATATACTATTGTGCCCTGATTTACTATTAGTCTAAATCCCCCTTGATTTGCATCGCCAGTGATTTCATCGTTGGCAACGGTTATCGTCAAGTTGTACTCGGTGCTTGCATTGAATGAATCCGGCAATCCAGTGATGGTGATGCTGGTAGCATCAGAAGGAGTGTGGCAATAACAACCATCATCTGCTCGGCTATCAATTCCACCTTTTTCAGCGGTGAACTGAGGGGTGGCAATTAGAGCAATACCAATTATTGCTAATAGGAAGATAGCCCTTCCACTGATACGAGTTCTGGATGAAAGCATCAAGCATCACCTCTACAAATATTGGAGGGAACAACTGTAATTTTGGCAGTCATGTAAGCATGTTTCATTCCACAGTATTCTGCGCATACTACATCGTAAGTGCCAGTTTCCTGAGGTGTGAAGTAAAGCATAGTTTCTAAATTTGGAACAACGTCTTCTTTGACTGCCCATTCTGGTAAGAAGAAGGCGTGTAAAACAGCATCAGCATCACCTACTCTTTCACTGGTCATCTTGAACTTGATTTGTTTTCCACATGGAACATAAACTTGGCTTGATTCGCCGGTCCCTGCGGCATAGCGCGTATATTCATGGACCACATTTCCCTCCTCGTCTTTGACTGTAATCTCAAGGATTTCTTGTAAGTCAATTATTGTATCAACATGGCCTTCACCATCGGTGATATTGAACTCACCACTAGCGGGTTCGTTTGACCACTTGACTGTCAGATTAATCTGTGCTGAACCAGCAGAAATTGCAATTCTACCATCTGAAACGCCGATATTCACTGGGTATAGTAATCCATCTGAAGATTCCTCAACTATGATTGGTTCGGTATATTTGAATTCCCAATTCCATTGGGTTGCAATAGCCTCAACAACAAATGCTTCTTCATCGCTTGGGGAATTACCCCAGTCCTCATATAGAGAATTCCAAGAAAGAATACAAAGGTAGCCAATCAGGATTGCGGGAATAACGAACCATGCCATCTCCAATTTGAAATCGTCTCTTTCTTTTGGAAATACACCAGGTTCTAACTTCTCAAGTTTTGATTCATCAACCATCCCCGGTCGGAACCGTAAAACAGCATAAAGCATCCATGCAAAGACAATTGCACCCACGACAATCGACCAGAACATGAACGTGTCATATAATTCTACGAATGTAGTGTACTCAGCAGGCATGAATACTCCCAAACTGACGGCGGGCGACAACCACTCATGAACATTCTCCTTACACCTCTACGAGGTGGGGCGACTATGGGTAATTCAATGAGCACCACCTTGAGTCGAGAATCATGGAGGATTGTAGTGCCGCAATCAACCTCTCGGAGTCTGGAGTATTGATTGCAATAGAAGTTCAACCTGGGGCTCGTCATGAGGGTTTAGTGGGCTTCAATGAATGGCGTCAGAGGCTGCAAATTGCAGTTCGTGCGCCACCTCAAGATGGGAAGGCCAATTCCAGCATTCTCGACCTTTTTTCAGAACTACTAGAATTACCGGTTTCTAGGATAAAAATTAGCAGCGGACATACTTCGAGAAAGAAAACCATGATGATATCTGAATCTTCATTAGAAGAAATAGTAGAGAAAATTAATGAACTACTTCACGAGGTATCTTGATGCCAAATAAAAGTGAAAGATTTCGTTTAGCAGCACAGGCATTGGCAGTTGCTCGAATAAGAAATAGGTCCGGCATACCAATATTAGTAGAAGGTAAAAAGGATAGAAGAGCATTACAAGCACTGGAATTCACTGGGTCAATAGAATTGGTGAATAGAGGTTGGTCGATGGAACGCCTCGCAGGTTGGTTTGCAGAGCACCTCCAAAATGACAAATCAAAAGATGGCAAAGCCCCACTCATCTTATTGATGGATTGGGATAGAACAGGGGGAAGGCTTCAGAGCGATTTGCGCAGGCGCTTGCAGGCCCTTGATATTCAAGTTGATGAAGAATTAAGAAGAGTATTATCTAGGGTACTGAAACCTGAAACTAGAGTTGTTGAGAGCTTATATTCTATGATTGATGAATTATTAGAACAAATTGAAGCATTTGATTATTTAGAGGAAGAGTAGGCGTCTTATTCATCAATCTAAACTTCTCCCCTTTGCTATGGCCGGCGCACTACTCTCCCCTGAGTGGTACGCCTTCGCATCTCTAATCAGTGGCGCAATCTTGGTTTTTTGGCCAATGATTCACATGCGCCTTAACGATGAACATCACCCGCTATGGCCTAAAATCGACCATTATTTACCTTGGATACCGGGATTATCTATCTTCCTTGTTTGGCTATTAGATATAATTGCCCATCTAACTCTTGATATGGATCAACAAAGAGTTGCAACACGTTTGACTGAGGATTCTTCAATAATTAGTAGACTTGCTGTAGCTCTAACTGGGTGGACTTCTTGGGCATTATTGGTTATGGTTGGATTTGGAGCCCATTTAGCAATGACAGTTACAGTTCTTGACCAACAAGGAGAGATAGCCGGCGATAGTCATCGAATCCACGATGCAGCGATAATTTGGTTTGGGGTTTTCTGGGTGATGATGATGTTTGCACTGATGCCTGCAGACCCTTTCCAACATTCAAATTTTGATATCCCTTCACAAATACCCCCCCCGCCATCTATGTGGGATGTATTGCTAATGACTCCAACTATATTGTTGGCTGGTTGGATGATTGGATTTGGAATTCTTCATTTGGCAGATTGTACTTGTACTGCTAACTGGCCAGATAGTATTTCTCGACCTCACCCAGCAACGGGTTGGTTTGTTGCACTTCCAGTAGCAGGCATTCTTCTCGGCTTCACTCTTGAAGACCTCAATACGGTCTCAGATGGAATGGCATTAACCGACCTCATTCTTGATGAAGTTCATGGAAGAAGAACCGCCTTCTTATTGGCTTTTAGTGGCACATTAATCTTGACAAGTTGCGCCCTGCATACTAGTATTGTCAGTGCGCATCGTACACGAGTTGGCACAGGGCGTTGGAAAGGATTAGCAGCTTCAGTAACTCATACCCTTTTCTGGATTTTATTTGCAGGTTGGGCAATTCTTTCTGGCCTTCCGGGGGTAGATACATCCTGGGGTGCCATCTCCTTGTTAGCCCGTCTAACAACCCCTCTCATTCTTATCGGTGCAATTGGTTTACTGATTCCACAAATTGGTTTTGATGATAAAGCGAGGCCAGAATTATGGGGGTGGACCTTGTTACTAATGTTGGCAACCCCTGCACTTGCTTTATGGGAGCCGCGCACAGCACTCATTTCCCTTACATTGCTGCCAGCATTATCAATGGGAATTCTTATTCCTGCAATATTTGAATCAGATGTGCGCCTTTCAAAGAAGAGGAGGGCAAATTGGACAATAACCATCCTGGTTGTTGATGTATTTATTTTCTCAACACTCCTTCTTTTTGCCTTTGACTATATTGGAATGATTGCTGTTATCCCAGGCTTACTTCTTTCAACCCTTCTTCCTGGAATAATGGTCCACGCATGGCCTGAACATATCGATTAACGGCATAATTACAATACATGACAAAAGCCATTATTGTTGATTTTTGACCCCGAACTCTTATCAATGCAACGAATGGGCTGAGGTATTGGGAATCTTAGATTTCCAGATGGGATGGGGAACATGGGTAGAGCCTTTAGGGAAGGAATAGCATCTGAAAAACGGGTGCGATTTAAACATAAGATTACACGAATGGTTGGCCTTGGCAGTAGAGCGAAAGTCAGTAAAATCAGTGAAGGGCCCCGAACTCGGGTTCCAGCGATGATCACAATAGAAGATGATGAATGGATTTGGGAGCAAGTAAGCCAAGAGATTCTCTCCTCGCTTTCGCACAGATTAATGGTTCAAGGTTCAGATGGTAAGCCTAGGCCACTTGGTTGTACAGCCGATTTCGAAACCGCTCTTGCTTTGGCCAAAGAAATGGCCAATGATGGCGAAGTAGTTTTGATAGAGGCTATCTAATCCGCCATTTATGGTCGACGTAGACGAAGTACGCGACTTACCAATCAGTGGGCTTGCCAAACAACTTGACCATGATATGGAAGAATGGTTCCTTCACACGACTAAAGAACTTCCAGAAACCTTACGCATCAACTCTCTAAGGGCAGACCGCGATTGGACAAGAGAACAAGTCGAAGTGATGGGCGCTAAAGCCCTGTCTTGGTATCCTGATGGATGGGCCTACACAATGCCTTGGTTGAGAGGAGAGACCCCAGATGAATTCCGAGACCTCTACATCAAATTACATGAAACAGGGCGAACAACAAGACAAGAATCAGCATCAATGCTTCCAGTCATAGCATTAGCACCACAAAAAGAAGAAAAAATCCTCGACATGTGCGCCTCCCCAGGTTCAAAATCAACTCAACTTAGTGAGATGATGGAAGACACAGGACTTGTAGTAGCCAATGATGTTTCATCGGGCCGTCTTAACACCTTAGTAACCAATCGCGGCAGAGTTAGCATTGCTAATATGATGCTGACAAGACATGATGGCCGCCACTTCCCAGCAGTACCAGACCCTGGATTTGACGCAGTCTTAGTTGATGCGCCATGTTCAGGCAGTGGAACTTTGCGCAAGAATAAGCATGTTTGGTGGGATTGGAAAGAGTCCTCAGGATTATCACTGAGAAGATTACAACTCGATATCCTACGAAGGGCTTGTGCTTTACTCAAACCAGATGGTAGATTAGTCTACTCGACTTGTTCATTTGACCCGATAGAAAATGAAGGAATAATCAATCAAATTCTCGAGGAAAACCAAGACCTTGAATTGCAAAAAATCGATGTTGAATCAGTGTTCCCTGGGCTCAAGTCAAGGCAGGGTTTAAGCAATTGGAAGACTGAAAAATTCAATTGGAATAACGACTTATTAAAACGCTGTATTCGCATCGCTCCAGAAGACAACGATTCAAGCGGTTTTTTCCTCGCCTTGCTGCATCTAAACTCAACGGAAAAAACTGCTAAGGCAATGGCCCCCAAGTTCCCAATCTCGGAGATGAAAGTTCATGACCAACCACGACAGGATGCACGACTACCTTCTCCTTGTTCACCGGAACTAATCGATGAAGTCTGCAAGCAATGGGATATTCAAGAATCAGAGAAGTGGTCTTGGTGGCAACGTGGCAAGAAGATTGCAATCTCAACTCCGATGGCCCGTCAATGGCTATGGGATTCACCTCGAACCCTCAAGAGAAGAAGTAGACTTCCTGGAGGTCATTGGCATCCAATCAACGCTATTCACGCAGGGACAACTGCCTTTCAATCGGGAAAGAGTGGTATGAGGCCCCGTTCAGAAGCTGTACCCTTGCTAATCAATCAAATTCATTCAAAAACTAAGATCGAAAAACCATTAATGCATCGACTGTTAATGGGAGAGGAGCCCCTTATCGAAGAACTTGAAATACCCGAAATGAAAAACTACACTATTCTATACAGTGAAGAAACAGACTACTTACCCATTTGGGCTGGGCAGAGGCTGAGCCTTATGGTCGGTGATTCAGAACGCTATATCTTAGCATTACAAGCCGGCTTACAGCCGGATAGTTCATCATCAGACAAGACTTGAGGTGAATTGATGCGGCAACAACTCACCTTACTTGTTTGCATCTTGTTGATGTCAATCCCTTCGACCCTTGCAGCAGATGATGGTTTGTCAAGAACCATCCTTGCTCATAAATCAGTTTCAGAGGATGGAAATACCCAACCCTTAATCGAATGGTTTTGTGATTCAGATAGCCATGAATGCAGAGATTTTGAGGAAGATCACGCTGTATTGATGGATAGAGATGAAAAATTAGTTTGGCTATCATGGCATCCCGCATACAACGAGGCGGATCCACTTGGTAATGGAGATTCAAACATCAGATCTGATGAATTAATGACAATAGCCCCTGCAATCCGCCTTGATTTCCAAAGGTTGGAAGGTATCGGCGATGGCACAGATTTCATTGCAAAGAATGCAGGACTCGCCCTCAACGGAACAATTCCCAATGCCGGAGGAATCGTAGCAGCCGATATTCCATTAGAAATAACACTCATCGACTTGAATGGAGACGATATGGTTGATGAAATCGACTTGGCTAGTGAATTTACTCCAAGGGTGAATTTGTCCTCAGATGTCATTCTCAACTTCGTTATTGTCGAGTGGTATCCAGAAATTCGCAACGAGGGACCAAGACCCCCTCATACTGTCAAAGAATGGACAGCAACTGCCGCCTTCAGCAAAGAAGCAGGCAATACGACCTCTATCCAACACACTTTCAGTGCAGACCATATCAGTGGTGCAGAAATAGAAATCGATGCAGATGATGCTCAGCGCTTCGGAATAATCGCTTTCCTTTCAGGACACGCCGCACCCGAAGGAGCAGTAGCAGGCTCAAACCCAGAACCAGGAATTCCCGCGGTAGTTTTGGGTTTGACGGAGACTGACCTACCTACTATGTGGGAAGGAACGCCCTCATCTGAAGCAATATCACGCCTTGGCTTCCTCCTCTTCGCCTTACTTTGCATTGGAATAATCATCATTACTGAAAGGCAACGAGAATATGCATTACCGCGTATAACAGGTCGCCTACTCAATGATGAAGAAGATAAATTCAAGGCAGTTTTAGAATTTACAATTGGCAAGCACGATGCAATTTTGGAAAAGGTAGAGGTATTGCCACCTTGGAAGATGAAGAAAAAACCAACTCTAAACCACCTCAAAGCAGGGGTAGAAAAGAGTATTGAAATCGGCATGAAATGTGAGGCCGAATATAATCGCCGGCCAGCAATCATTCGCTTTTCAATGGAGGTTGAAACCTTTGGAGGCTGGGTAATGGACTTACGCTTAACTTCTCCAATTACTGGTACAGATGATTTAGAAGAAGAATGATTCTGTTGTTTTCTTGAGCAATCGTTCGTTTTCGCCAGTGTAAATCTTCACAAACGTTCAATAACCGAATCGAGGAGAAAAGCCTCTCTGGGGCATTGATGAATGGTTGAGTTGGACGATATCGACAAGAAAATAATCCTTGAACTACTAGAGGAACCGAAGGCTAGTCTACGTAGTTTAGCAGCATCTGTAGGTATTGCATTAGGGACGGCATCTAGCCGACTCAAATCATTGCAAGATAGGGGTATCATCAAGGGTTGGCTAGTAGATTTAGATCCAGCAGCAATTGGCTGGGAAATGACGGTTATCGTTGGTTTACGTATCGAGAAGGGACAAATGATGGAAGTACAACAACAAATTGCTGCAGATCCACGAGTTTTTTCTGTTTATGATGTGACTGGAGATTTTGATAGTATTGCCATGGCGAGGGTGAGAAACCGTGAGCAGTTAAATGCCTTAACCAAAGAGGTATTTTCCAATGAGGGGATAATCAGGTCGTTCACACATGTTGTGCTTAACACCGTGAAGGAGTCTTCAGTTGTGCCGCCTTTCTAGGGCTCAAAAGATTCCAAAAAACCAATCCATAACGCCATGATTGGCCAAATAGATGACGGTTGAGAGCAGAATACAAGCAGCGTATATCTGTCCCTTGGAGAAATGCCAAGCGTCTTCCGACTCTTCATCGAAGTACCGAATTAGACCCGCAGCCTGTTGAATGCCACTGCCATCTTTCTTCTTACCCTTCTTGACAGCCATGGCAACCAGTGTGCCGCCGACAGACCATTCCTATTTCAACGCGACGGGATATACAGTATCAGCAACATCGCCTAATTATCATTCAGATTCCGTCAAATCAACCATCGGGATATCATCTTCCAATAAATCCTGTGCATCAACATCTACCTCAACTGGTAAATCGCCCATAACTTGTACTGAACCTCTATTTTCGAATGTAGGTGCTTGGGCTATTCTTTCATCCATATCAACATCTTCAGCCGCAATCGCATGCATAATTTCCTTCTCATCCTCTTCATCAAAAACATCACTGTGAATTTCTGCTTCTGGGTCAGCCTCAATAAAGGCTGTATCTATGCGCGCCATGGCTCTTTCAACCGCCGCTGCATTATCCTCATGCAGGGCTTTTTTTGAGACGTCTATGTCTCTCTCAACCTTTTGTAAAGATGCGGCTGCTTTTCTTCGATCAAAATGGGGATACTCATTCTTTTCTAATTGTTTGATATCCTTTCTTGCTTTCTTTAGGCGTTGTTCTTGTACTTCGATTTGACTTTTGAATTCATTACGACATTGATTCATCAGTTGGTACCAATCCGCTCTATGTTCTTCTGCGTCTTTTTCGGTTGCTTTGAACCACTTGTTTCTGCGCCTCCCTTCCCAAGGTGGCCTTCCTAATGCTGAAGCCAAGTCGAGGACAAATCTGCATCTTCGTTTACTTGGACCCGTTATCGTTATTTTGTTTAGAAAAGAGGTGGCGAGTAGACCAAACCCCCAATATGGTCTGCTTTCTACTTTGATTTGCATGACTTCATCGCCAAATTCGATGTGCCATTTCTGTTCATCGAAGCCTGGTAATTGACTTACATGTGGGGGAGAATGGGCTCCAAAACATCGCATTGCCATGGTCATAATATCGCCGAGAATTATTGATTTTTCAGCACCATGATGCCTTTTTGGTCGCAGAATCCCGTTTCCACCATCAATCTCAATAGCAAATTCATCTTTGGCGCTACGAACTTGAGCCCAGAGTACTGATTGGTATACATCGATGCTGCTGGATGCCTCATCCTCGTCGCTGCCCACGCTTGCTGACTTGGTCTTTTACTGATGATTGTTGTGCTTGTTGATTATTATTCGCGTAGTCATATTCAAATTCGCGCACCTATTCTGCTGGAATGGAGAGGAGCATGGGTCGCGAGGAATTGCTGGCGCTTCCCGGAATAGGCTCTTCTATCGTCAAGCGTTTATTGAAGGTTGGAATCAATGAAACTGGTATATTAGCGGAGATAGATATGCGAGAGTTGTTATCACTAGGGCTTGTGGCTCCTAATATCAGGCGGGCCATTAGCGCCGCGGTTCTGCCGGGAAAGGGAGAAAAATGACAAAAACACCCACCACCAAGAAATCTGCAAAACAAAGTGCTGCTGCCAAGAAGGCAGCCGAAACTCGAAAGAAAAATGCCGCAGCAAAACTTGAGGCCGAGGCTAGAGCAAAGCGCGTCGCCTCTGCTAAGAAAGCCGCAGCAACAAGAAAGAGAAACGCGATTGCTAAGAAAGAGTCTGAGGCTAAAGAGGTAGCAAAGAAAGCAGCCGATAAGAAAGCGGCATCAGCAAAGAAAAAGGCACCTGCCAAGAAGGTTGCCGCAAAGAAAAAGCCTGCAGCCAAGAAAAAGGCACCCGCCAAGAAGGTTGCCGCAAAGAAAAAGCCTGCAGCCAAGAAAAAGAAGTCTGCAATGACAACATCATCTCGTAGTGAAGATCCGAGTAAGACTTTGAAAACCCCGAGTCTTGCAGATATGCTTGCAGAAATGAAAAAACGGAAAAGATAAGTGAAGGTGGCGCAAACCCTGTCCAATCGAAGGGCATCAAGGAAATGATGTATCTCCGTCACGTGATTGGCAAGGGCCTGAACATTCATTCAAGCGTAGCCGAAAGAAAAACTGAATCATCTCCGTCAATTTCTTCTTTGAAATTCTCTTCTTCGAGTTTTGTTCGTAATGCTTGGGCGCGCTTGTAGACTTCTCTCAGAGTTTGGTCTCCTACTTCAAGATAAATTCTAGTTGTGGAAATATGAGAATGTCCTAGTAACCTTTGGATTGAGACTAAGTCTGCCCCTCTTTCAAGAAGCCCCGTGGCAAAACAATGTCTCAAAACATGTGGAGAAAGTCTACCTCTTGGCATTGAGGCGGCGGTTGCAAGTTTATCGAGGAGTTTTTGCACTGCTCTTGGTTTGAAACGGTCACCTCTGGTATTGAGGATGACAGCGCTATCCGCGTGCTTATTTCTTGCATCTAGAATTGGTTGCCAAAGCCCTATTGCCTTGATGGTTTCTTCAGTAAAAAGGACTAATCTGTCCTTGTTGCCCTTTCCACCAACCACTCTTGCACTCTTATCCTCAAAGTCGAGGTCGTGCAATTCGAGGTTGCACAATTCACTCACCCGCATCCCAGTATCGAGGAGGATGGTGATAATGACGTTGGCAACTGGATTTTCATAAACAGCAGCAGCTTGTCTAACCGATTCTAATTCTCGGGTGTTTAGCACCCTAGGAAGCCTCCTTCCGCGGTGAGGTCGTGTGATGTGCTCAGGCATACTATGGCCAAGCCATTTGAGAAGGTGATTAACTGCTGAGATTCTCGCCTGAACAGTGCTTGGTTTTAATTCTCCAAGTCCTAATTGCCAGACTTCCAATCTACCTGTATGGGGGGCGATTCTAGAGTGCAAATCTAGAACTGTTAATGCTTCTAGTTGTGCTTCTGTCAGTGGACTCTCACCAGGTAATGCCGCTTCGACTAGGCGTAGTGAGCCGTTTAGGTAATTTCTGCAAGTGTTCTCACTCTTCCCTTCTGACCTTAATTGTAATTTCCAACTGGCTTTCCAAGGAAGGTTCAGAGAATGCCTTAATCTTGAAGGTAAATCAGGCTGAGGTGCTTCTTTTGTTATGCCGGTTTTGGCATTCTGATCAATGAAGTACTGACGTCTCCTTAGTCCGTCCAGTGCTTCCCCTTCACGCATGCTAACGCCTCCTTCAACCGCTTTAGCGGAGTGCATCCCTGCCCCTTGCGGGGCAAGTCGCAGATGGGGGGGTGCATCATCAAGGCTTCGCCCAATTCAGATGGAAGTACTATCATCTTGAGGTATGTTTTCGTTTTGCCGAGGGAGATTACTGTACGTGACTTTCTTCAAAGCACTACGTAGGGCCCTTGTCTCACCATAGAAAATCATGACATCGTCAAAACGCAATTGAGTATGAGGTTCTGGATTCCATTCCAATTTCTTATCCCTAGATAGAGCAAATACAGGAATTGACTTGTCGTTTCTCGGAAAGATGTCGCCAATTGCACAGCCGATTAGGCGAGGATGATTCCTCAAATGCAGTGATAATGCGCCTTGTCCAGGTTGAGTTCGCATCACTTGCGCCATATCTACGTCGGTGAAGATATGGTCTTCTATTATGAATTCAATGATATGTGCTGCCACGTTAACGTTGCTTGCTTTCTCAATACCTTCTAAGCCAGGAGATGAATTAACTTCGAGAACTAATGGGCCGTCTGCTCCCTCTAGAAGGTCAACCCCTGCTACTTTGAGGCCAAGCACTCTTGCAGCACGCTTGGCTAGTTCTTCGTATTCAAGTGGTAGGTCTACTTTTTCGATGATTCCATTGAGGTGGTAATTTGAGCGAAACTCTCTGCCGCGGCTTTTTCTTCGCATGCTCGCTACGACTTTGTCGCCGACAACAAGAACCCTGATGTCTTTACCATGGCTTTCTGCGATGTATTCTTGGATTAAAACCGCTTTTTTGGTTAGCAACAATGCTTCAACTAAGTGCCTTGATTCTCTTAAGGTATGGCGCAGGAAAACTCCGTCACCTTGGGTTCCTTGTGTGACTTTGATAACCACCGGCAGGCCTCCGACTTCGTCGATTGCTTTCTCAACATCCCTCAAGTCTCGAACATAGGCTGTTCTTGGAATGTTGATTTTGTTCTTAGCAAGAATTTGACTAGCTCGTAATTTGTCCCGACTCTGAATAATACCAGAACTGGAATTACTGGTGTAGATTCCTAATTGTTCGAATTGACGGATTAGTGCTACACCATGTCGAGTAATGGAGTGGCCAATTCTTGGAAGTACAGCATCATGGATGAATCTCTCACCTTTGTGAAGGATTTGCACCCCATCATCGGCGATCATCAATGAGAATTGAAGAGGGTCTAGAACTGCCACATCACAGTCTCTCTTTCTGGCTTCTTCGACCAATCTGCGAGTACTGTAAAGGCGCGGACCGCGCGATAATATAGCCAGCCTCATGTTATCAACGCGACCGATTCTTCCTTTTCAATTGCATGGATAATGATTCATTGGTAATTCTTTTCTTTAGGTATTTATTGAATCGTCGCTTTGAAGGCGGAGTTCGTTTTCGCCAAGGACATGCAGAGCCCACCTGATACCTATGGAGGACCAATGTCAGGGCCAGGAGGGCCACCTTCTGCGGCAGGACCGGGCGGTCCACCTACTAGTGCGGCGGTGATGGATGCTTCTGACCGTTCAATAAAGGGCGATTTGAGTATTTCTGAATTACGTACCAAAGTAAAGAAAGCCCGCTGGAATGTCTTCATGTATCTTGGAATTGCAGCAATTATGTTTTCATTTGCTCTTATTCCATTACCTGTACCCGCACCTTGGGATGATGAGACTACCCTGAAGGATTCAGAATCTGGTGGTGAAATCCAGCGAGAACTACCCTACCTTTTTGGGCTTCCAATCAGTGGGCATGATGCTACTGATATTCGTTTCATTGTTGAAGTAACTCCTGCAGATGGAGGTGACTTGAGCGTCCATGTGATAGAAGCGCACTGTAATACCGATCAAATTGACGATGAGTTGAACGAATTTGCCAGCATGTTGATTAGCGAGGATGGAAATTGGAGTGATAATCACATGCTTATCATAGATTCTAAACCTGGAAAGACTATTGAAGTGGAATTCAAATTAGATCCAGGCGCCTATTGCCTAGTTATCGAATATATAGACTATGGTCACGAAACCGACTCATTAGAGGCTTCAGCCTCAGTTTATGGATTAAGAGAAATTGGCGGAGGACTCGGCGGATTGTCAGTACTTTGGGCATTATTTGGATTCATCGGCGCTCAGAAGAAAGGCAAGATTCTCAAAGAGCGAACAGAACCTCGACGTGGCTCATCATCTGTAGAAGAACAAGTGATGGATGCAACAAATCAGGCAGTAATAGCAGTAGGCCCCGGGGTACCTCCATCAAGTGCTGGACCAAGTGCTGGTCCACCAACTGGAGTAGGGCCGATGGGAGGACCACCGGCAGCAGCACTCTCTTCTCCAACTCAAGATGCATTTGCAGCACTTGGAGTAGCAGAGCCGGCACCTGTTGCACCACCCGCTGCGGCAACGCCAGCCCCCGCATTGAATTATATTGAATCAGGTGATGGCTATCACTACATTTTGAAGGAAGACAATACCTTTGATGCCCAGCCATATATCAAGCAGGCCGATGGTTCATACCTTCCATTTCAATAAATTGGGAAATTAATACTGCGCTTCTAATCGCCTTTGATGAGTCTCGATAAGTGCGAGCCTTGAAAGGGTTCAAGTGGCGCCAATCAAGTACAGGTTTTCAGATGTCACCAACCTCATCCCTAACTGTTGCTGTTTTGAAGCAGTTGTGTAAGGATAAGGAATTGGCAATTTCAGGAAAAAAAGCCGACCTCGTTTCACGCCTGCTAAAGTACGGCGCAAGTGAAGAAGAATTAGGCATTGAAGTGGAAGAAGAAAGCGAAGGTACAGAAATCATTGAGGATGAAGAAGGAGAGTTAATCCTTGAATCCGAGATTGTAGAAGAAAAGGAAATATTCGAAGCAGATGAAGTCTTAGAAGCAGAAATCCTAGAAGCAGAAATCCTAGAAGTAGAATTAGTTGAAGAAGATGAGGAAATACCCACATTGATTGAGACAGCATTGGGAACTCGTTTTAGCACTCCAGAAGTCGATTGGAAAAAAACAGCAGCGATAGTCGCTAGTTTGTTGATACTTGGAGGAGGAGCATGGTGGTGGTTCAGCCTTGAGGCTCAACCATTCACTCCAGACCCCTTACGTCATGGTGACGAAATGGGTTTTGCAGTTACTGGTGGTGAAATGGTTGCTACTGGGGAATATGCTTCCAAGGTTTTTGAGTGGTTTGGCTCCGATGATGAAGTTTGCGAACTCAACGTAGATTTTAGTGGTAAAGGCAGCATCAAAATCAAGGAAGGCGATAGCACCGACCTATCTGGAGAAATGGGAGATGATCGTCTTGGGGCAGTGAAGCAACGGGGAGGTAGCGGTTTTTCTTGGTTGACAATGGAGAAAGCATTACAATATGATTTTGATGATGTTTCAATTTCTAAGAGTGAACAATTGAAAATTGGCTGTCAAGAGATGCCATCAGTTTCCGCACGAGTAGGGATAGATTGGACTGAATGGGTTGAAATATCTGGTCAAAATACCCTTCGTTCACAATTCGACTACGAATTAACTCATCCTGATGGTCATTTACTTGGGGAGGTTACTTCCTTTGGCTTGGGTGGTGTTATTGATTCACTAGATGCCTTGGGGATGGGTGCCTCAATGATCTTTGCACCGCTTCAAGTTCACGAAGTCCTAGGAAATACCCTCATCGATGAAGAGGCTGCAGGAAATGTTTCAGGATGGTCATGGAGAGTAACTGGCTCCGAAGAATTTGGCGATGAAATGGCTTGGAAGATTCTTTTCCAAAATAAGGACTTAGAGAAACATTGTCTTGGTCATGCTACAATTCATGTTCTTGTAATTCCTTCTTCGCCTTGGGCTGTTAGACAATCTACGGACTTGCTCATCACCAACGAAGATTCGAGCAATTGTGGAACTTTAGAAGAGATTCTAGGCGAATATGCTATGCCAGAAGGAAGGCTTGAATTGAGAATGAGCATAGAAAAGACCAGCCTATCGAGAGGCGAACACCTTGTAGACTTGGGATTGTCTTATGACTCCAAACCCGATTTCTCTGCTCTAAGACCACCGAGTAGCGAAATGCAAGATTGGGCATCCAACAACCAAATGCATACCCCCGATAATTCCACCAAGAGAAGTCATAGCCTAGAGTTAGCAGTATCATGTATTGATGTTTTTAACACTCCAGCCAGAGATGCATTGAGAGACTACCAAGCCTATATTTGGCGAGCCCAAGATAACCGCGCTGATTCTAGCAAAACAACTTGGAATATGAGTTGGTTAGCAAATGATGATTTAAGTGGCTGGATAACAATCGATGTTTCAGGAACAACTGCTTCATCGGAGACATGTACTATAATTTCCGAAGGCATGCATGATGATGCGCCAACACATAATAGAAATGCAATACCGGAATCTCCGTCAATCACTTGGATGGAGTCTAATAGATGGCTTGACGGGGGATTTTTCCCAAAGTTTAGCGGTTCAGATGGATTAGCAGCTAAGAATGGCCAATGGCACTCTGATCTAAAATTAGGAATTTTAGTTGCAACAACCGGTTTTGACCTTCCTGATTCATTGGACTTCCTTCCAGTTAATGATGCAGGCAGGACAACAATTGATGGAATTCGTAGTTGGGATGAAGGAGACTGGTCTCACACTTTCACTTTCGCCGCCGATGCTACTGATGGTCAAATCCTAGGTTGGAGTCATGTCTGGAGCAGTGATTGAATGGGTAGGAAATTAGGCCGCGGGCTTGATGAATTGCTTGAGGATAACGATGTTGACTTGCCCTTTCTTTCTGCCTATGGAGATGCAGCAGAAGAGCACTTGGAAGGTATTACTCCTTCAACCGGAAGTGATGATGTAGAAGAATTGCTTGCGGCGATGAATCGTCATCTTGCAGGAGAAATTAAAGGTTTGAGTTTGAGTAAAAAAAAGGAAGGCGTTCTTTTAGAGATGAAGAATTCAGAGGTCTTGCCACTGGTGCCATCAGATTTACAATTACCTGGATTTTCCAAAGGTAAGTTATCTGCGGATAGATTGACTGCTTCAGTAGTAATCAATTCTTGGGGAATTGAAGTTAGGCGATTGCTTAACCGTTTGGCAGAGTTTGTTTTACTCTGAATGTAGTTTACGAGCTGCAACCGCCATCATCGCCATGGTTGCGAGGAAACTAATGCTTGGAAGACCATCATCATTACCATCTCGGTCAAGTGGAACTACAACGGCTTCACAACCTTCTCCCCCCCAGATATCATTGTTAATATCATACCAACAATCTGACCAAGCCTTAGCATATTCACCACTTTTTGGCCAAGTTTCTTCTTCACCATCTGTGTAGTTCAGAGTAACTTTCCAGTTAACATACGCGTGGTCATCGATGGTTTGCCATGATGAAGCCCAAGAGGAATTTCCATCTGAACTTGAAACATTAACAAATTCTGGAGGAAAGCAAACTCCCTCATTAGTGCACATTTGCCTAAGAATTTTAACTGTGGTACCGTTATCAGAGGCATTTGAATTTAATTTCACTGTAATTTCCCAATCCATTTCATCGGAGAGGTTAGTTGAATGCTCAATCCACATCATTGGAGAATTGTTGACGTCAACTTCGATATCTTCTCCTCCTTTCACCGCGGCGACTGAAGGAATAAATGTTCCAATTAGCATCAGCAAGCAAAGCAAGGTGATTAGGCGAGCCATGATAATTCCAAAATGGTTCTCCATATGAAGCACACCCTTTCTAGTATTGTTTTTAGGTGGAGTGTTAAAACTCCATACTCCACAATTCATCACCTACCCAATGAAGGGTTCGAACTGCTTTTCCTTTTGTTGCAGAGATCATTTCCGCCGCATCCATACAAGCCCAACCTAATGCCAATGGTCGCTTGTGCTCTTGGTCGCGAATCCAGACCAAATCCCCCGACTCTACAGCAGCATCTGCGGCGTGAATGCCTGCTGCCATACAATCGGCCCCATTCATCAAGAAGGGGATTGCTCCTCTGTCGACTTCTAGCCATGACTTTTCAGAATTATTTGCAAGTAAACCACGCAATGTCAGTGCTGCCACTTTATTGCCATCATCATCTAGAACTTCTACCGCATGCGGTTCTTTGTCGACAATCATCAAGTTCCATGGTCCGTATTCGGCCATTTCAAGGAAAGCACCATCGAGATTGAAGTCAATCCCAAGATTTTTCTCAAGCGCGCTGAGCAGTGGCGCCACCTGTTTGCGTCGTACGGGTCGGCGTTTTCGCACCTGCCAATCTTTTGCCATCAATTAGGGGGCGTAGTTCAATGTTGATGAGTGTGCCCATTCTGAAATCAGAGATGGGGTGCAATAAAATATGGTTCTTTAGTGCAAGATATTGATGGACCTACACCAATTCCACGAAGACCGAAGCAGAAGAATGGATTTACTCGTAGATGCTGAACATTTGGGCATCAAGCGTTTCCTCGCCTTGGATGCGGGGGCTTTTCGAGAAGGTGCATTGGATAAGCCTACCAAGGAATTACTTGGTTTGGTAGCATCAACAGTTCTTCGTTGTAACGAATGTATTACTTTTCATGCCGAAAATTGTGTTGAAGTAGGATTATCTCCTGCAGAAATACTCGATGCGCTGAATATTGCAATGGTAGTTGGTGGTAGCATCACTATACCGCATATTCGTGAAGCATGGGAAACCGTTGTGCAATTGACGGAGGAATAAATTTGGGTTCATCTTGGTGTGCAATACGAACTTATGCAGCACATGCTGAAGAAATGGGGACAGAACCACCTGCAGAACCGATATTCTTTCTCAAACCACCAGGCTCTATGGTTGAATCACCAGAACATAACCCTGCAACGATTGAATTATCAGGTAATAATAGAATCCAACATGAAGTTGAGTTAGTTTTGCGAATCGGAGGAGGGATAGACCCTGCAATCGAAGAAATTTGTGTGGGCCTAGATTTAACTGACCGCATCATCCAAAGTGAAGCCAAAGAAGGAGGCCTTCCATGGACTCGTGCAAAGTCCTTCAAGGGCTCAGCGGTGGTAGGAAATTGGCTGCCAATTAAGGTTGAAGATTTACCTTCATTAGATCATGGTTGGAGACTAGAATTAACTGTTAATGGTGAGTCTCGTACCACTGCAGACACCTCAACAATGCTGCACAGTCCCCTTGATTTACTCGCTTCTCTATCCGAGTGGGCACCCCTAAGGAATGGGGACTTAATTTTCACTGGCACTCCAAAAGGAGTGGGTTGGTTGAATGATGGTGACTTGGCTGAAGCCACTCTAACCAATCCAGATGGAGAGGTGAAAAGTAGCCTCAGGGTTCACTTCAGCGCGCCCTCATCATTGAAATAGGAATGGCGAGTCGGCGCACCCCGAGAAGGTTTCAACATGGCACAATGGCATGGTATCTCACGCAGAAAGCCCACAGGCGGCCGCAGAGTTCAGGCTCGTAGCAAGCGAAGAACAGAAATCAGCAGCGAGAAGCAATTCGCTCTGATTGGAGAAGTAAAGAGGAAGATCTACCGCAAAACCGGTGGTAACAATCTTGTTCGTGTCCTTTCTGCAGACAAAGTTAGCGTAAACGATCCAAAAACTGGCAAGACCAAGGTCGCCACAATTAAGACTGTTGTAGAGAGTCCATCCGACCCTAACTACGTTCGAAGAAATATCCTCACAAAGAGTGCAGTAGTCGATACCGACATGGGCCAAGTTAGAATCACTAGCCGCCCAGGTCATGATGGTGTCATCAACGGCGTTCTTCTCTGAACTGCACACATCGTCGCATTGAAGGCGGATGCCATATTGGCATCAGGTGAAGCAACATGTCTCACAACCCTGACCGCATCGTCATTTGGCCTGGTTATTTTGATAATCGGGCTTCGCGGAGAGAAGGCAGGAGAGTTGGAAAAGATTGCTCGGTTGCCAAACCAGACCTTGAGGGGCTTTCATGGGCGGCACGTCAATCTGGTGTCAAGAAAATGAAACGTGAGGAAGGAGTTTCCCACCCTAGTCGACCATGGAGCAAGGAAGGCAGATTGTGGATTTCTAAATCTGCTGCTGAATCAGATTTAGGTACAGCAAAGAAAGAGGAGATTCTACAGATTATCGGATATCGTTGGCGAGAATTAAATCAAGCCCGCAAGGATGAGGAAGCAGCAGCAAACAAGAGGGGCCCCAAAATCGGCGACAAACGCGCAAGAGCCCAAAGAAAAACTTCAGGAGCAGCCCGACAAGCAGCAGCAAGAGCCCAAAAGAATCGACAGAGTAGCGGTCGTAAAAAGTGGAAGAAGTAATCAAGCCAAGTTCAGCGGCACCTCAAGAGGAACCTTGTGCAACCATGAAAACACATCCTCTTCTTTTTGACTTTGAATAGCAGTTAAAGAATCATATAATTCCCTCGTTAATGGTCCAATTTCACGGTTAAGGTAGACCTTTTCCTTGTCTCCTTGAGTGATGGAGCCAATAGGTGAAATGACAGCAGCGGTACCACAGCAAAATGCCTCATCAGCCTGCATGGCAAAATTTGCGTGGACTTCCCCCTCCACAACTTCGTATCCTTTGTGTTTAGCGAGTTGAATGATTGAATCCCTTGTAATCCCTGGCAGAATTGTTCCGGTTAGTTCAGGAGTGTAAATTTTCTTATTTTTTACACAGAAGAAATTAGCCGCTCCAACTTCTTCGATTAATTCGTGTTTAACTGCGTCGAGGTAAATGACCTCAGCGAAGCCCCTTTTCTTTGCATTTTTGGATGGCATCATTCCTGGCGCATAGTTTCCAATCGCTTTTACTCCACCAGAGCCACCTGGGGCAGCGCGATGGTATTCATCAGAAATCACTAGGTCAATGCAGGATAATCCACCTTTGAAATAGGGGCCAACTGGAGTAACGAAGACACAGAAGGTGTAGGAAGGCGCAGGTGCAACTCCCATGATTGGGCCAGTTCCCCAAAGAACTGGGCGGATGTAAAGGGCACCACGGCCAGATGGTGGAATGAAGTGAGAATTAGCGGCGACAACTTGTTCGACAGCATCTATGAACATTGATTCCGGAACAGGCGGCATCCCCAATCTTGCAGCGCCACGTTGGAATCTGCGTGCATTTTCATCAGGGCGGAACAAAACCACATTTCCTTCAACGCTGCGGTGAGCTTTCATGCCCTCGAAAATCCCTTGCCCGTAATTGAGAACTCCAGCGGCAGGGTCGATTTCTAATTTACCATAGGGCTGCATATTCCCTACTTGCCAAGGTTGACCAAGTTGGCATTCCGCGACATACATGAAATCTGTCTTTGTCATCGAAAAAGTCAGAGAGTCCCAGTCAATGTTAGCATTCTCAGGCATATTTTCACACTCCAGAAATCCGTCGCTGGCCAACAGATTACCAACGGCACGCTTGGATGGCGATTTACCTTTCAATCCTTTCATCAGCATTATTGGAGAAAAGCGAGGAAAGTTCAATTCCATTAGCCTGAATAGTTATCGATATGGGTATCCAAGGACGGTGGAGTGGCGACTTGGCAATTCTCACATCTCGTTGGAATCAAATTGATTCTGAGAGCCCTGAAACGGTAATTGAAATCGCCGGCCGTTCCCGTTGTGGAAAGTCAGTAATTGCCTTAGTCAAGGGTTTTCGACCAGGTATCGAAATTTCTCAAAGGGGACTTTGTAAAGACCCCACTATCCTGCCTGAGGACATTGAACACCGACTGAACCGTGTATCAAAACATCAAGGTGTAGTGAAAGTATGTGCGCCAGTAGTAAAGTGGACCGACCTTGGAGAAAAACCACATTGGTGGGTCGAGGTTGAACAACCATTTGTTATCCCTAGACTGCGTGAAAAATTGGATGACGGATGGACTCTTTCCAGTGCTGATATTCCCTTCGGTAACCGTATTTTCTTCGATGAAGACCTTGGACCACACATTCATATCGAGGCTGATATTCTTCAGTCTCAAGAAATAGAAGGTGATGATTCTCTGATACGTTCAGCCGGAGGTGTAGGTACTGCGCCAGTTGACCTGATCCTTTCTTGCCATAGAAGCGAATTAAATTCAATCGAGGCATTTCAAGCCCCCTTTGTCATATTTTCATTTGATTTGGAAACTAGTATTGAGAATAATAGAATATTATGTGCAGCAGTTGCAATTGAAACCCTACGCGTAGAAGGGGGCGCATCTCAACAAGACATCCACACTTTCACGGGTGATGAAAAGGAGATAATGAGAGACTTGACTCTTCTCGTTAAGCAAAGTGACCCTGACATAATTACCGGTTATAATATCGATAATTTCGACTTACCAAGAATACAGGAAAGGGTGAATGAATCCACATCAAAAAGCGATGTTGAAGGTCAAATGAAATTATTTGGTTGGGGAAGGACAGCATCAATTCCCGAAGAAGCCAAAAGAAGCCGAAGTGGATTATTTCCGAAACGCGCCAATACTCGAGCTTGGAACCTTTCAGGCCGAGTTGTCATGGATGCATGGTGGCAGGCAAGAATGGCATTGAAACCTAAACGGGAGACTTTGAAATTTGTTTCAGAATTACTCTTCCCAGAGCGCGAAGATTTACGGAAAATGGATGTTGATGCATCTAAGATGGATGAAGAATGGGCTAGTCGCCCAGATGTAGTTTTGGAATATTGCGCTCGAGATGCATCCTTACCTCTTGAAATCTTACGAGCCGTTCAAGCCACTCGCCGCAAGGAAGCAGTAGCCGCAGTCGCCAAAGTTTCATTCGAAACCGCAGCAAATGGTACTACTAGCCAATTACTTGACAGTCTGGTTATTCGTTTAGCAGATAAATGGAAAGTGGCAGTTCCTTTGACAGGTAGTGCCGCCCGTAAAGAAGGGCAAATCACCGGTGGATATGTTCATGATGTGAAGGCAGGAATGCATCCATGGATTGCAGTACTTGATTTCAAGTCGATGTATCCTTCGATTATGATAGCCAACAATGTGTGTCATACAACCCGTATCGACCCATCTCACCCCCAACAACCCGAAGAAGGGGAAATTGTCCATGAATCGCCAACAGGTGCCAAATTTCGAAACAAAGAATCACGACTAGGACTTGTTCCCCACTTATTGGAGGATTTGATGTCGAAGCGTGAATACCACAAAACTGCGATGGCTATTGCAAGGGAAAATGAAAATCAAGAATCGATATCTTTTCACGACCAAATGCAATATGCTGTGAAGATAATGATGAATACTTTTTACGGAGTATTTGCTTCAGCATTCTATCGTTTTACCCATCGTGACTTAGGTTCATCAATCACCGCTTGGGCAAGAAGGAATATCAAAGCGATAATTCAACGTCTAGAGGACGAGGGAAATCATGTTGTTTATTCAGACACCGATTCAATATTTGTTTCAGTACCTGTCAAAGGCAAACCTCCGACTTCACCACCTGATGAAGGTTCAGATGAGCAACAAGCATGGGATGAAGCGATGGCGGCAATGATACAATTTGGCCAAGAAACTGCAGAACGATTCAGTGAAGACTCTGCAGTTCTAGAATTTGAAACTGGAATGTCGGCCTTTTTTTCTCATGGGGCAAAGAAAAGATATGTTGGCAGAGTGGTTTGGCCGCATGATGATTTGATGATCAAAGGCTATGAAACTCAGAGAACTGATTCATTCAGTTCTTTAACTTCAGGAATGCAACGAATATTTGAGTTGGTTTTAGGAGGCGATGAAAGCGGCGCAATTCAGTTGGCTCGTGACCGAATAAAGCAGGTTAAGAATGCTGAAGTTCCGGTTGAACAACTGATTATATCGAAGATGTGTAAGGGTAAAATAGCCAAAGATGGCAGCGTAGATTTCAGTAAGGACTACGCAAATCCCCAAGGCCAAGCCCAAGTAAGGGCGGCTCAGAAACGAATAGAGAGAAATTTACCTTTCACTCCAGGTATGAAAATTGCCTTTGTTGTAGTCGATGCAAGTAACCGACCAATGAAAGTAGAGCCTTGGAATGAGGCTGAAGAAAATGGGGGAATCGAATCCTACGATGCGATATTCTATGCGCAGAGATTGGCAACCGCTTTTGGAAGGGTTTGTGAGGCCTTTGGCTGGAGTGCAGATGAGTTGATGAAAGGTAACCGGCAAGCCAATCTTTTTTCATTCTAAGTTGAAAATAGTTTCAAATAAAAAGGCGAAGACCGACAGCCATGGTAGGAGAACTTTCACCAGATGGAAACTACATGTGGGACGGCTATCAATGGGTTGTAGCACAGCCCCAAGCGGCTGTTGCTTCGGTTGTACAACAACCGTTTATGGCCCAACCCGACCCTTTTGCATCCGGTCTTGATTCCACACCACTTCCTTTAGCACCTGATGCGAGTGGTGCTGGTGGGGGAAAAGCCACCTTGCGCCTTGCTGTAATCGGACTCGTAGGTAGCCTATTGCTAGCAGGAGTAGGGTTTGCCAGTTATGAGTTCGTAATTGATCCATGGCTTGATCCAGACCCTTATACAGAAGATAAATTCGTTAGTAGTGTTGGCGACACTCTAACCCAAGAACAGGTTGTAAGTGGAGAAACTGATGGCTGGAGTTGCCGAGTGGAATTAGAAATTTCAACAAACGATGAAATGCTTGGAGAGATGGATATAGACTTGAATACAAAAATGTCAGCCAGCCGTGATGCAGCCCTAATTGAAACTGATATGACGATTCGAACCGGTGGATTCCCAATCCCTGTAAACGGTGACTTCTGGTTATCACAAGAGGAATTTGCTATGCGTTCGATGGGTGAAAGTCAACGGACTGTATTTGACAGCATGGACGACGAGCCTGCAACAGTATTGCTAACTGATAGCGATGCCATGGGAACCGAATCACTCGCCTATTGTTTCTTACATCATATGGCTGCTATATCTTTAGAGAATGGAGAGGACTTAGATTTCACTTCCTCCTCAGAAAGGTTTCCCAATGAAGATGGTGAGCGAGCCGTGAAGGTTAGCATGGAACAAGATGTAGATGGAGCGAGAATGTCGATTTCTTGGTTCTTTGATGCCGAGGATAACCTTATTGGAGGAAAAGCAACTAATGATACTGGCATGAAATTATTGATGACAATCACCAATGAAAAACTCAGCAAGCCCTCATGGGTAGACTCTGCTACCTCTGGGTCATTTGCTCTCAATTTAGATGAAGACCTTTGGTCAAATTATACTCATAGAACGATGACAATTGAACCCCAATTCAATGCAACATACAAATTAGAAGGTGCTCAAATCGTATTATATTCTGAAGAAACTGATGCTGAGGATAATGATATAATGATTTTAGTGTCTAAAGTATCAGCGACTGGAGCACTGGACTCTTCAGGAATTAGTATATCTGTGGAAGGAGATAGCCCTTCAAACTGCACCTTTTTCTATAATGATACAGAACCTATGCTTGAAATTTCATATGGTGATACAATAAGAATGGAATGTGAAGACAATGGAGACTATAACCAATTGAGGGATTATGAATTTGGTTTAGCAAATGCAAATGACCAAATAGCCCAAAAAATGGATTTGGAGATGCCTTGGGCCTCCCCATTCCTGACCATTATCAGTATTTTAGGTGCTGGGCTGCTAATTCGGAAAAGGTTTGAATGAAGCCATTTACCCATGCTTATGGGCGAACACTTGATGGCAGACGAGCCGTGACGTAGGCTTGATGAAGACCTATTCAGGCCTACTTGCGACCCTTTTTTCTTTGTTGATGTTTAGTTCAGCATTATCTGGCTGCATCTTTTCAGATGACTCACCTGAATCTGGTTCAGACCTTGAGGCAATTTTCAACTGGACCCCAACGACTTCAATTCAAGCAGGTTCAGATGTCACCTTCAACGGTAGTGCCTCACTCCCTCAAGATGGCTCCCTAACTTACCGTTGGGACTTCAATGGAGATGAGAGTAATGATGCATCTGGGCAAGAAGCAACAACATCTTATGCAAGTGAAGGAACCTACCAAGTTATTCTAACTGTAACTGATGGACTTGGAGAAGCGAGTTCAACCAAGGAAATAATCATCCTCGCCAAAACTGCAGTTCTTCCATCTGCAGATGCAGGTTCAGAAAATCCAGATTCAGATTGTCAAGGTAATGAAGCCTCTAGTGGTAATTTTTATCTTATTTACATCTGTCAACCAGAGAAATCCTCTAGTGACCGAAATACTAGAGTTACTACAACTGTGAATCTTGATGGCAGTGCAAGCGACCCAGGTAGTACTAATCACTACATGACGGATTGGGTATGGGACCTTAACACGAATATCGACAGTGATGGTAATGGCATAGAAGATGATGATGCCGATGCAGAAGGGGAGACCTATGAATGGAAAGATGTCGATATCGGTGAATATGAAGTTCAATTGACTGTTAGCAATAACGAAGGGCATTCTGCCCAACAACAAGTAATGGTTCATGTACAATACAAGGGGGATTGGGATGAATTACATGTTAACGGAAACCAAACTGATAACGGTGAATTGGTTTTTGAGACAACTCTCCATTATGACCGAGATACAAATAACAAAATCAAGAGGGTAGATATTTTACTAATCTATCCAACAAAAGATGATGATTGGGTTGTCGGTTCGGGTGATAATGTATTGGATATCCACATGTTCAATGAAACTGGAGAGGAGGTAGTCAACACTACGGCCATGGAAAGGGGACAAGGTTGTAATGCTGGCGAAGATTATCAGTGTGTAACTCTACAAGCGACTTCCTATGTTATCGATTCTTATGAGGATGGGGATTGGGAAATCAAGATTATTAATGGCAAAGCAACAGATGCAGACGATGTCTCATTGTCGATAGAAATTCAGTACAAGTGAAACTTCATCCCAAAGGAACTTTCAACTTTCGAGCTAGTTTTCCATCGATTTCGATATCTGCTTGTAACAAAACTTGGCCCATCATTTTGCCTTGGGCATCTTTTCGCAGAGCGATTGTTCCACCACCCTGCAAGGCTCCATGTAACA
>DUDM01000019.1 GCA_012959275.1 Candidatus Poseidoniales archaeon
CGGTAGCAGTGCTTGAGAGAATGGATGACCCGATGGCAGAATCGAATCCACTAACTGCAGAATTCAAGGCTGGATTGGCCGATGCAATGCAAGGAATGCCAGGCTTCCCCGCACTCGAAAAGATGCCTACAATCCATAGTGGGTCCTATGGGTTGGGAAGCCGTGATATTACCAGTGGAGATATTGCTGCAATCTACGACCTCCTTGAATCAGATGCCGCACCGCGCTATTTCTGTATCGGCATAAACCACCCAACAGCCCTAGCACCTGTATCTGGACTCGATGGCCGACCGGAGGGCTCATTCAGCATGCGTGGCCACAGCGTAGGTGGTTTCGGTTCAGTAACAACAAACAAAATCATTGCCACTGTATCTGCAGATTTGTTTGGAAAAACAGTGCAAGCATTCCCAAAGTATGGCTCTGAAAAGAAAGGCCTTCCTACCAATTTCTTCCTAACAATAGCCGATGAGAGAATCAAGATTCACCATGAACTGGATATCCTCGACTTTATCGCAGTGCAAGATGTTCATGCCTTTGAAACCAGTAATCCATTGAAAGGATTACGTGAAGGTGGCACAATTTTCCTTCAATCAACAGCCAAGACTGACGAGGAAGTATGGCAAGGATTACCCGTGGCTGCTCGACAAACTATCCTTGAAAACAACATCCGAATACTCTATCTAGACACCGCAAAAATTGCCAGAGAAGTAAGCAGCAGCGTTGATTTAATTGTCCGAATGCAAGGAATTATCTTATTGGGAATTTTCCTTAGGTCAACTCCATTCGCCAGTCAAACTCCTGAAGTAGAACTATACTCTTCAATAGAAGATAGCCTGCGAAAATACTTCGGAAAGCGCGGTGAGAAGGTAGTTCAAGAGAACTTAACTTGCGTTAAGCGAGGCTATGCAGAAGTCAACATCATCCAACCGGAAGATGCACCAAGCATGGAGGTGAGCGCATGACCATTAAGCCAGCAAGAAACTTAAGCGCCCATGACAAAGATTTCTTCGATATAGAGGATTTTGAAAGCCGAATTGTAGGCTCCTACAATGAAGGACACGCCTCTACAAGTCTAGAAGCAGACAAAGTCCATGCTCGCTCGATAATCCCCGCTGGCACAGGAAAACTGCGTGACTTCTCATACATCGCAGATGAAATCCCCGAATTCCTCCCCGATAATTGTGTAGGTTGCATGGATTGTGTTACCATGTGCCCAGATACTGCAATTCTTGGTAAAGTAATCAGTGAAGATACTCTTCAGGAAGGACTGTTAGGTCTTGACAGCAATAATTCTGATGATATGGAAAAGTTATGGCCAAAGGTACGCAAGTACTGGGATAACCGTGAGAAGAAAGGTCAGAAGCCTGGCCGCTTCGGAATTTTCATCGATCCGAGCAAGTGTAAAGGCTGTGCAGAATGTGTGGACGTTTGTGGCTCAAAGAATGCCTTGGGAATGATTCCAAAAGCAAAGATGGGCGAAGAAGTGCATCAAAACCTCTGGGACTTTTATCAGAGCATGGGAGATACTGACCAAGATTATGTCAATGAAAAATCGGTCATGGATATTATGCTAAGAGAAAAGAGTTTACTCTATGCGGGTGGTGCAGGTTCGTGTGCTGGTTGTGGTGAAGCTACAGCATTGAGAATGATGGCTGCAGTTCTTGGTTATGACCACGGGGCAGAAAATGCTGCTATCGTTAATTCAACCGGATGCTCAACAGTTTATGGCAGTACTTACCCATACAATCCTTGGAAGATTCCTTGGACAAATTCTCTGTTTGAGAATGGACCAACCGACGCAATGGGCGTAAGGACACGTTGGGACCAAATTGGTTGGGAAGATAAGAAACTCTGGGTTATCGGCGGGGATGGCGCCATGTATGACATTGGATTTGGTGCATTATCACGACTTCTTGCAAGTGGAATGGACATCAAAATCCTAGTCTTAGATACTCAAGTATATTCCAACACCGGAGGCCAAACTTCAACTGCTTCATTCACTGGTCAAGATGCTAAATTCTACTCTCATGGGAAAGTAGTTCATGGAAAGATGGAGAGAAGGAAGGAACTTGGAGCAATTGCAGCAATGCACCCAGGAGTCTATGTTGCACAAACTGTTACCAGCCTTCCTAACCACTTTTACCGCGCTATTAGAGAAGCCAATGCCCACAAAGGTCCAGCCGTTATTAGTGTCTATACAACTTGTCAACCAGAGCATGGAGTTGCTGACAATTCATCTTACGAGCGTTCCAACATGGCTCTTGCTAGCCGAGCTTGGCCTATCTTCATCTATGACCCAAGCAAAGGCCCCCGTTTTCAAGACAGATGGGATTTACGTGGAAACCCAAGCCCAAAGCGAGATTGGCACCGCAAAAAAGATGAGAACGGAGAATGGCAAGACGTCAAGTTCAGACATTTTGCGGCTGGAGAAGGTAGATTCCGAAAGCAATTCGACAAGGCAGGAGAACCTCAGGAAATGATTTTCAGGGCTGAAGAGGACAGAATATCATTCTGGAACCGTTTACAAGATATGGCTGGAATAGATAGAGTGATTCCAGAAGAAGCAGAATAGTGCACTTTTTCAGTTTACTTTGAAGGAAATATTCGCCCCATCTACTTCAAAGAAGTCTACATTACTCGGCCCTTCACCCTCATGAAGGCTTGCTGTTCTGGCTCTAGTTTCCGCTTTGACATGCTCCCAGTCATACTCTACTAACTCGGGACATTCTTCGCTCAACCAAATCTCCAACTCGATTGTTGATTCCATCTCCAAGTCTAGTTCTTTTCGCTTGGATTGGATTCTGCGGATTATTTCTCTTGCCAAACCTTTCGACAAGAGGGCATCATCTATACTCATGTCAAGGACAATAGAGACATCTATCGTTACCTCGTTTTCTCCAACTTCGATGGTCATTGCCGAATATCCCATTCTCTCAACTCTCCTAACTATGACATCATCTTCGGTTATAGTGAAGCCAGCAATACTCATTCGACCTGCTTGGATATCGGCAAGAGTAGCCTCGTGGTCATCTAATTCGTCCAATGCTTGGAGAACTTGTGGTAACTCTTGGCGTGCCTTCTTTCCGAGGGCTTTTCTATTGGGTTGAATCTCAACTTTTTGGAAACGGTCAAGGTCTTCTTCAAGTGAGATCTTCTCGACATTCAATTCTTCGGATAGCAGGTCATGCATCTCTGAAAGGTCAGGCCCGCCAACTATCCAGCCTTCTGCACAAGGAAGCCTTTGACGGCGCTTGGCATCGACGCGGATTTTGCGCCCCATCTCTGCTAATTGTCTAACAAGGCTCATGCGAGCCTCGAGGACTTCGTCTCTCTTTGGAAGTGAAGCCCCGTCATCGTTGAGTGGCCATTCAGCCAAATGAACAGAGGTGCCATTCAAATTCCTGTGGATTTCGTCAACCATGAAGGGTGAAATTGGAGCAACTAGGCGTGAAATCACGGTCAAGACCTCGTGCAATGTGTGTTGACATGATGCCTTGTCGCTAGAATCATTCTCATCCCACAGCCTTCTTCTGCTGCGGCGAACGTACCAATTTGATAGGTCATCAACAACGAAGTCTTCCAGTGCTCGTGCTGCTTTGTGAATATCCCATGTGACTAATAATTCATGAAATTCATGGGCAACAGCATTGGTCTTTGAGAGAATCCAGCGGTCGAGTAGCGAGCGCTCCTCAACAGAACTTTGTTCAGGGTCAAAACTATCGAGAGAGGCATAATCAGCATGAAATCTGTATATATTCCACATCGTCAAAAAGAACCTTGCATAAGTTTCCCGTACGCCATTGGGGTCGAACTTCATTGGACTCCATGGGGCTCCAGCACTAACCATGTACCAACGGCTAGCGTCAGCACCTTCACGGTTGAAATGGTCCCAAGGATCAACAACATTTCCTTTCGATTTCGACATTTTCTTACCTTCTTTGTCGAGGATAAGACCTAGTGAAAGGCAGCGCTTGTAGGCAGGGGAATCAAAGACGGTTGTACTAACTGCGAGTAAAGTGTAAAACCAACCGCGAGTTTGGTCCACACCTTCGCAGATGTAATCCACAGGGAATGAATTTGCTAATGCTTCACCGCCATCAAATGGATGATGCCATTGTGCAAAAGGAGCGCAGCCTGAATCGAACCAACAATCCATGACGAAGGGTTCTCTCTGCATGTTTTCTCCGCATTGAGGACAGTTTAGTTTGACATTATCGACATAGGGTCGATGCAATTCCTTAGGCATTTCACTATCAGGTGTCATCATAGCCTGCAATTCTTCTTTAGATGAAATACAATGTTGATGTTCGCAATCCACACAGACCCAAACTGGAAGGGGTGTGCCCCAGAATCTCTCTCGACTAATTGCCCAATCTTTGACGTTGCGAAGCCATTCGCCAAAGCGGCCTTCACCGACCCAATCGGGGGCCCATTCAACACTTTCATTGAATTCCAACAGTTTTTCTTTGACTGCGGTCATCTTTACGAACCATGAATCCATGGCGTAGTAGAGAAGAGGCTGCCCAGTTCTCCAGCAGTGTGGATAGTCGTGAACATACATTTTCTCGCGGTATAATTTCCCCTCAGTTGAGAGTAGGTTGATGATGACATCATCACAATCTTTGACATATTTCCCATCAAGTTCAGAGTGGGTTCCTGAAAGGAAATTTCCATCCATACCAACAGTGTGTTGAGCGGGTAGCCCAACTTCCATTCCAAGAATATAATCATCTTCACCATACATGACAGCGGTATGTACGACACCGGTTCCATCGGTAGTTGTCACCCAGTCGGCTTCGATAATAGTCCATGCTGTGGTTGAATCACCTCTTTCGACTGCATCGGGGAATAAAGGCTCATATTCCATCCCTACTAATTCTGAGCCTTTGTACTCTGAGACGATATCACAATGGTGGCGAACAACTTCTTTGAAGAGGTCTTTTGCAAGAATCATTTCTTCGCCAATTTCAGCACCACCGCGACCATCCCAATTCTCGGAACCGGCATTCACTTTGATTCTGATATAATCTACATCTGGACCAACTGCTAGGCCAACATTTCCAGGCAATGTCCAAGGTGTTGTGGTCCAAGCAAGAATACTCGCAGCATCACCTTTCAATTTGAATTTGACATAGACCGAGGGCTCTTCCACTTCTTTGTAGCCGAGGGCTACTTCGTGTGAAGAATAACTGGTTCCAGTCTGAGGGCAAAATGGTAATACCTTGTGTCCTTTGAATAATAATCCCTTGTTGAACATCTCACCAAGTGCCCACCAACTGGATTCAATGTAGTTATCCTGAAGAGTGATGTATGGATTATCAAGGTCGACCCAAAAGGCCATTCTCTCGGTCATTTTTCTCCATGCATCCTCATATGTCCAAACACTATTACGGCATTCATCGTTGAACTTTTCCATACCAAATTCGATAATATCAGGGTTGCTCATCAAATCAAGGCGCTTCTGAACTTCGATTTCTACCGGTAAGCCATGAGTATCCCATCCACCTTTGCGCTCCACGAGGAACCCTTCCATCGCTTTCCATCGACATACTAAGTCCTTGTAGGTTCGAGCAACGACGTGATGAATCCCTGGCTTTCCATTAGCAGTTGGAGGCCCTTCAAGGAAAATGAAAGGTTTCTTTCCACGCCTTTGTTCGATGCTTTGTTGAAAGGTATTTTCTTCCTCCCAAGTCTGCATCAGGCCTTCTTCCATGGCTACCACATCGAGGTCGGGCACGGACTTTGGAACAACCATGGCGCTTGGCAGTAGTACTGTGACTATCAAACCAATGTATGGAATATCTGAGTTTTCGCGTTCTTTCTGCCGTGGATGGATTTACATGCTTCCTTGCAAACGGTTAGTCATGGCGAGGATGCGGAGTCACACCTACGGTGTGTTATTCATCATCGTTTCAATGCTACTTGTGCCATGGACATCAACCCTGCAACCTGCCGCACAGGAGCGCTTATTCACGGCTGTTGGAGTTGAACAAACTTTGATTGTTAGTAGTGCAGGAGGTGCTGCCTCTATGATTGTTGAAGTGCCATTGAATGAGGCACTGACCGGTCTTTCACTAGAGTTAGAGCCTTCGATACTTGGTCGCTCTGAAGCAATATCTTGGACCAATGAATTACATTTCAACCATAGTCAATCCTCGCCCGAGATGGTCGATTACAATGGCAGCGGCCTTTCTTTGATGGGAGTCGACGTCAATTGGGATCTCAATAATGGCGGCAGTGTACCGACTGGCTGGACCCGCTCATCTTCTACTTATTCCCAAGTTAATCAACGATCTTGTGGCCGAAATGGCTCAACAGGGTACTCTTTGCTCACTTTTGGTGGCTATACATGGTGGGATTCTCCTGCCGTTGATTTATCTGGAATGAGTAACGGCGATGTTTCATTTTGGATTAAACAGGGAAATTCTGGCTGTGGGGAAGAGCCTGATAGCAATGAAAACCTCTACATCCAATATCGCACAAGTAGTGGTAGTTATGTGACCTTGAGGACCATGTCTGGTTCAACAGCCGGTGGTACTTCTTCAACCTACACTCATAATCTTCCTTCAGCGGCTTTCCATTCCAATTTCAAAATGCGATTTTATCAGAATAGTGGGTCAGGCTCCTGTTGCGATTATTGGTTCTTCGACGATGTATCTCTAACCCGCCCTGGGGGTGAAGGGAATTGGACTTCACCAGCATTTGGCTGGTCTCCAAATGCAGTTTATTCTGCTTTGAAAGGCCCACATGGTTTCCTTTCCATAGACGCCAAAGTACCAAATGGTGGATTATTGGAATGGAGTTTATTGGATAATGTGAGCGGTTTGGTTATCCCTGGTTTTGAAAAGCGAGCCGGCTTGATGGCGGACCTTGGTTCAATCGATTGGCAATCACATCCCGATTTGAGATTGAAAGTCCATATGTTAGCAGGAAGCGGTGGAATTCCCGAAGTTTATGGCATCCACATCAATGGCCGTGTGCTCGATGGATTCCATTCTGACCCGAGCGACTCGGGCTGGCAAATGGAGAATAGTTTATGGAGTGATGGAGCGGTTTCTGGAACAGGGAACTTGACTAGCCCGATGTTTAAATCGATGCGCCCAATCTCTCGATTAATTACCGATGTCTCAGTAACTGGCAGTGGCCAATTGCAGGTTAGCCTCGATGGCGGTTCTTGGACGGCTATTGCTGAACAAGGAGTAACCCCCTTTACTAGCGCAGTTTCCTCAGTGCAATTCCGCTGGATTGGGTCTGGCTCATGGAATATGGGTGAGTTCAAGGTCGACTTGGACACCGGTGGGCTACCCTTTGAACCACGTTTGGATGTAGGGAGAGATGGTGTTGAAGAATGGTCATTTGCCAACACCGCCATCGGCCCATGGGGATGGCAGGACCGACTTTCGAATGGGGCATTATCACATGCCATGACTTGGACTACCAATGCCACACGCCAAGTCAATATTTGGTTGCCAAAGCAAGGGGTTGAAGAATTTGGATTCTGGTTAACTGGAGATGCAACTAATGTTTCTTGGCAAGCAAAAATAGGAAGCGTACTAGTCGCTGAAGGCTTGGCAGGAACTTTGTCTGAGCAATTCATTGAACTGAACAATACTCAATTGGAATTCTTATCAGAAAACCTCAGTACTTCTACTCCGGTTTGGAGCACTTTAGGAATTGAATTTTCTGAAATTGTAATCAGCATCAGCGCCAGTAATGGCAACTTGAACTTACACGGGGTCAGAGTTCCATATCATTCCAGTGCATCCTTTTCCTTTTCACCAATGGACAATATCGTGCAGGCTTTGAATGACGAGATTTCAAGTGCTTCGGTTGCCAGTGGTAAACATCACCTGCCTTTGCCATTGGTGATGTCAGCAGCAGGAGCGATGAAGGCGACAATAACAGATGTGCAGAGTACCTCAGGTGCTATGACCGAGGTCATGATTATCCGCAATGCAACTCAAACTTTGGTTGCAGCAGAAGATTGGATTGAAGTTCAGGCATTACATTTAGGTGAAGCCGGTCAACCTGAGGCAGTACAAATTGACTTAGTTGGAGCAAACCAACAATTACGCGTTGAATGGCCTCTCGATGGAGGCGCTGCGGTTGAGAGTGGGGCCTTTGGTCTGATTGAATGGCACCCTGATTCACCTTTCGAGTATGTTGAAAATGGTAGCCGAGTCACTTCCTTGATGAAATTCCGATTACAACCCGATTGGGATGATGAAGAATGGCTAGATGTCCGTTGCCGCCTTATTCTCAGTAATGGTATCCGTAGTGCCCCAGCCGTAGAATCATTTGGAGCAGGGCAATATCTCGGAGTTGAAAATGATGTATTTATCGAATCATGGGATGTCTATAATGAAGCAGGAGGTTTGATTCCATTGGACCAAAGTCAACTCAGAGCCGGCCATAATGTCTCGATTGAAGTTCAGGTGGGATATGATTCCTTGTCGCTTGATTATCTTCCGCGCAGCAATGTTGTTCGAGTCCACTTATTCGAAAATGACATTGAAATCGCCAACACTACATCCCTTTCCATGGGTAAGGCATTATTCAATGTAAATATCCCACTGGGTGCAAATAACTTAGTCTACAGTCTTCAGGTCGAACATCTCTTCGGAGGTATTGATGTTAGTACAATAACTCTGAACCGAACTTTCCAATCAGATTCTCTAGCACCATATTTGGTAAATAGCAACATTCGACACAATGACCATCTACCATTGGGTACAACACACCAACTTCGTTTTGAAGTTCATGACAGACCATCTTTACCGAGTGAATTAACCCTGATGTTATGGCGCTCATGGATTGATGATTGGAACTTTGATGGTTGGCCAAATGAAGGAGAATACTCACCACAATCCCTTCAAATCCCATATAATTTGACTGCATCGAGAGGCAATTACACCTTTGAGATTGATATTTCACAACAGATTCATGGAGATATTGTTGCTGGTTACATCACCGGCACAGATGCAGCAGGAAACCCAGTGGTTGGAGGTGGAGCGCAAGGCGCAGATGAATATCTCTTCATGTTCCAACTAGCTGAAGACACAACCCCACTATTATCGAATAACGTATCTTTTGGTGATGAGTGGAAAAATTGGATTCATCCCGGAAATACTTACGAGGTAATAATCCCCTTCTCGGAACAAAATGGCCTCTCTGATGTTGAAACTCTGAGCATCGACCTAGCAAGTAATGCCCAACAAGACCAACTACAAGTTATCTGGAATGCAAATAACCGTCAATGTATCAGTCAAAACACTCACATCATTATCGAGTGGTGCGAAATAAGAGCCCAGTCCGGAGAATTAAATCCATACACCAAAGACCTCGTTCTATCGATACAATTCACTCCTATGTGGACCCTTCCGGATGAAGGAGATTTACGTAGAGAGCCAGCCATTTCTATATCGGATAGAGCCGGACAATCCACTTTTTCAGTATACCCAGAATTGCGTTGGCGTTGGAGCACCGACTTGATGATTGACAGCAATAGCGTGGTTTTAGAGGTGGAATCAGGAGAGCAAACTTCCGAAGGAGCATGGGTTACTCCGCAGGCTGAAATGAGTCTATCCGGTAATGTCATTTTCGCAGAAAGCGGGGAAAGCCCTCAAGAATCCTACGAAGTGAAAGTTTCCTTGGCAGGACAGTCAAAGCATGTTGCTTATGTTAGCGGCTCATTTTACATCGACTTGTTGGCTCCTATTGAAACTGGAAATCACCCATTGACTTGGTCTTTGGATTACCTACCTGCACAGGCAAGAGATGTGACGGATTCGGTTGCTGCTTTATTTTGGGTGGTGGTTGATGGTACTGGGCCTGTTGCTGCTGATGTTGTTGCCCCCAGAGTTGGTGGAGAATTGCCGGTGGAGGAATTAGGAGAATTGACTTTTGATATAAGAATCAGAGAACTCGAGGAACTTAATCCAGAAGGCCTTCTTCTAAATTGGAAATTAGTTTCAGGAACCAGTCCGGATGGTAGCATTCTTGCTTCAGGTGGGGAGGAAATGACTCTGCCAGATGGGGTCCTTGCAAGTCAACAAATTCGCGCCATGGCCCAATTCGACCTTGCAAGTTTAGTAGAAGTGGATTATTTTCTTGAGCAAACATCCCTGCATATTTGGTTGAGTGGAAGTGATGTAGCAGGAAACCCCTTCCAAAGCAGCGCTTCTTTCAATTCCGAAACTACTCCAATGCAAAGTTGGAATATTGAACAGTACAAAGCAATTTGGAAAGTAACAGAAGATGATATCGATATGCCGTCAACCCGAATTGAAATTGGCCAAATCACTTCAATTTCTATTACATTGAGGAATGAAGGCAAGAGCAATGGCAGCGCTGATGTCAGGGTTGTAGGTCTCGACCTTTCTGGAGCCCGCACCGACTTATTCAGACAAGATGTAGAAGTCGCTGCGGGAAGCAGTACCCTTTTGACAATCGATTGGAAACCAGAACAAGTTGGCCTGTACTGGTTGGAAATTTATGTCGACGAGAAGTCGTTGGCATCTAGTGGCCAAGTAGATGTGCGCCCTCAAGAAAGTGAGAGTTCATTCCTTGGTGTTGAAGGAGTAGATGATACCATTTTAGTGGTATTTGGAATCCTCGTTATAGCCATGTTAGCAGTCATCCTTCTCTTCATGAAGGATGTCATCAGTAAACGCGAAGATCCTTGGGAGGAAGAGGAATACTGGGATGAAGCAGAGTCAGTCGACAAACAACAATACAAATCTCAACAATCCAATGTTCAAGCAGCAGCAGCCCCTGCAATTCAAGGAACCCCACAAGTGACCGGCGGCTTGGCAACTCAACCTCAATACGTCAACCCCTACGACCAACCTGCAATCGCTGCACCAGCGGTAGCCTCAGTTACAGTAGCACCACCAGCAGCAGTTGGTTTGACAGCCGCCCAAATATCACACAACCCTGGAGTCGGACCTGGCTGGATGCAAGATGGAATGAGCCGCTGGTGGAAACAGAATGCAGAGGGCTACTGGTATCGCTTAGGCGAGGATGGTGGTTGGTATCCGCCTGAGCAGAATGAATATGGCTGGCAATGAACTCCGCAATAATGAGGCAGACCAATGGCACGCCGTATCGCTCTCCTTCAACTCGACCCTACGGTTGGCGATCTTGATGGAAATCGCAGCAGAATCGAGGCGCTCGTAGCCATTGCCGATGCAGCAGGGGCCGATGTAGCGATAGCAACAGAGTTGGCAATATCTGGCTATCCGCCAAGAGACCTCCTACTCAACAGCGACTTGCCAACTCGTTCACTTTCAGCCTGCGCAGGTATCGAAACAAAACTGCCATTGCTCTTAGGTTGCCCGCTACCGGCCCGAAGTGAACGAGAAAGACCTGCAAATGGTGTAGTCAAAGTATTAGCAGATGGAAGCGCTAGGGAAGTGGCAAGAAAACAACTTCTGCCCACCTATGAAGTATTCGACGAAGCCCGTTATTTCAGCCCAGGAAATAGCCCAGGAATCGCCAGAGATGTAGGAAGCCTATGCCTTGGAGTAACAATTTGTGAAGATGCTTGGCAACATGCAGGAAAGACGCCGATAGATTATGAATCTGATCCAATCCAACAACTAACTGGCTTCGGAAAAGAACTCGATGCCAGCGTCAATCTTTCAGCCTCGCCATTCCATATAGCAAAATCTGACATTAGAAAAGAAGTAGTCCAAAAAGCAGCAAAAACTCTCAACCATCCATTCCTATTGGTAAATCAAGTTGGAGGGAATGACGACCTACTTTTCGATGGCCGCTCGATAGCAGCATGGCCAAATGGAGAGACCATTGAAGCACCTGCATGGCAAGAAGGAGTGCTGCTAGTAGACCTCGACACCCCACAACGTTCCTCTTGGATAACATGGCCAGAAGGCATAAGCCTCGAAGATAACGACGACCTCCTAAATTCAATCACTATGGGTCTTTCAGATTATTGCCGAAAATCTGGCCTTGAGAAAGTAGTTCTCGGCCTTTCAGGAGGGATTGATTCTGCAGTTACTGCTGCAATCGCCTCAATAGCCCTCGGCCCAGAAAATGTTATTGGAATTTCAATGCCATCACGAATCTCTTCTCAACATAGCGTCGATGATGCTAAGCAATTAGCAGAAAACTTAGGCATTGAATACCAGACTCGAAGTATCGAAGAATTACACCAAACAGCAGACCAAAACTTGGCAGATGAATTGCAATCAGGACACCCTGTGGCAGCAGAAAACTTGCAAGCAAGACTACGCGGTTTAATCGTCATGGCAGTAGCAAACTCCAGAGGAGCGATGGCATTAGCAACCGGAAATAAGAGTGAATTGGCCCAAGGCTACTGCACCCTTTACGGAGATATGGTAGGAGGCTATGCCCCACTAGGAGACCTCTACAAAACCGAAGTCTACCAACTCGCAGCACTAATCAACAAAGAACAAGAAATCATCCCCAATAATAGCATCACAAAACCCCCAAGTGCAGAATTAGCACCCGACCAAAAAGACGAGGACACCTTACCGCCATACGAATTACTCGATGAAATTCTCAAAGCCTATATCGAAGAAGGAAAAACCATCAGTCAACTCCAAGAAGCAGGTTTTGACAGTGAAATAGTCGATGAAGTAATCTCTCGTTTAATCAATAATGAGCATAAGCGTTGGCAGATGCCACCGGCCCCAAGAGTCAGCTCACGAGCCTTTGGCCAAGGTTGGAGACAACCACTTGCCTCAAAGCGAACTTAGGCGCCCAAATCACTCATCAACAGGTGAGAGGCATCATCAGGTAGCCAGCCAAGGGCTTGTAATTCATGGCCACGGCTACCATCATCGAAGGAAAAGAAGAGGGTATTTCCAACCGCAGTCAAGCCACCATAGTAGCCAACTTCACCACTTCCACTTCCAACTTGACCTTCAAAAATCAATTGCGGAGAACTACTCGCTGATGTGCGCCACAACTCATTTCCAGTTTCAGCAGAATTATTGATACCGTTTGCAACTACATAGACATAACCTCCCAACTCAACCATAGAAGAAATATCAGAGTTTTGAATCCCAGTCATAAACTCGTGAACCAACTCTGCTGTTAGGCCATCACTCCAACATAATTCAACTCCAGTCGAAGGGCCTTGACAAGCGAACCATATGGCACCATCAGCAATTGCTGGGGCCGCATTACCTCCGATATCACCTAATGAAGAATTGAGATTATTGACAACATATTCCGAATCGATTGAAATCAGCGTCCCTTCGGATTGTAGAAGCATTAGACCATTGAGAATCTGTACACCAAAATCATCAGCCACCAAAGAATCCCCTGAGTCGCCATCAAGATTCAATAATGTTAGATTGACTCCATCGCTATGCCATAATTCACGGCCATTAACTTGGTCGTCAGCATCGAACCATAACTCATTTTCATAAATTGTCAAGGAATGAGTTTTGGAAACTTCATCTCCAAAGTCAGTTAGCGCTCGTAAACTATCATCATAAGCGAATAATTCGGTTGAGTCGCCGTCAAAGGCACTGAAGAATAATTCTCCGCCAAGGCTGGCCCAGCCATTATTGCCTGCTTGAGAGGAACAGGAATCAGGGCAAATATCACCTAGCAGTGATGCTTCTAACGTGTTGCTATCAAGGCTGTATGGTTCTGCTCCGATTCCACTACCATCATCTGCTGAAAAGAACACTGAGTTTGCATGGCCGAAAATTCCACCGTTTTGACCTGGGTTGGATGAGCATGGACCTGGGCAGATATCTGCCGCCATTTTGGTGCCTTGAGATGTGCCGTCTGAGTACCAAAGTTCCCTGCCATTGACTCCATCATCTGCATCAAACCACAACAAACCGCGCCATATCATTAGGCCGGCCAAACCAGCAGGACGCGCTTCCCCACCATTGTTGATATCCTTCAACACCGATGTGCCATTGACCGTACCATCAGAGATGTATAACTCACAGCCACTTGCAGCAGTGATGGCGGTATAGATTAGATATTCTTCATAATCAATTCGTGCATCACATGCCGTACTGAATGAATCACCAACTCCAATGATATACTCAGAAAAGGTGTAGTTCCAGTCGGTTTGCCAACATAGTACCATCAAAGAATGAACCTCATCGGCTTGTAAAACAGCATCGTCAGCCCGCGCTCTGCCGAACCCATCATCAACACCAAACCTCATCCTCAACCCATCAGGACAAACAGTAGCCCGACTATCTTGTGACATTATCGGGTCATGAGATTGACCATCTTCACCATCATCCCCATCACCACCTTGCTGACCAGTTGCACCATTACAGACCATTTGCGAAGCCTGAACTTCATCAGCAGAGAGGTTTCCATCGCCATCTAAATCAAGTCCAGTCATAACTAACAAACCACCCATGACGCATGTTGAATTTCCTTCTGTGATAACTTCCAATTTTGTTAGTGCAGAGTTGACATCCGTTTCTTCAGAATTAACCCCATTACATATGAAACTAGTTTTTTGGACCTCATCAAGGTGTAAGGCCCCATCACGATTTCCATCTAAGCCAGTCATTATTGCATGTCCGCCATTGCTACAATTCAGGCCAGGCAGTTCTTCTTGTACCAGAAGAAGTGTTGTTAATCCCTCATCCCCAATATCCCCGTCATCACCAGTTTCAGCCGGAGGGTTGAGGTCTCTCAGACTCCACAGCATTGCGGTTGCTGACATCAATAGGCAGATGAGAAGAACAAATGCAACTGCAATTCTACGAGTGGGTGCTGTTGCCATTGCCACTGCTCTACTTGCTTGAGCAGATTCTTTGATAGATTTCTTTTCTCCTTTAGGGGGTGCAGGAACTTCTTCCTTAGGGGGTGTAGGAACTCCTGAGAGGTCGAGAGGACGCTGTGGTGGCACTTGTCCGCGGGTTGGTAATGCCTTGCCGCAACTCTGACATGACCATGTTCTTGTTTGCATATTGAGATGGGGAATAGAAGGCTGGCAGGTGCATTGTTTCTCATCCGACATGTTGTTTGATAAACGTCAACCCATATCAAGAGTAAGGCTGATATTTCAGGCAAAGCACTGATGATGTATCGCCACCTCCTAATTTTGTGGAGATACCCGAGGCACTTCAGGAAATGCTTGCTGGCGAGCAAGGTCCAACTCGTCAAAAGGCAGCAAGTTTGGTCGTAGACCTCGCTTTTACTGCGGATTCTAATGGTTTTATCGAGGTCGATCATGCTCATATCAGTGGCGTTTCAGTACTAACGGGGGGGCATGGATTACGCCGCTTCTTATCCGACTTGGCTGGTGATGGTGAGGTGGCAATTCCTACGACTCTGAATTCGGCAGGTTGCGACCATGAGAAAATGGAGGAAATGGGAATTGAATATCCAGATTTTCTTGAACAACAATTCGAAATTGTACATGCTTATTCGCAGTTGGGAATAAATGCAACCTTGTCTTGTACTCCTTATGACCACGGCCTTGAGGTGGGTTCTGGAATTGCTTCTTGGGCAGAGAGCAATGCTGTTTGTTTTTCCAATACTTGGACATCTCTGATTACAAATCGTGAATCAGGCCTTTCTGCTCTGGCAACAGCATTGACAGGCTATTCTCCTAAATGGGGCTTGCATCTTGAAGAAAATAGAGTTCCAAACTTGATGGTTAGGGTTGACTGTGAATTGCCTGAGGCTAGTGATTGGTCGGTATTTGGTGATTGGATTGGCTCACAGATACCACCTTCTTGGGATTTCCCATTTGGTCCGATGCCATACATCACTGGCTTGTCTTCTGCTGCTGATTTTGAGCAGCGCAAAGCACTGACTGCTGCGGCTGCGAACTTTGGCTGTCCGATGTTATGGGCGCATGGTTTGACTCAAGAGCCAGCCCAGATGGATATTGTTGGTGAACTTGTTTTTACAAAAGCAGATTTAGAAGCACGCTATGCTGAACTGGCCCCCACCGGCCAAGTTGACTTGGTAGTTGTTGGCTGCCCGCAGGCAAGTCTTGGCGAGGTGCGCTCAACCGCTTCATTGGTGCGAAGTCACATGGAAATGGGTCAGAGAATCCCTGAGCAACGGCTTTGGGTCTTTACGAGTTCATACATCTATGATTTAGCAGCCGCAGATGGAAGTATAGATTTGCTTGAAGAGGCAGGAGCATTAGTTCTGAAAGATACCTGTCCTGAAGTTACTCCTTACAATCGCAACCGCTACAATCATTTGTTGACAAATTCAATGAAAGCCGAGCATTATTTGACTAGTGGATTGAACCGTCTTCCAACTTCTGTTGCACGCCTTTCTGATTGTGTGGCACATGCTTTTGATGCTACATTAAGTGCAGGTCCAACTCCAATTCTTGAGAATAAGGCTAAGCCGCAGCATAAGTCTGCAAAGGTCATACAATCTTCTGAATTTTCAACTAATGGAAGAGGTCTTCCCAGCCAGAATGAATGGACGGTCCGAGGTAAAGCACTGGTCACCGATGTCCCGATTACTTATCTTGGATATGTGAATACTGATTCTGGAGTGATTGAAGAGACAGGGCATCCATTGGATGGGTGTGCGCTTGAAGGTCGAGTTTTGATTTATCCAAAGGGTTCTGGTTCAACGGTTGCCCCCTATGTTTTGATGGGATTATTGTACACTGGAAAGGGGCCTTTGGCAATAATCAATCGTGATGTGTGCTCATTGACTTTGCCGGCATGTTCTCTATTGGGTCTTCCATATGGGCATGGATTTGAGGAAGACCCTTGCATGCAAGTAAATGATGGCGATGAAGTTGAATTATCACTTCTTGATGGAATAGTTTCGCTAAAGGTCATCAAGAGAGTTTGATACCAAACACCTCGGGTGGCCTAACCATGGCTCGTGTTCTAGTGACAGGTGGTGCCGGCTTCCTAGGCAGCCATTTGGTTGAGGAATTATTGGCTCGAAGTCATCGAGTTGTTGTTATCGACGATTTATTTCGCGGTAAGAAGAAGCATCTCGATGATTGCAAAGACGATCCTGCTTATCATTTCATCAAAGGTGATTGCGCTAATATGAAAGTATTGAATGCTGCTGTTGAATGGCTCGATGGTGTTGATTTAGTCTATCATTTGGCGGCGGTCAATGGCACACGTTGGTTCCACGAGCGAGCCGATATGGTAATCGATGTCAATATCAATACAACTCTTGCTGCCTTGCGCTTGGCTGAACAACACGCCTGCCGCTTGGTCTTCGCCTCATCACCTGAAGCGATTGGAGAAGCCGGTATTCAACCGATGCCTGTAAGTTCCAAATCCGTCTTTGATGATGCTGCTCAGCATCAACGCCATAGTTATGGGGCTAGCAAATATTTGGGCGAGATATTGCTTCAACATGCGGTGCGAACAAAGGATTTGGATTTCCGAATTGTACGTCCTTTCAATGCCTATGGGGGGCGCTGTCCTTCGACTGAATATGGGCAGGTTATCTCGATATTCATGGATGCTGCAGCCTGCGGAAAGCCGCTGAAAGTTCATGGCGATGGCAAACAAACTCGCTCATTCACTTGGGTTGGAGATATTACCGAAGCATTCCTATTGGCTGGATTAACCGATGTTGCAATCGATGATGGTTCAAAATTAGCAGGAGCAGTGTGGAATGTTGGATGGCCTGAAGAGACTTCGATAGCGGAGTTAGCAGAATTAGTGGCTGAAACTGCTGGTGTAGAAGTCTTGATAGAGCCAAGCAAAGGATACTTTGGAGATTCTCAAAGGCGCTGTCCTGACATTTCCCTCGCAACTCGCCAATTAGGATGGCAGCCTTGGACTACTCTTGAAGCGGGCTTGCGCTCTACATGGTTCGTAATCAATAACCGAATCAACGGATGAGATGCGACCAGTCTGCATCACTTGGATGAATATTGCACCAACCATGTTGGTAGAGGTTATTGGAATTTCCACCTTTCAGGAGTTCATCTTGCAGTTCTTCAGGCAATGAGATGCTTTCGATTGCTAAGACGCAAAGAGTTGCAACAGCTCCTTTTGGCAGACTGTATTGGTCAACTAATCGGCAATGAATCGAAGCAATGGCACCTGGTAGGTTGGGGGGTTCGGCTTCAAATAATTTCCATTCCGATTCATTAGAAGGTAGGATTTCTGCTGCTGCTTCGGCGATTCTAACTCCTTCGATACTCGTTGGCAACAAGTGGAGAGTGATATTTCCATTCTGTTTGAGATTGACTAAGGTGTCTCTGGGCCTAGCATCGCGGTCTTGAGAAAGGGAGCAAGTCAACAGTGCAGGACTATTTGATGCTGGGGCTACTGTCGATAATAATCCGAGATTGTGAACTCCATCATCGCTACAGGTTGCAGCCACAAATATGGGGCGAGGGCCGATTAACCCATCGATTATTTTCACTCTATCTTGATGATCTAATTCAGATATTTTCAGGTCGTCCAATGGTCCTTTTTTTTGGGGTTGCGGGCTTGAAAACCAGTCATCCAGTTTCCCTTCTTCAATTTCCTTGATTGCATAATCTGTGAAATCTCGGTAGGCTTGCCACTTTGGAATTTCTTCCAAATCGCCTCTACCTTTTTTCCGTTGTATTGATTCATCTGAATATTGGACACAGCGGCGAAGGAAGTCGATTACTACTGCCTTGTCTTTATCCATCATTTCCCCTCCTTGATTCATATTGTTCACGGCTCATCAGAAATTTTGCAGGCACTCCTCCCCACACTTCATTTGCCGGAATCGATATTGTGGCTGTCGCACCGGCTGCTAATACTGCTCTTTCGCCAATGGTAATGCCTGCTACTACTGTTGCCCCACCACCAATTACCGCACCTTTTCCGATTTCAACTGGACTCCACATCCCTTTGGAAGGAGGATGCCTATCATTGAGGATTGTGGCATTTGGGCCGATGAATACATCATCATCTAGGACACTTTCATCGGAGATATAACAGCCTCCTTGAAGGCGGCAATTATCACCTATCAAGACGAACCTACCGACATGAGACAAGGCGCCTATCGAACAATTTGCACCTATTTCGGCGCCTGTACCCAGATGACAAGGCCACCAGGCTACAGAACCATTTTCCAGTTCAACCTTGGTGCCAGAAAGTCCTTCCATGGCATCACTCGAACTCAAGTTCTCTTAGTAATTTGGCAACATGCCCCTTCGCTCGGACGTTGTACCCTACCCATTTGAGATTGCCATCAGGGGAAATTACGAAAGTCGAACGAGAACATCCAAGGAATTTACGGCCGTAATTCATCTTCTCTCTCCATACTCCATAGGCGATGTGAATCTTTCTTTCTTCATCCAGTAAAAGTGGGAAGTTCAAATCGTATTTATTGGTGAATTTATCATGACTTTTTGCAGAATCTTTTGAAACTCCGAGAACTACGTAATCTTGCATTTTAAATTGCCCCATTTCATCGCGGAAATCACAGGCTTGTTTGGTACATCCAGGAGTGCTATCTCTTGGGTAAAAATAGAGAATAACTGTTTTCCCTGCATCGTTCAATTCTTTTAGGGAATGGTTATTTCCTTCGCTATCTAATGTTGAGAATTCTGGTGCCTTCATTCCTACTTCTAGAGTGGTGCTTCCATCTGCCATATTTGTGGCAGTGCCTTCAGGCACTCAAAACTTCCTATCGCTTCCTATGCAAATTGCATCTATATTTATTCAAATAGGGTGAAAATGCCATATACCGCCGCAGACTTCATAATCCAACCCGAGTCTAAGCGGCCATGGTGGAAGTTCGCATGTCCCGCCGAGTGCGGAAAATCCTCCGTCAAATCCACAAATCCACCACTCATTACAAGTTACAAGAGTTAGCCAGCAACGTCCAATCTGATTTAGATAGGAGAAATCTATCATATGATGAAGCCCTTACTTTAGGGAATCAAATTCAAGCAAAGGCAGACCTAATTCAAGGGGATACAATCGTCTATGCAATTAGTGACAGGGATGCTTACCGGAAGACCCTTGAATTATATCTCCGAGATGGCTTGTTGACTAGGACCGAGCAATTATTGCTCTGGGAAGAAAGACGCCGCTTAGGCATTCCAGATGAGACCCATGATAAGTTGCTTAACCAATTGTTATTACAATGGAAAAAACAGGGCAAGAAAATTGACATTCAGAGGTTCTCTAAACCAGAAGTAAGGGGGAAGACTGCTGATGAATCGTGAGAGACTTAATGCAACTCTGATGTTCTTCTTATTCATCGCCCCTTTGGCGATGGCATTTGCCCCAATTCCTGAAGTCGAGGCATCTGATGAAGGTAGATCATTAACAAGTGATTTACAAATAGACCAAGTTATTATTTCCAGCGGGGGGTCAATCGATACAGGTTCGGATATCATCTTAGCGAGTGGAGTTCATTTAGTTTCGATAAGTGTTAGCAACATCGGAACCTCTGCAAGTGGGGGAACTTTGATTCTTAGAAATGGTAGTTCAATTACCGGAGCGGGCTATATTGTCGATTCAGTAATCATTCCATCAATCGCCCCTGGAACTATCGGCTCACCAATGATTATTGAATGGGATGCGGATGATGGTTTCGACCAACGCCTTGAAGCAGAAGCAATAGCGACTGTTAATGACCCAAACTCATTGAACGATAAGGGGATTTTGGATTTCAAAGTCCTTGACTATCAACAAGGAAATATCTCAAGTATAACAGTTCCTCAACCCGATTTAGGGCAATCAGAAGTTCGTATTACCGGCAATACACTTTCAGTATCTTCTATCGTTCGTAACTTGGGAACAATAAATGTTGCCGCTCAAATGAGTATATCATTAACGAACTCCTCTGATGTAAGTAGTCCCCAGTCGGATTTATCTGCGAACAGGACTTTACTACCGGGTACTTTAGTTAGTATTTCTCAAGCAAAGGCTTTGAGCATCGACATGGATGTTTCTCAACTTGAAGGTGATTGGGACCTAAAGGTTGACTTGATTTATTGGGGAGCCAGTGGTGAAGTAATTGAAATTGCGCTCGCAGAGCCACTTTCAATCGAATTTAGTAATTATAATTCTCATCTTTCAACTCCTGCCGACCGTTCCGCTCAACCAGGTGCGACAACCCAATTGACGTTCGTACTACGAAATATTGGAAGTGCCGCTGATAGTTTTGATGTAACTATAGCAACTTCAAAAGGTTGGGCAGATAATTCACTGGATGGAACAACAACTGATGTCGTAAGTATCGGAGGTATGCTCTCCCTTGTCGTACCAACCTCAGTGCCAGAAAATGCTGATCGTTCTGATATTGACAAAATAGACCTTACACTCACTAGCAATAACGGTGCATATACCTTAATGGGGACGGTATCAGTAATGGCTGGTGATTTATACCGGTCTGAAGTATCCTCGCCGCACATGGATGCAGAAGGTGTAGTTTGGTTAGATGGCACGGGTGGAGTGGGCGGTGTTGTGCTGACAGATTTTGGAAGTAATTACCTAGATGCTGATGGAATTGAAGTCATCCCAGATGTTGTATTCAGCGATGGTGGGGGCTCGGGTGCAATCGCAACAGCGGTTATGGACGGAACAGGTTCAGTTTCAAGCATAACAATCGACAATGCAGGTTCAGGCTATACCTCCAGTCCTACAGTTCTATTTTCGGCTCCATCAAATGCCCAGCACCATACACCAATTGTCCCAGGATTTTCTGCCAATGTTGCATTTACTATCTTAAACACTGGAAATGTCCCAGGTTCTTTCAACCTTGAAACAGGACTATCCTCCGCTGCAAATGGATGGCAATTGGAATTGGCAACCTCCGCAACTGACATTATTCCGGTTGGAGAAAACAGAACAGTCAATGTTAATGTATCAGCGCCTTCATTACAAAATCCATTAGATCCAAGCAACCGCCTTCGCGATGGAGAATCTATTGGACTCTGGTTATCTGCAAGTCCAAGCGTCGGTGGAGCGGCGGTTTCAGCCGAAGAAGCAATATTAGTTCAACCAACTATTATTGTTGACCCTGGTCTTGCTGAGTCTGAGATTATTCTAACTCCTGAACAAGTCTTGAGTGTAGTTGGCTCTACTGGAATAGAAGAATTTGTGGACATGCAAATCGAAGTTGTGCATAACCTTGTCAATGGCCCTTCCGATACGGTAGATGTTCAAATCGACATAGGTAACTTGACTTTTGTGCCTTTAACGAGTGGTGGAGATGGAGAAGCAATGCGTTGGAATGTTAGTTCATCTACTACTACAGCAAGTCTTGCCCTTGGGCAAATTCAAAGTTCTTCCCTTGGTATTCTTGGCCCTTCAGATCTATTACCCCTTGCAGGAACTCTAACAATTCCTGTAATCGCTAGCCCAACGATTTCAAATGCTCAATTAAATGCAAATGTTTTCGCAACAGCCGTAACACGTTACGTTACTGTTGTCATACCAGAAATTGTTGACGGAGAATTGAACGACGTTGGTGGAAACCTCAGTGTTGTACCAGGATTTGCATCTATGTTTGACTTAAAATTAACGAATACAGGGAATGATATGACTGGGTATCTGGTTTCAGTAGCAAACGGAGCACCGATTGATTGGATTATCGGGGTTAATGGTGGAGCAACAACTGCTCAAATCCTATTAGTGCCTCCACAGATGCAACAGCATCCAAACTTAACTGGTGATGAAGTAGTGAATCTTACTCTTAACCTAAGTGTTCCAGCAAATACTCCAGCAGGTATACAAAATCAGATAGAATTAGTTGTTAGTGATTTATCGAGTGGACAATTCCTTTCATCTCACATCTATCATATTACGACTGAAGAAACAATCGCAATGAGTGTTGAAGTTGACGAAGTCAACATGGATATTTCTATTGGAGGGCAAAAAACTCTCATGATTTACATTGAGAACACAGGAAACGTACTCACCTACTTTGACCTTAACTTAGATACTAGCCAATCAGGTGACGTTGCATTTATCCTAGATGGGGAGAATGAGATTCCAATTGCTTCTGGATTCAAAGCTGGCGTTAGAATAAGAGTTACTCCATCCGCAGGAGCCAATAGCGACATCAATCATTTAGCCACCTTGACAATCTCCAATAATTCAGGCATCTCTCACACAGTTCTAATCAATGTCAGCATTAATGCAACCAAAGGTATTTTGATTTCAATCCCACCCACTCCCGACGTCATACCTGGAGATGATTTGAGTTTTACAATAACAATCAACAATTCGGGTAACCTTTTGCAAAATGTGACATTGATGGCCAATACTGATTCAAGTTGGCCAATTTCATTATCTCATGAAGTATTTGAGTTATTTCAAAATGAAGAGAAAGAAGTGCAGGTCACTATTGAAGTTCCACCGTTAGATGAAGAAGGAGGAATGGCAAATGGTGAGGCTCATACATTCTATGTCAATGCAGTCGATACTGTAACAGGCGAAGTAATTGGCTTAAAGACAGCTAAATTGGAAGTAGCGGCCGTTTTCCAGTTGAACTATTCAGGCTGGGATGATATTTCTTATTTTCATGCAACCGACATATGGGAATTCCATCCAATGCTAATGAATACTGGTAATAGTGATGTTACTGTTGAAATCGATTATGATATTCTAAGGTCCGGAGGTGCTGGAATCATGCAAGATTGGGAAGTTGTACAAGGTAAGCCATCGCTGCTAAATTTACCGATGGGGGAGTGGGTTCCTCTTGTTTTCAAGGTGAAAGGAGTAGAAATCTCCCCAGATATCGACCTAGCAGGAGAATTGCACATATCAATGCGACCAGTTGACCAAAATATTAGTGGTTCAGCGGAATTAACTTCTAACCTGACGATGTCTCGAATGTATTCCACCGGTGAAGTGGTTACTTTTTCCCCTAAAGTTGGGGGGGCAGGAAGTGTGACTGAAACAATACCATGGTCACATATCCCTATGGGGATAGATGCAGGCAGTGTTGGCAATTATGAAGTCGCATTATGTGGCATTGATAGACTGATTAACAGTTCACTTCTCGTGGACCCTGGCTTTGATGAGTGGCAATTTTCCATCCAAGTAGGAAATAACGAAACAATCTTACCTATGAATCCTGATTGTGATTCTCCGGATTTCCAAAGGATTTCTTTACCTCCAGCAATGGCTTCGATTAAACAACAAATCTATTTGTGGATTGCAACACCAATCCACCCCTACCTTGTAGCAGATGATGGTTGGAACCTTTCATTACGACTCATCAATCTTGATGATAACCGCACTACCAATGCAACATTTGGTTTCAAAATAATAAATGAAGCCAATCCTGCACTTTCAAATCCACGACTTAGTACAGAATCTGGAGATACTGTTGAGGAAGACCTCGACATCACATTTATTGTTGATTTGATTAACGGAGGTACTGCAACAGCAATCGGCGTTGATGTAACACTAACCTGCAGCAATGGTGCAAGCATCCTTGATGACGCGACACAAACTATTGGACTCCTCCCTCCTCAGGAAGAAAGTACCCTTGAATGGAAGATTAGCCCAGATAGATTAGATTGGTGGTCTCATTCTGCCGGAATCACTTGTAGCGTTTCTTTGGAATCAATGTTAGCAGCAGGAAATGAGGTTGATGATGATGAGGTTAAATTCTCAGGAACAGTGCAATCATGGGCTCCAAACACAACCATATCAGTAATCGGTTTTGCCTTGATGCTAATGCTTACTGGAATTCTAATGCGGCTTGGTACTCAGAGTGAGAAATTCATTCAGGCTGCCGCTTTTGCCGGTTCTATCGCAGCAGGACTCGCATTTCATATGGGCGCATTATTTGAAACTGGATTCTCAACCTTCTTCAGCATCACTTGGTTATTGGTAGCAGCCATATGGATTATGTGGATTGCTTGGCGCTCTGGTGAAGAATTCCAATTGGTTCACGAAGATTATCAACGCGCTAAGCAAGGGCATTCAACAATTTATAGCGACCATTTCGCATCCCTGAAAGCTGCTAAGAAACAACTGATTACCATTATGGTAATGCCAATCTTTGGTACCGTTCTTCTTGTCTTAGGTATTCCACCCCGCTTGAATCTAGATGGATTAAATGTAGTCATGTTGTTCGCATATCTTCTGCTTGTCATAGGTGGTGTTATTTTCATCATCAGTCTTGCTGAGAAGACATATGGCTCAATTTACAGCCGCATGATAGAAATCAACGAAAAGCGGGAGAAGATGGCAGTAGAATTGGGCGACCCAGCGCGTCTTCTAACCGAGTTAGCACGCTCAGGCCTCGATTTGAGTTCGGTACTTGAAAATGTTGCAGACGGTTCAGAAGGAGGTGAATCAAGTGACTGAAGGAGGATATGGCAGTCCAAGCGGTGAAGAATCTGCTGCAATGGCGGAGATGGATTCTGTTGACTCCAAAGTAAACCAACAATCCGCACAGGCTGCTGAGTTACAAGATACCTCTAACTTGCCAGATGATTATGGTGGCGCTGCAACAGCCGCAGATACTGGCAAGGGTGGAGAAGAGGGATTCGTTACTCAAGATATTGAAAGAGCAAGAAGAGCCATAGCCGCCTCTCAATCAACCGCTGATAAATTACTGCGCGGCTCAAGAGAATTAGAACAAACCATTAGAGGAGTAATCGATGAAGGAGGCGCCTCAGAATCTATTGAAGGATGGATTGGAGATGCTAGGCATCAACTTGAAGGCCATGATTTATTTTCGGCATGGAGAAGTATTCGAAAGGCCGGTAAAGGCGTCAAGAAAATGGAAAAGGACGTCAAGAACCTACGCAGAAACATCGTTTTACTTCATAGATTATTACAGGAAAAGAATGTTGCAGAAACAGAACTTGAATCCGTCATCCGAAAACTACGTTCTGTATCCATACATGCTGAAGATGGAGACATGGAAGATGCAGCAAATGTAGTTGAGGGATTAATCGGGCAAATTGCAGGGGCTGAAACTTCAACTCTCAATCCGTTTTTATTCAGAACTTTCTGGCTAGGCGTAGAAAGCCGTTGGCCAGCGGGTGGTGACTATGGTGTACTTTTGGTTAGACTACTCAATGATGGAAGAAGGCCATTACCACCGATGAGGATGAAAGCACCTGCCCCAAGAGGCTGGGTTTCGGAACCAGAATGGATCGACTTGCCAAATCTCCCTCCTGGTGGTTTTGTACACTTGAGATTCCACCTGACTCCAGCAGTTCCAATCGGCCTTGATACGCCGCCAGTTGCTAGACGACTTTCAGTGATGACAGCATATGAAGTGCGTCAAGGTGACATCACCTGTGTAGTGAGAATCAGGAACAAGAGTATGGAAGTTCACAGAGACATTCTAGTTCGGCCTTGGCTTCCTGCGAGTTTTACTTGCGAAACTATTCCACTAATCAAAAGTTTAGCACCTGATGACATCGCCGCATTTCGCATTCCATTGAACATTGCATTCGACGGAGGTCATAATGCATAGTGAATAGAACTCCAGTCGCCTCGGGTAAAATCGGCATTTGCCGGTATAACGCTCATATAGGTGATGTGTTTAGGAGAGGATGAAAAGGTGAAGGACAATGAACAGAACTGAAGAAAAAAGCCAAGGAACGAACGAAGATGCCTCAATCGGTATAGGTGCGATGATTGTATTCATTGCGCTGATTCTGGTTGCGGCCGTAGCATCTGCTGTGATCATACAAACGGCAGAGAAGTTGCAGCAGACTGCGCAGCAGACTGGGCAAGATACGCAAGCCGAACAAGGGACAAAAGTTGTTTTGCTTAATACTATGATTTCAGCCACAGGGGCAACAGGAACTATCATCCTAACATTTGAGTTAGGAGCAGGAAGTGCTACAATTGCTTCCACGGCTGCATCATACAGCATAATGTGCGACGATGGAGCCGTAATCGGTATCCTTGATGCTAATTTCCTTGCGGCTACCGCCCTAGGTGGCGCTGGTGGTGCAGTAACTCCATTCGTGCCAGGTACAGCATATCAGCTACCGATCACATTTGGCGGTACAGGTGTTGACTGTGATCTCACAGTAAGTTCAGATTATCAGCTTATTATGAGCGTGACTGGCGGAGGAACTACATACGAGATTTTGAGCAGTGGTCTTTCAATCGCTACTGGAGAGAGGTTGGTTTGAATGATGACTAATAATATAGAAGATGACCAAGGTTCAATTGGAATCGGTGCTATGATTGTATTTATTGCATTGATTCTTGTCGCTGCAGTTGCTTCAGCAGTTATTATTCAAACTGCAGAAACACTTCAGCAAAATGCACAAAGTGTTGGAGATGATACACAAGAAGAAATCGCTGGTAAAGTACAACTTCATGGCGCCTTTTATGCTGCAGCAGGTGATGATGTTCATCTGATATTTTCACTAGCACCTGGAAGCGGTACAATCCTAACTACGGCAATAAAATTCCAAGTATATTGCAACGATGACACAAATGTCTTTGTGCAAGATGCTGGGGACTTTGACGATGAAGACATCTTAACTTTAGATGGAGGAACAACTCTAACCGCAGGAACCGCCGGAAACTCAGTTAGTGCAGGAGTAAAGTACTACATTTCAGTGACCTTAGTCAACTGTGCTCTTGATGATGTCCAAACTGGATGGGCTGCTAGTTTACACGATGGCTCAATCATTCTGAACATGCACGTTGATGGAGGAGGCAGCACAATGGAAATTCTAGATGCCTCCGGAACTCTAAATGAAGGGGATTCAGTTCTCTGAACCCATTCTTCAGAAGTTCTCTCTCGAGGGGCTTTTGAAGGGGTGAGTTGCCATGGCTTGGCCATTAGGCTTAGGCGGTCGCAACCGGAAGCAGTCAAAGGATTCAGCAGAGGATGACATTAGTCTCCAACGATTGGAAGCAATGACAAATGTAGGCTATGAGGAAGTTCCACTCCCTGACGAGGGTGAACTCTCGGAGGAGGAGGCGTGGACTATCTCGCCAACAAGTGCAACGGTGCGGATCGGCTCTCAGATTGCTTCAGCAGCGGCTGAACCAGCCTCTACGGGGGCTGGTGCCAATGTTGTTGCCAGCATTGATACTAAAGGACTCGAAAGAATGGTGTCATCACGTTTAGACATGGTAGAGGATACAATCCGCTCCATGTCCTACCAATTGACTGACGCCATCGCCTCAAGACCAACTGAGGTAGTAGAGGTTGTTTCTACAGAATCCGCTGATGCGGATGATGTGGACGATTCTTCGACTCCTGAATCGGATTCAAGTGATAGATTGATTACAGCAACTGGCCAAGTCCTTCCGGCCGGTGCTGTTGCTTCTTCACCTGTTGTTGATGAAGGGAGCCTTATGGAATTGTATGAAGCGCAGGCTTTAGCAGTCAATCCGTTTTTGCTAACTCCAGATATAATTTCTGAAGTCAGTAGGTCTGTTGACGTTGGTTCTCAAACAATTGCCGCTTTGCTGCTTGACCAGATGACCGGTATGGCAGCAACCTCCTTTTTGCAGAAGGCAGTCCAATCTGGAATGCTAACTGAGGATGAATATAGTGAGGTGATTTCTATTATTCATCTCGCTTTACCTGGTGATCCTGAGTCTGCACTTGAAGATAGACTATCCAACAAGGACTTGCTCACGCTCTCTTCGCTGATAGCCGCATGGAGGGCAAAGGCGCAACCTGAGCCCTCGATGGAGGGGTGAGATGGGTGCTTCGGTCGGTATTGGGGCTCTAATAGTAGGGACTTCATTACTAACAATATTCGCTTTAGCAAGCGCTGCTATTGACCTACAGGTTGACGAGGCACTTGAGAGAATTGAAGAAACTGGAGATAATTCAGTTCCTTCTTTCACTGTTAATGATGCTAGCAATGATGTCAATGCTGTGGCAGAAGTAA
>DUDM01000020.1 GCA_012959275.1 Candidatus Poseidoniales archaeon
ACAGGTGCTAGGGCTGTTGGGTGGTTTATGCCGATACAGAAATAGCGCGGTGCGACATCTGATTCAAGGAGGTCGTAGATTGCAGCAATATCTCCACTGGTAATATCACGGCTTCCCAAACCATAGGACCCACTGTGGATTGTAGGCATCTTTTCGAGTGCGGGGAAGCCTGGCATTCCTTGCATTGCATCGACCAATCCAGCCTTGAATTCTGCAGTTAGTGGATTCGATTCTGCCATCGGGTCATCCATTCTCTCAAGCACTGCTACCGCCTTACAATTGGCAACTGCTGCTGCTAATTCTGCTCCGGGAAAGGGGCGGTAGCAAGTGACATGAATGCAGCCAACTTTGCGTCCTTCTGCCCTCAAGTCATCGATTACAGTGGTTGTTGTTTCGATCATCGAGCCAATTCCTATGATGCAAACTTCAGCGTCCTCCATCTGATAACAGTCGATTAATCCATAGGGTCTGCCTGTTGCTTCAGTAAATTGTGCCATCGAATCAAGCAGTGCTGGCTTGACGGTATCAGTGAAATAGCGCTGAGCGATTTTACCCTTCATGTAAGAATCTTGATTTTGAACGACACCGGTCATTACAGGATTGTATGGGTCCATCATATTACGAAGATGGTCGGCTGGGTCGCCGATATATTCCTTCATAAATTCAGGTTCGCAAAGCAAAGTATTCTCGATAGTATGAGTAGTTAGGAAACCATCCTGTACATTGAAAAAGGGAGTGCTTGTTACCTCTGCAGTTTTACGAGCGATTAAAGCAAGGTCGCCTGCCTCTTGGGCATTTCTAGCGAAAAGAATTCCCCAGCCGACGTCTGAGACTCCCATGATATCATCGTGTCCAGCATGAACATTCAACGATTGGCTGGTCATCGCTCGTGAACCAATGTGGAAAACAATCGGCAGCCTTTTGCCGCTAATAACATAGAGAACTTCCTTCATTAAAATGAGTCCTTGGCCAGAAGTAAAATTGGTAACCCTTCCTCCTGCCACAGCAAAACCTTCGGCTGCTGAAGCGCTTGAATGCTCAGATTCTGGTTCAAGAAAAGCCAACTTTGTTCCCCAGAGATTTTTCACACCATTGGAATATGCATTGCCATAGCCAACCCCCATGCTAGTAGAAGGAGTAATTGGATAAGCCGCAGAGCCCTCGGTAATATGGGTCTCAACATGGACTACTTGTCCAGAGCCATCAGTGGTCGTCGGAATCCCAGGATATCTTACTGCCATCATCATCACCTGTGTTAACTGCCCTACGGGCAGAATGGGGGGGTTGAAGCGTATATATCACCGTTCGCTGTCTATCCGGCAACATTTTGAAGGAGTATGCTGGGTTTGGAGTTGCGTGGACGGTCGAAAAGCGGGCTTCTCATTACTTTCGAGTGCTGCCACTTATGGTGCCACTTGGTGGCTTAGTAACTCTCATTCAATCAGTACTACTGCAACCGTTATTCAGATTCTTGCAGCGATGATTTATCTCGATTTATTGGAGAAGAAGAATCAAGATTCTTCAGGGCCATAATCAGGCATCTCTTGCTCAACAGCAAATAGTGGGTCAGGGTCGCTTGAATCGTGGTAGGCAATAACTGCACCTCCATCATTTAGAATTGTGATGCTGGCAAAATCAAAACGGATATCATTCCCTGCTCCGCTGGTAGAATCAAGGTCTCCAAGTCCTACAAATGTCATGCTATCAGGGGCCAAACTTTCACTATATCCGCGTATATGGAAGACGGTGTCGATATCAGGCCCTGCAGCACTTTGGTAGCGCACATTCAAAATTGCCAAATCATTCTCGCCACTGATGTGGAATTCCCATTCTTCAATAGACTCTGCGAGGCCTGTGAAATTGTAGCTTTGATTTTGCCAAGTATAACCACCATCCCAAGATAGCATATGAGTGATTATTCTGTCTTCTTTAGTGAAACAATGTAAGCCACCTTGGGATGCAATATTGCAATAATCAGAGGGTAATCCTACGCCATTGATTTGGTGTCTATACCATTCACCAATCCATATTCCGCCTTCGATTAAATCAGGGTCTGCAACCCACGTCAAAGTTGTTCCAAGATAAGCATCATCACCATTTGAGAAGTAATTAGGGAATAGCAAACCACCGCCATTCGATTCAGGTACGGGGAATGCCCTCATTTCTTTATGTGGCTTGGTAAAATCCCATTCCACTCCCAAGGCACTGGCATTTAGTTCCAATTCAACAATATCGATATCATCGTTTCTTCCAGGGAATGAAATTGGATAATAATTGAGTCCATCGATTGAGACTTGGCCTCCAACATTTTGAGTCTGGTGCCAGAAATTGGAGATGACGAATGAACCCCAATCATTACTGCCAATATTGGATTGAATTGGCCCAACTATTTCGACTTGCCAAGAGCGGTCATAGAAGGGCTCGGTTATACGATTGTAGCACCAACTCCAACTGCCAGCATTTTCATCATAAAGGAAGGCATAGAATTTGTCTACTTTTAAATCCAGTCCGATATATGGAAACCAACCCATCGAGATTAAATCTCCATTGACTGCTTGTACGATACTGCCTTCTCCAAGGCCTTCTTGACCGGGAGCGGTTGGTGCTGGTGTTCGACAACTTGTATCGGGGATTATTGTTGGCAGATAGGTGTCCCATTCATGCCCTCGGTCATGCGACCAAACAGGGTATTCTCCGCCGAAATTTAAGATGCTGCCTTCCTTAGTTGCCGCAATATAATGCTCACAACAATTGCCGCCATATGTTGCATCATATACTGCCCATGAAAAATTCGCCGCATGACCTGAATCGATAAGTTGCTGAATAAATGTATCATTGGATAAACTAGGCCAATTCTCCACAAATGCCAAATCAATGGAAAGGAATTCTCGCAAATTAGAGTGGGTGTCCATCTCAGTATCTACCTGCTGATATTCGGAAAAGGCATCACTTTCATCTTCAACAGGAACAATTGCTTCATTTCCACCAAGACAACCACTTGCCAGCATCGAAAGCACCACGAAAGTGGCGAAGAACACCTGACTTGGCATCTCCATGAATCTAAGCCCGTCTGCGGCTGTATATGTTGATTGGCATTCAGCGTCGAGAACGTTTTGAGATTGGTCCAAGCCCCAATGTGAACATCATTCGACCAACTGTTGAGTTATGAGCTTTGAATAAATCAACATGATGCATTCCTACCCTGCAAAGCCGCAGTCCCTTTTCCTCAAAGGCTTTGGACCAGCGCAGGCGGTCTTCTTTAGGGAATACATCCCGAAAGCGTTCTTTCCAAGCGATGGCCTTGCAATTCCAACCATGTTCATCACGCGCACTTGCCACCATGTCGATGAAATTTTGCCGCCCAGCGTCTGAATGCAAATCCTTGATTTCAATCCTTAGTGGTTTTGTGCTATCCGCTAGGGATTCCAAAACATCTGATAGTAGAGGGATATCTAACTCGGAATCTTCTTTGGCCTTTATCAACAAATCCTTTGAGGACCATTCGCGAATTGGCTTTCCCTGAAATGAATCATCATGATAGACGATTAATTCTCCGTCTTTGGTTTCATTTACATCGAATTCCCAATAGCGGAATTTCTTGTGAACTTGAAGACCTTTTGCCGAGTTTAGACATTGTAAGGTGTTCTCGGGATGGGGGAGAATATCGCCTCCCAGCCTGTGGCCCATGTTCCCCATGAAAACATGCTATGAAGGTAATTACACTTCAATGCGTCGGCTATTCATCATGTGGACAGGTGCGTAATGCCAGTTCATCTACATCCAAATCCCGAACCACTTGAATCAGATCCAACAGAGTTTCTTCCCCTAAAGGCCCAATCTTTTGTAAGATATCCATGCGCTTCTTGACAACCATTAATGTAGGGGTTTTAGCAATCCCCAAGGCCTCAGCTAATTCCGGTTCTTCTATGGTATTGATTCTAGCAAATACCACATCTTTGTTTGCAACTGCCGCCTTGTCAAATGCTGGTTGCCATTCCTTTAGATTTGGCTCTTCAGGATTCCAGCAATCGATGAAAACCGTCTCATTACTACCTAATGTTGATTCTATATTGTTCCAATTCATCTCCATCGCATTACTCACTGGCTGCACCCCACCTGTGGGCTTAGTGACTACCTACTTGAAAGACTAGGCGAAAAGTACCAGCGACACGCAATGGTAGGATTCTTGAAGTGAATTGGGTTGGGCGGTCCATGAAGCCCTACCTATTGTGCATTGGATTGGTCTCGTTGATGCTGCTATCTTCCCTGCCAATTACCGTAGAAGGGGAAGAATCCACCCTACCCGATGTCATCATTTCAGAGATTTTAGTTTCGGCTAGTAGTGAAGATTACAATGGCACCGACTGGAATAATGATGGTTATATCGGTTCTTCTTCCGACCAATTCATCGAATTATGGAACCGCGGTAATGAGATAGTAAATATCTCAAATTGGTGGCTTGATGATAACCTAGCAGCAGGCTCCGCTCAATGTTCAATCGGCTGGAATACCTCATTACAACCCGATGAAAGAATCGTATTCTTTAGAGCCGACACCGGAATCGAATTGGATTACTTCGATGCAGATAGTGCGAATTTATTGATGCCGGATGGAACCCTTGTAGATTCCTTGGCTTATCCTGGTGAAGATTCATATTGGGATAATTCCTACATTCCTGATGGTGATGGAATAACCAAGATAACGCCTCCAACTCCTGGCTGGATTGGCGAAGATTCTAGCGATGCCCGCACTGGCC
>DUDM01000021.1:0-5959 GCA_012959275.1 Candidatus Poseidoniales archaeon
AGATAAAGCATCATCATTTGATATTGTTTCTAATGAATCATAAGTAATTCCATACCTGCCGTCACCTAATGCCTTATTATCAATTAAATTATATGAAACTGAAGAGGAAACAGTGATTGCTACGATTAAACAAACGAAGATTGAAGTGAATAGATGAAGCGAATCATCGACCTTCATGCTTGTCGCTTGGGTAAACAGTTGACTATGTTTTCGATGAAATTACTATTTGGAATGATGATTTTTTAAAAAAAAGAATAAACGGAAAATAATGACCAGTTTAACTATTAAATGCTGCATTCAGGATTGGTGTCATACGTTGACAGAATTCTAATCTCCCTTCATCATCAAGATGGTTTCCATCTGAGAAATGCTGATAATTCCAACCATCTCTATGTTCAAAGGTAAAATCAACAATATCTACATCATATTTATCGGATAATGAATGGATTGTGTGATTGTATCCATCCCACTGACCCGGATCTAAATATGGATATTTGAGTGGGTGATGTGGTAGCCCAAGGAGGATAACTTTAATGCCTGAATTTGTTAATTCAGAGATTATATAATCCAAAGCATCATGATTCCGAGTGCCATTTTCCAGAGGTTTGTATGAACTTTTGACTTTTAGAATAGTTTCATTATATTCTTCAAGTTCGGAGGGAGTTTTTCCGTCAATTACACTATCAGGCCAACCCGGTTTTTGAAGATACTCGTTCCATTCTTTAGTTCCAGGTTCAGGAATAAATCTAAAACCCATTTTATCGTCATTATCCGCTCTGAATAACCATTCAAAGTTAACTTCAGCGGCCTCAATCATCCATGATTGTCTCGCTTCTGCTCTTTCATATTCATTCAAATATAACCATCTTTGATGGTATGGTAGAACAAGGTCTACCCATTCACCTAAATCAGAATCATCTTGAAGCATTGTTTGAAGAGTAAATCTAAATTCAAGATATTCATGTGGCCCATCTGTCATCTTGAACAATAGATTTGTCCCTATTTCTAAAACTACAACATCAACATTTGTTCTTGATAACTGTGGGATTTGCATCATATCTGTATAAGGTCTCGATGCTGGAATACCTAGATTATAGAATTTAGCACCATCTACGGAGGATAATTCTCCCATGCACTTGCCATCAAATGCCTTGTAAATCATTGAAGAACCAATGCCAACTACCGAAGGGGAGTCATCATTTGCTATTGTTTCAATAGCCTCATTTGCGAATGAGTATCTTCCAAATGTGACTAATTTACTTTCAAGAATAAGAGGTTGAATGATATTATAGGAAATTGAAGAAGATAATGTAATTGCAACAACAAAACAGACAAACATAGATGAGAATAAATGCCAAACATCCTTTCCCCTCATGCTTCTCGCTTTGGTGAACAGTTGACTATGTTTGCGATAATCATATTATGAAAAGTGGACTTATACAAATGATTCTTCATCGCCAATGTTCAAGACCCACTCGCGCCGCCCTAAGTATAGTGAGCATATGGAAGGCCCAATCATCCTCGTAGCAGGAGCCCGCCCAAACTTCATGAAAATCGCTCCTCTTTACAAGGTATTCAAACAAAGAAACATCAACACAATTCTTCTTCATTCCGGCCAACATTATGATGCCAACATGAGTCAGGTCTTCTTTGACGACCTTGGCATCCCTACTCCTGATATTCACTTGGAAGTTGGTTCAGGTAGCCATGCTGTCCAAACTGCAGCAGTCATGGTTGCTTTTGAGCAAGTTTGTTTTGAGCATAAACCTTCGATGGTAGTAGTTGTTGGAGATGTTAATTCCACTATCGCATGTGCTATTGTGGCTGCTAAACTGCATATTCCCTGCGCTCATGTTGAGGCTGGATTGCGCAGTGGCGATATGAAAATGCCAGAAGAAGTGAATCGCGTTTTAACCGATAGAATATGTTCTATTCTGCTAACTCCTTCACCTGATGGCGATGAGAATTTACTGGCTGAAGGAGTACCTGCTGAGAATATCCATATGGTTGGCAATGTGATGATCGATAGTTTGCTTTCTAATCTTGAGAAGGCCAAAGCAAGTGGTATCGTGGAACGCCTTGGTCTTGTAGCGGGAGAATACGCAACCTTAACCATGCACCGACCAGGTAATGTTGATGATGAAGTGGTGTTTACTTCTCTGGTTGAGACTTTGGAGATAGTTTCCTCATCGATTCAATTGGTCTTCCCTATGCATCCAAGAACTCGTGCTCGTGCTGAATCATTTGGCTTGATGGAGAAATTAGAATCGGTCGCTCTGATTACTGAACCTCTTGGCTATCATGAGTTCCAAGGATTGATTGCTTCTTCGAAGTTGGTATTGACCGATTCGGGAGGCTTACAGGAGGAGACCACTGCCCTTGGCATCCCTTGTTTGACGATGCGCCCAAATACTGAACGGCCAATCACAATCACTGAAGGTACCAATATTATTGTTGGTAGTGACCAAGCAAAGATTCTATCTGGAGTAGAAGATATTCTCTCTGGCCAAGGTAAGGCAGGCCGCATTCCATACTTGTGGGATGGAAAGGCCGCTGAGCGTATGGCTGATGTTATCATTGGCCATATTGCTTGAACTGCTGAAACCTAATGTTCATGAGTTATCAGTGAGACCGCCGCTTTGTCCGCAGGACAAGGGGTATCGCTTTGGTTGACCAACTTCCTAATCTTGGCCGTGAACAAGAGATGCTCTCTGCGATGGGCCTGTCTAGTATTGATGATTTGTTTTCTGATATTCCTGAAGAGGTTCGAATGACTGCAACATTGCCCTTACCTGCTCCGCAGTCAGAAGAGGAAATTCTCGCTGATGCTCGACGTTTGTTAGGTGCTAATGTTCCCCTTTCAGAGCGAGTTTCCTTCCTTGGTGCTGGTTTGTATCAAAACTTCGTCCCTAGTGCAGTCTTTCAATTGGTTAATCGTGGAGAGTTTCTTACTGCTTATACCCCATATCAACCTGAAGTTTCACAAGGAATGCTTCAAGCAATGTGGGAATACCAATCGATGATATGCGACCTGACAGCTTTGCCAGTCTCCAATGTTAGTGTCTATGATGCATCTACTGCCGCAGCAGAAGCAATCACTTGTGCTGTTAGAGTTCACAACCGTAAGGCTAGTCAAAAGAACACCGTTTGGGTTAGTGAGTTATTGCCACCTGAAAAAATGAGTGTTATCCACAATTATTGTCAAGGTAGTGACATTATTCTCAAGACTTTACTACATACTGCTGATGGACATGTGGACTTGGCTTCCGCACAATCTGCAGCAGGTTCTTGCGGAATATATGTTGAACAGCCAAATTGTCTTGGTATTTTGGATGAGGGGATTTGTGGATTAAAGGAAATCATTGGCGCTGACACTGCCCTAATCATTGCAGTTCAACCCACTTCGCTTGGTCTAATCGAAGCGCCGGGGAATTATGGTGCTGATATCGTAGTTGGTGAAGGTCAACCACTTGGCTCACCTTTGACATTTGGTGGTCCAATTTACGGCATCTTTGCTTGTACCGATAAGTACCTGCGCCAAATGCCTGGGCGCATTGTTGGGCGCTCAATTGATGGCGAAGGTCGTGAAGCCTATTGCCTGACTTTATCTACACGTGAACAGCATATACGTCGCCATCGCGCTACTTCCAATATATGCACTAATGAAACTTTGATTGCCCTAATGGGAGCAATTCACATCTCTATGCTTGGTCCTGAAGGGATGCGTGATTTGGCTATTCGCAATATGGCTGCCTGCCAAGCAACCAAGCAACGATTGGCAGCCATACAAGGTATCACAATAACTCATGGTGAAGCAAGCCATTACAATGAATTTTCAATAACATTACCATCTAAGGCGTCTGAAGCATTAGTCTACTTAGACCAGAAAGGAATCATTGGTGGACATGACCTTGGCAGATGGTTTGGTTCAAGAGAAAATGAATTGTTAATTTGTGCAACTGACCAAACTTCGGCTGCAGATATTGATGCCCTAGCGAATGGATTAGAATCTTGGTTGGAGGTGATTTCATGAGCCATTTATACGGACACTTTGGGGCAGAAGGAGCAGGTTATTCTCAACCATCTGCTTTACTTTCTTCAACCAAATTAAACATCCCATCTTCATTGAGAAGAAAGGAATTACCAGCATTGCCAAGGCTTTCTGAACCTGAAGTAGTTCGTCACTATACTTGGTTGTCAAAGCGTAATTTTGGAATTGATACAGGCTTCTATCCGCTTGGTTCCTGTACCATGAAGCATAATCCTCGGGTCAATGAAGTAATCGCTCAGATTCCTGGAATTGCTGATATTCACCCATTGCAACCTGAGCATCATCTACAAGGTTTGATGTCTATTTTCTTTGAGATGCAGGTGATGCTTGCTACTTGTGCTGGAATGGATGCAGTAACTTTGCAACCAGTTGCTGGTGCTCAAGGTGAGTTTACGGCAATTCGTTGTATTCAAGAATATCATCGCACCATCGGAGAAAGCCAACGTACCAAGGTGATTGTACCGGATTCAGCACACGGTACCAATCCAGCCAGCGCAAGTATGGCGGGCTATGATATCATTGAGATTCCAAGTACAGTGGATGGTCGCTTGGACCTTGATGCATTATCGGCTGCTGTTGGTGATGATACCGCAGCGATGATGATTACAAACCCGAATACTTTGGGAATATTTGAGGAAGATATCGCTGCTGCCGCACTAATCGTTCATGCGGCTGGTGGCCAGATGTACTATGATGGCGCTAATTTCAATGCAATTCTTGGCAAGACCAGTCCAGGATTGATGGGCTTTGATGCGGTTCACTATAATCTGCATAAGACCTTCAGTCAACCCCATGGTGGTGGTGGTCCAGGTTCTGGTCCAATCGGAGTTAAATCCCACTTGGCTGATTATCTTCCAGGTCCACTTGTCGGTCGTAGAGTGTTGGCTCTGAATGAAAAGAGCAATGTAAGCGATGCATGGTATTACAATTGGGTTGAACCAACTAAGAGTATTGGCAAGGTCCAAATGTGGCATGGAAACTCCGGTGCTGTCGTCCGTTCATGGGCATTTTACCGTCGCTACGGCAATGAATTGGAAACAATGAGTGAGCATGCAGTACTCAATGCCAACTATCTGCGCCACCGTATCATGGAAGAAGCAAAAGCGGCAGGAGTTAGTGATGCCTTTACAGATGGAGCTCCAGCAGATATTGTGAAACATGAGTTCACTCTTTCTTTATTACCGCTTAAGGAAAGTAAGGGTGTTGGAGCGATGGATGTCGCCAAGGGCTTACTTGACCATGGCTACATGGCGCCAACAGTTTACTTCCCACTGGTTGTTCCAGAATGTATGATGATCGAGCCAACCGAAACTGAATCAAAAGAAGTACTAGATGCATTTGCTGAGAACTTCGTCAAAGTCTTAACTGAAGATGCAAAAGTATTGCATGCTGCTCCAAAATCAACACCGGTTGGCAGAGTTGATGAAGTTCATGCGGCTCGTAATTTGTGGTTGAGGCATGAGAAAGGGCGTCAATCTTGACGGCGCAGTAAGACTGCAGCAAGCCCAATGGTCAGCAGCATCTCTAATGGCGCTCCAAACCATGGTATAGAATTGGATTCTTCCTCTTCGGATTCTTCACTCGATACTTCAATCCAAGGAACACCCATTTCGACGGGGTCATAATCGCCTTCCAAGATGATAAACCATTCAGCATCTCTTGGGATTATTTCGCTAACAAATTCATGACCGCCATTATTGACCAAGAAATCATCTTCGATGCGGATACCAAATTCCATTTCTGGAATGTAGATTCCCGGCTCAATCGTTATTGCATCGATATTGGTCAAGAAATCTTGATTGTAGGTCAAACCGAATAATGGGTCATCGACTCCTGAAGAAAGCAATGGCCTCTCATGCACACAGACCCCAAAGCCATGTCCGAGGCTGTGAATGAAATACTCTCCAT
>DUDM01000021.1:5969-28233 GCA_012959275.1 Candidatus Poseidoniales archaeon
AACCCTTTGATTTGATATATTCCCGCGCAAGGTTATCCAAAGTCCAAGCTTGTGTTCCCGCTTCAATCAATGGGAAAGTTAAGTTTTGGGCTTCATAGACCGTCATGTAAGCATCTAAGACGGTCTCGTTTGGCTGGCCCAGTGAATATGTTCTAGTGATATCCGAAACCCAATCATCAACTCTTGCTCCAAGGTCAACTACGACTGTATCGCCCATTCCAACTTGTCGAGGTCCAGCCCCTTTATTGTCGCCATCACCATGGGGGATTGCTGCATTTGAGCCGCTGGCGATGATGGTATCGAAAGAAGGCCAATCAGGATTTGTTCCATTTTCCACCATGGCTCTATCTACTTCATCTCTGATTTGGGCTTCTGTTAAGTTTTCACCCATCATCGCTCGCCACAGCATGAAGCGGGCAGTTTCCTGACCGATTTTTGAAATTTCAACTGTAGTTCTGATCGAACCGTCTTTGTCTGAAGAGAGCCCTTCTGCGGCTGGTGGTGCTTGGTTTTCCCAGATGCGTGCTGGTTCGGTGTCGAGGCAGGCACTTGCTTGGGGAAGCAGCAGAATGGCAAAAAGCAGTATCGCCACTAGGTGCATCTGCTTTGCCATGGGGGGTCGTCTAGACTATGCCATGTATTGTTTTCGATTACTCGACAAGTCTTTTGAACCCAACTGAGTCGAATATTCATGGCAGAGGAAATAGGCGGCCGGCCCAAAGGCCGTTTCCTTGATGGTGACCCTATGTGGTGGGTTGCTCCAATCAAAAAAAAGGAAAGAAATGAAGAGGTTATTCTTCAAATGCGCTGGCTAGGAGATGGCCGCCGTTCAAGCCAAGATGGCACCCCCCCAATTTCTTGGAAAGGTTGGAAAAGACAGCGCTTAGAACCCAAAATACAGGGTTTTCTCCTTCCTGTCAGTTGGTCTTTATTATTGACAGCAGTTGGAATGTTATTCTTGTTATTCGACCAGAATAAAGGATACAGCCCATGGGTCGGAACTGCTTTAGTTTTACTTTCCCCTCTTAGCATTGTCATTGTTGCTTATCTCTTATTGGAGTCCCGCCAATCTAATTCTGCTCGGGAATTTTTCGTAACTTCTTTGAAGGACGTTTGGAACCTCTCTCTTCTTTCTCTGTTGATGATATCTATTTGGTGGGCCTGGGATGGAAAGATAGACCCTTCAGAGCCATTTTGGTTTATTTTTCTAGTTTTTTCAATCCTTTCTTGGTTATGGTGGACCACACGTTGTAGCCAGTGTTTCTCAATCCAGTCTTCACGCTGGTTGATGCCGGTAGATGATTCAAAGGAGATTTCCCTTCCCAAGTCTTGGGTAGGCAAAGTTTCTCATTCTAATTGGGCTGCTGGGGAGTTGGCTAGATTACCCTTGGTAGATGGCTTTCTTAGATTGAGTGGAGATAGAGTGAATGGCGTTTCTTTCTTGGTATTGGAGTATATTTCCAAATTGGGTTGCTGCGCAGACCCTTGGGTTGGCGAAGGCCAAGAGTTGCCCTTGAAGGGTTTGGCTAACTTCTTTTCAATGGAAATTGATATGACTCCAATAAATACTCAACTAAGAGGGGTGGATATGTCATTTTTACATTCAATGAAGGTTTCATGGCCTGCTTGGGCTAAGCCAGAAGAAGTTATCGAGCCAGAAGAAGAGTAATTTGTTCACTTTTACTTTCACTCCTACCCTCACCGCAATCGACATCCTTTGAATGGTTGACGAAAGGATGGGGATGGCATGGAGTTGAACTTACCACTGGATTTACGAGGCATGGCGGCATTATGGGTACATGGCGGGCATAAAGGTAGAGTTGTCTCATGGCATGCACCGTGGCTAAGTGATGAAGACCCTTTACCTCCCTCCTTGTTGAATGGACTTTCTCCTATGCGTCGAATGCGCTTACTTCGCTTGCTGTCTCTTGATGGGGCCGCTCATGGCCCTTGGCTGGCTCAAGCAGCCGGTACCGCCGCCCGCTTAGGGCGGCATCCATTGGCTTGGAACTTGATGACTACATGGTTGGCCGGTGATTTGCCCAGCCCAAACGATGCAACTGAGGCTCGCCGCTTATTGGATGTTGAAAGAGAGCGAATAAAAACCGTCCTGACTTGGAAACGAGAATGGCCAGAAGGAGTTATCCACTTAGACGACTTTCCTGCTTGGCTAGTGCTTCCTGCTATTCGCCAACTGCGCCGCATGGGCAGGAAAGGTTCCTTCCACTTAATCAGTGGAGGACACTTACTCAAAGCAGGTAGATGGACATGGTATATTCCTGCAGGTTCATGGAGGCCTAGCAAAGTTAGCGTTGAGAGGCCTGAGTTGATGAAGCATTCAATGTCGCATCGAATTACTTCTGCTATTGGTTCGGCACCTTGATGAACTGCCCACTCTCGCAGCGCATCATGGACATTACCATCATGCTCGGCTCAAAATCCGACTTGCCTATTGCTGACAAGTGTACGAAGGTATTGAATCAATTTGATGTTGAATACCAATTAAGAGTTGCATCAGCACACCGCTCCCCTGCTTTTGTTGAATCCATAGTCAAGGATGCATTGGCTGAAGGGAATCAAGTATTCATCGCTATGGCAGGTCTTGCTGCAGCATTGCCTGGGGCAATCGCTGCCATGACCATCAAGCCGGTTATCGGTGTTCCATGTGGGGGAAAGGTACCCTTTGACAGTCTACTATCAATCGCTCAACTACCCCCTGGAGTTCCTGCTGCGACAGTAGGCGTTGATCGTGGCGAGAATGCTGCTTGGTTGGCTCTTCAAATTCTTGGAATTTCTGACGCAGGCATCGCTGCTGCTTTGGCTGATGAGAAAATTGCTGCGGTTCGTAGAGTAGAAGCCATGGACCGTGAAGTGCAGGGGTGATTCAATGTTTGATGCCAAACAATTCATCGAAGAATCAATTGCTGAATTGAAAGAGAAAATAACCCAAACTGCGATACTTGCATGTTCAGGTGGTGTCGATTCTTCTGTTGCAGCAGCGATTGCAAATAGAGCAGTAGGTGATTTACTACATTGTGTCTATGTTGATACAGGATTTATGCGCAAGTATGAGACTGACAATATCGAAGAGATGTTGGATGATATTGGCATTAACTTGACAATAGTCAAGGCCGGAGATAGATATTTTGAGGCCTTGAAAGGAGTTTCTGAACCAGAGGCAAAGCGCAAAATCATCGGTGGCCTTTTTATCAAAATATTTGAAGAAGAACAGCAAAAAGTTGATGCTAAGTGCTTAGTTCAAGGAACTATCGCCCCAGACTGGATAGAATCAGGAGGCGGAGTTCGTGATACCATCAAGAGTCACCACAATGTTGGTGGCCTTCCAGAGGACATGACCTTGGTTGTTGTTGAGCCTTTGCGCGACCTCTACAAGGATGAAGTTAGAATGGTTGCAAGAGAATTGGGAATTGCAGTTGCAGAGCGTCAGCCCTTCCCCGGACCTGGCTTAGCAGTTCGCTGCCTTGGTGATTTAACCCCTGAACGCGTCGAGGTCTGCAGAGAAGCCTGCCACATTGTCGAGACGGAATTAGAAGCCGCCGCAGAGGCTGGATTGATTGAAATTCCTTGGCAGTATTTCGCTGCTCTTCTACCAGTAAAATCAGTTGGTGTGCACGGGGATGTTCGTGCTTATGGTGAAACAATTGTTGTCAGAGCAGTAACCAGCCTTGACGGAATGAGCGCCCGTTATTCACCAATTCCTCATGATGTGTTAGCAAAAATTTCCACCCGAATTACAAATACCGTGAAAGGTTCTGTAAATCGAGTTGTTTACGATATTACTCACAAACCACCTGGCACAATAGAATGGGAATGAACTTAAATCAATTCTGCATCCAAAACGTGATCCTTGACTTCTGCCTTCATTCTTGAAGCTGTATCTAGCAAGGAAGTGCGAGAAGTTTCAACCAATGGCGGAGGCGTTGTCGCTTCGATGATTGTAGCCTCAATAATATGAGGGCTGCCCTCCTTTTTCTTCTCTAGCCAATTTTGAATTGCCTGACGCGACTGTTCATTCATTCCAAGCATTACGACGAGGAAGAAGATTGCAAGCACGGTCGGGAACCACCAATTAGCAGCCATCCAATTAAAGAAACCAGAGGAACCCTCTTGATTGGAGTTAGAAGTACTAGTAATATGACTGAAGTATATTTTGTCCATAGATACAGTGGCTGTTTTTGCCCCTGATACCGCCCAATCTCTTGATTGATTCAAATCCATGCTAATTTCCCCTGGTGCTAGCCACACTTCTACCTGGATATTGTAAGGAGACCTAGGTCCAACTGTACTTGGGTTAGGAGTCAAGCAGGTGCCGATGGCGTTTCCTTGAACATCATATCCCCACCAAGCCCCATCATCTGTACCACCGACGAATTCAATTTGGTCGCCACTGACGTCTGGGCTCTCATAAGTTCCATCGCTGTCTGAATCAAGTGCTAACCTGAGGTTGGCCCCAGTGGGGCATAGAATGCTACTTGCCAGCGGAGTATAATCCAAGGTAGCGGTTACTCTTGTAGTCCCTGCTGGAATCCAAACTTCCTTGCGGTGAGCACTTGCCGGTGGGAAACTACTACCTGAAGAGAATACTGCAAATTCACCATCCCAAAATGCATTCAATTGGTCGCCCTCATCAACATCAACCTCCTCATGGAGGATTGATACCGATTCGTTATAGGCCTCCCAGACACTTATTTCAGGGTCATCTTCACGCAATTGTTCCACCTTCAAAGCCAATTCAACTGCGGCTTCGGAATCGATTAAACCGTAGCCCTGAACAAAATCAAATTCCTTTCCATCCAACCCAGCATGACTAGAGGCGGCCAAGTTTTCACCCTCTGTGATTCGGTTTGATGTCAATTTCAAAATCACTTCAACTTCATGGATAAAGCGTTTAGCCATCACAGGTGGTGAGAGACCTGAGGGGTCATGTAACTCCACATCACCTTCCTCAGAAAGGTCTTCATCGACATCACTCATCTTCAAGGAAGGAGCGGCTTGAAACATCAAAGCAACAAGGCCTGCTACATGTGGTGTAGCCATACTTGTACCACTAATTGCGAGGTAGTAGTAGTCTAGGTCGCCACTGGCTGTATCTCCTGCACCTGTACCCCCACCAATCATCGTTGTTCGAGCAGCAGCACTCCAGATATCAACACCTGGAGCGGCAATATCTGGCCATGTGGTGATATCACTTTCCATTCCTCTGCTAGAAAAATCAGCCATACCAATTCCATTACGATTTGAGGCTGCAACTCCGATAGCGCTTGGAACCTTGGCGAAGATATTGGAACGGTCATCTTCACCTGTGCCGCCATCATTGCCATTGGCGAATATTACTGCGACATTATTATCATAGGATAATTTCTCAATAACCTGCACTGTGACATCGTTCCGGTCATAGGAATCGAAGGGGAAGCCAGGCCCCCATGAATTGGTAACCACTTTGATATTCCACGCTTCCTGAGTAGGAGAACCAGGCGCAGATAATTCGTAAGTTCGCTCCAGTCCGGAGTATTCATCGATTGTAAATGCGGCCTCTCCCATCGATAACCCGATCAGCCAAGCATTTGGAGCAACTCCCAATTTATCACCGGCACTAGCATCACCATTGCCTGCTACAGTACCAGCAACGTGAGTTCCATGGCCACTTGATGTGTCTGAATTCTGTAATGGAATCCATGCAAAAGCAGGGGTAGTAGAACCAGAACCTTGGTCTAATTTCGCATTGTAAATAACCTTGTCACCGGCTTGTGGTTTGTTTGGACTATTGGGGTTTTGTGGATTATAATCGAGGTCCGGATGTGTTGCATCAATTCCCGAATCGAGAACTACCACAGTGACTCCATCGCCTTTGATAGTAGGATGGCTGGAGTGTTTTCCTCCTGCCTTAGTGAGGAGTTCTCGGTCCCATACATTTCGGGCTTTGATTACATCAACTGTATTGTTCATATATTGTTGCAGAGGGGCATTCCATTCGACCCATAGAACCTCTGGTTGACTGGATAATTCAGCGATAGCAAAGGCCGGCCCGCGGGCGAAAATGCTCGGTATAACTTTGGTTAAGTGCAGGCCAGTGACTCCTTTTTCCGCGAGCCATTCTATTTTTTCTGGGGTTGCAGTTCGGTCATCGAATTGGATGATGACTTCTAGGATTGTTGCGTCTGAAGTGGATGAGAGGATGTGCTTGAGGGCTGGGTCTATTGGGTCTGAGATGAGGAGGTTAGGTTGAGTTTGCTTTGATTCAACTTCATCATCTTGAATTGGTTTTGAATCCACAAAAGGGGTTGCAGAAGATGCCAATAGGCATCCGAGGACGAAGAGGATACCTGTTAGTGTGGCTATCTTCATCAATTAGGGGCTGCCACCTTACTGCTTTGAAGGCATCGAATTTGTGGATGAAGAGATACGCGGTTCAAGGCGTAAGTAGGGGTGCTACAACAACAATAACAAAGCCCCGCTTACAGGCTTCGAACCCTTACGCAGCACCGTTGTTGTTTGGTAATTTTAATGGCGCCGCTTACAGGGCTTGAACCTGTGACCTTGGGATTAACAGTCCCACGCTCCACCAACTAAGCTAAAGCGGCACGAGTCGGTCGAATCGCACCCCCCTTATCACCGCTACGCTTGACGGCTATGGTTATTTGATGACCTCAATCAGCCTATCGGGGACAGAAACTGGAGATGCTGATACCGCAATACATGATTCAAGTCGAGTCATGATTTCTTCACTCAATTCGTCGTTTTGATGTTCAACTGCCAATATTAGGCCCCCCTCAGAGACTTGAGCGCCAACTTTTGCATGGATAATCGCCCCAACTGAATGGTCGATTTCTTGACCAATTTCGCTTCTCCCCGCTCCAAGTTCAGACAATACTTTGGCTAATTTCTTGGCGTCTATGTCCTCGACCCAACCATCCATATTGGAATGTAATGTGAATTTATTCTCTCCAGTTTCCAAGTAATCCCGCATTTGATTGATTACTTCTTTAGTTACACCTTGAGATTCGCACATCAAATCCCAATGGTGTTTCGCTGAGCCATCACTGAAGGTACTGAGTATCTTCATTTGACCCGCTTCCATCGTATCGACTAGGCCGGCCATCTGCAGTAAGTGCCCACCTTGCATGGCTATCAGTGAGATTGTATCCCAAGAACCAGAACCTTCGAGGATATCCAATATTTCCAAAACTTCGTGGGCATTTCCTATATGAGTTCCAATTGGTTTTTCCATTCTGGTTAGCAATGCCCTAACTTCAATCCCTACCCCTTCACCTACTTCAATCATCGATTTAGCAAGGGCTCTGGCCTCTTCTAGATTCTGCATGAAGGCAGCGCTCCCCACTTTAATGTCCAAAACTAAACAGGATAAACCTTCGGCGGATTTCTTTGAAATGATTGAGGCCGTGATTAGAGGTATTGAGGGGACAGTGGCAGTTACATCGCGAATTGCATAGAGAATGCTATCTGCAGGAGCGATATTGGTACTTTGGGAATAAATGCAACATCCTGCAAATCCGATGGTGCGGCGAATATCGCGTTCATTACCTGATGTTGTATACCCAGGAATTGATTCTAATTTGTCAATTGTACCACCGGTATGAGCAAGCCCTCGTCCTGCAATCATTGGAACTTTGAGGCCACAGGCAGCCAAGGCTGGTGCAAGGGCAAGACTCACTTTATCGCCAACTCCACCGGTTGAGTGTTTGTCAACAATGAGTGGGGTAAGGTCTTGCCAATCGATAACTTCTCCCGAATCACGCATTAATTTAGTCAATGTGATTCTCTCATCCATACTCATTGAATTATTGTAAACGGCCATCAACCATGCCCCTAATTGTTCAGCGCGTATACTACCATCGCAGACACCATCTACAACGAATGCTAGTTCATTTTCTGATAATTCCTTACCATCCCGCTTATTGGCTATGACGTCAGGCATTAGCATCCATTCACCTCAAGAAGTCAAGCCTATTTCTTTGAGCCGTTGTAGTAGATATTCACCTGCGGTTATCGATTCGTAAAGTGGAACACCACCTGTTAGTGCAACAAAGCTGGGGTCAGGGGTTAAATCAACTTCATCTCTTGGGTGTACAAACATCGGCATAGAATATCTCGCATCTCTTGAATCATCGGGATTGATGACTCTATGAGTAGTACTCTTGAACAGGCCGTTAGTGATGTTTTGAAGCATGTCTCCTGAATCTACGATGATATGATCATGATTGGCTGCAACACTAATCCAACTGCCATCGTTATCCATTACTTGCAAACCATCTGCGCTGGCTCCAACAAGTAATGTGATGAGGTTGATATCCTCATGTTCTGCACTCCTAACACTGGTTGGATTTGCGTCATCGGAAATTGCTGGATAGTGAATCATTCGCATTATTGTATTTCCATCAATTGCCATATTGGATAACCAACTCTCTTCTCTGCCCAAATATAGAGAGGCTGCATCGAGTAATTTCCGCGATAGACTTTCCATTTTTAGATAAAGCCCGTCGATTGCATCTTCAAATTCAGGACATTCCTTTTTTGGCCAAACATTTTCTGGGTAAGTTTCAAAATTCTTATGACTAGGCGAAAGAGTACGCCCCGTTTGCCAGAATTCTTTGAGGTCTGGAGCATCATTGCCCTTGGCGTGTTCAATTCCAAAACTTGTAAAGCCTCTTTGGCGGTTGATGGCTCTCTGCTCATAATCTAACTTAACCTCATGGCTGTGGGAAAAGAATTTTTCAGATTCAGAATATGCTAAGGTGATTTCAGGAAGTGGGATTCCGTGGTTTGTCAGGGCAAAGAAGCCAATGTCTTTGAGAGCATTACCCATTCTACTGACGAATTGTTGCTGTTTTTCTGCATCATTTGAAAGAAAGTCGCTCATGTCGCATATCGTGATTTCACGTTTACTCTCAATCATTTGCATCACTTCTGAGCATTGTCATACCATTCTTTCAACTGCTCAACTGTCCAACCTTGGTCGAGGTAAGTTTGAACAGTTGCTTCTTCCCATCCTGGGAAAAGAGAGAGGTCTACAGTAGGTGTTGTACTTCCATCTAGGACAGGAACGCCACCGCCATCGAGAATTGGCATCGAGCCGAGGTCAGAAGGAATCTCTGTATCCATATTCTCAAATCCTTCAAGTGGGTCCTTGTTTTTCATCATATTTACCAGCAACCAACCCGATAGGCCGATTCCTGAAATGACCATTATTATCGTGAAAACCATTCCTGCCGACCCTTTCTCTTCCTCATTTGATTGAGACTTTGCTTTTTCAGTCAATTGTTCGGCTGAACAGCCATCGATATTTACTTGCAGGTCCGCTGGAGTTTCAGGGCACTCATCTCTGTCATTGAATATCCCATCACCATCAGCATCGAGTTGAGTAGGGCTACAACCCCGATAGTATTCTTCTGCAACAGAATTTCCACCAGAGCCGAGTGCTATTTCTGAAAATAGTGTATCTGGGCAATTATCCACTGCATCTTCAACTCCGTCTTCATCGGCATCGTTGTTTAAAAGTTGTTCAACTGAACAGCCATCAGAATCTACAGACACTCCGATGCTAGTATAAGGGCAATTGTCGAGTTCATCCTCAACTCCATCAAAGTCACTATCTTGGGCAATACCTTCTCCACAATTCCAAAACACTCCGTCATTAACTCCATCAGCGTCCACGTCTGTTGAGCGCATAGCACTTCGAATTGTTTGATTTACCACTTCTTGAGATGCTCCAGAAGATAGACTCATTGCAATACTGATTTCGATTTCATCTGGGATACAATCTCCATCCGTATCAACAGATAATGGGTTAGAATCATAGAGGTATTCGTGAAGGTTACTTAGATTATCACCATCATTATCCATCATTTCCTCACCATACACGCCGGCTGGTGAATTTGCATTTGTTCTGTTCAGGCCATTGGCCATTTCCCATCCATCAGGAAGGCCATCGCCATCGCTATCAGTGGTAGCATCGACTCTATTCCAGTCTTCTAACCATGATGCTCTCATGAATTCTGCAATCTCAACCGAATCGATAACGACCCCCATTTCGCGGTTGCGAATTATTGCACTTGCTCCGAAATTTATTGATGAGAATAATGTCAACTCGCCATCTACGATAACTCCTTTATTGTGTAATTTGGTGATTTCATCAGAGGCTGACATGATGATTGCAGATGTATCCCAACCATTAGTTTCATTCCATTCGTGATTGAAAGTGTTTACCGCATCTTGGATTTCATCATCCCAATAATAACCGTTAATGATGAGGCGGACTTTTACACCTCTTTGGGCGGCATTTTCCAAGGATTGCCATAATGGGCTAACTCCCCATCCCCAATACCAATCCATATCGAGATTTTGAAGAGAAAGTAATAATTCTTCATCCGCTTCATCGATTAGCCAAGCCAGACCATCCATGCAATCATCTGGGCATGTTAGTAATCGACCTTCCACTGCGCCTGTCGTTGTTAGGGTGTTAGTTGGTAGAGTAGGGGGGTCGTCTGCTTGGGTAGGGGTGGCCCAGCCATTTGGGGTACCTTGGCTTGGAGAGAGCGGGTCATGTAATTTGACGTGATGGTTTGCAGGGTTTTCGTCCCAAGCGATTCTTTCCAAAACTTGTTGAGCAACATCAGGGGCTTCAATTATGACCCCCCAATCGACATTCCCTGCTTGTCCATCTACTGGCATCGAACTGCGTTTCCAATTTCCTGAACCAATCCAGACGCTGCTATCATCAACAACAGCAACCTTGCTGTGGAGGAAGGCATAGGGCCCTGCGGGAGCGTCGCTATCAGAAGGTTCTCCAAACCAATAGACTGTTGCACCGGCAGCAGCCAAATCGCTTGCATGGCCACGCTGCCATCGCAGTGCATTATCATCCCACCAATAATCTCCTTCATCGAGAACAATAGTGACCTCGACTCCTCTCTGAGCGGCTTGGCGTAAGGCAAAGGAAATCTCTGGGCTGTGCAATTCGTAGATGTGAACGTGAATACTGGTCTGGGCTGAATCAAGCCACTGAATTATCTGTGCTAAGGAACCTGCTGGAGAAATAGTTGGAGTAATGCTTCCTGTCGTTGAAAAGGTTGGAACGTTACAGCCTTGGCTGGCTCCTATTCTGCTCCATCGCATTTTCCAATCCTCACTAGTATTGGTATCTGGAAGATTATTACAGCCATCTCCCCTGATGTAGATATGGCCATCAGTGGAACCATTTGGCTCGCTTAGTGAGGCCCCACTCCATCCTTCGATTGCTGGGTCCGCATTCCCATACACTAGGCTGTCAATGACTTCGTCAGTTGGTGAAATTAATTGTAATGAAGCACCGCTATTTGTCAGGAAAACGGTATTATCCATGACTGTATTTGCTTGTACAACTTGCATCCCAGAATCCTCTGCCAAGTGAGTTGCATCGGGTGTTAGGATGATTGACTCTCCAGATTGGAGGAAAAGGCTACTGAATTTTCCATCATATGGGTCGCCGGCTAATTTTGTTCTTCTGATGACGTAATTTGTTAGATCAACGGTTGTTTCTCCGACGTTGGTTAACTCAAAGAACTCGTTGTTTCTGGTGGAATATGATGTTTCTTCAACCATTAAGCGAGTGAATAATACCTCAACATCGAAGTTATAATTAGCAGGGTCTGGATTAATTTCTCCTGGAGTTGGCCACAGCATTACCTCCCATTCTGCATTTACATCATCAAGGTCAGGTCCAACAGTTCTACAGTCTACGGTTGTGGTCCAACTCATTGATTCCAAGTTATTCCCATTGGGGTCAAGTAGGTCAATGCTATCACCGTAGCCTAGAGCAAAATTAGTTGGGCCAAGGATAACAGCATATTCCCCCGCTTGAAGAATCGTACCATCTTCGCTACTTACATTCCACATTTTGTCATCTCTGATAATGATTGTATCACCATCACTTGCAACCAAAGAGAAGCGAGATAGGTTAACCGCTTCTGTGCCACTATTGTACAATTCTACCCAATCATCTACAGGGCTAACGGAGTCATCATAACAATGAGGAAGAACTTCATTCATCAATATCGTTGTCGGTCCAGTATAACCTCCAAATGAGGGGTTTTCAGAGCCAGGAGTTGGCCACAGCGAATGAATCCATTCTGTTACTGTCGATGAAGGGTGAGCCACCAATGATTCTCCTTCAGTGACATTGAAATTCCAAAGGATTGTATGCATTGAATCCCCATCTGCATTGTGAAGAGAGATGCTATCCCCGTTTGTATTTCTTAGATAAAAGGAAGATGAACCGTTCATAAAAACAACGAGATACTCTCCAGGTTCAATACTCGTATTCTCCTTATTCAGGATTCTCTCAGATGTCAAGGCGTAATTTTTGTTACCACCCGCTTGTAATTTCCAACCATCTAAGTCGATACTGTCATTGCCGATGTTCAGCAACTCGATCCACTCTCCGCCTGGCCATGCGGAGGTATCTGCCCCAGATGGGTCAGACATGACTTCATTGATGATGACCAAAGTTTCGTTGGATACTCCAGTTGAAGGGTTTTGCTCACCGGGAGTGTTGAAGGGAGAGGGTTGCCAAGGGAGGGTGAAATCAGATTGTCTAATCAGGGAATTATTTTCGCCGTGGTTTGCATCCCAATGGAGTACATCGACGATTTCTCCACTCGGATTGAATAGGGTAAGATAATTCCAATCCTCCCATAATTGAGTCCCGCCAACAAATTCTACGAGTCTGTAGCCATCTGCTAGGATGTTTGTTCCAGAATTTACTAATGAGTCATCGAATGCGGTAATATTGCCCATTCCATCTTTGATACTCCAGCCTGAAAGGTCGAGGTCTAAATTTCCCGAATTGAACAGTTCTAACCATTCACCTCCACTCTCGTAGATATTGCCATCTGCAGTTGCATTTGGCAAAACTTCGTTGAATGAGATATCAGATGACGCATTGATAATACTTGTAATGGGTTGAGAGTTTTCCATGCCAGCCGTTGGGAATACCGAAGTTTCCATAATGCCCATTGCATTTCTGTTGAGGCTCATTCCTGAATAGGCATTGTTCCAAGTCACTTTCTCAGAAATTGTGCCATTTGGCCATTTTAGGAATAATTCTTCTTGACCATTGTTCAAAACTCCATAACTACCTGTAGAATTCACTGCCACGATTCTGTATCCACCAGTCTCGATAAGCCAAGTAGAAGGCACACTGGCATCATAGCCAATCATGTGGTGCTGGTCAAGACCGATGACATTGCCAGCCGAATCAGTTAGGTTCCAACCGCTTACATCAAAATTGCTACTTCCATTATTGTAGACCTCAACCCATTCTCCACCAGGCCATGTATCGTTATCGGCCGAAGGCCAAGGATTTGGCATGACTTCCGAAATTATTAGGTCACTTGCAAAATAGGTTGGTGCTGTTGCACCACTGTTGTTGGAGCCGGGAGTTGGACCTGCTGTTGTAATCCAATCAGCATAGGCATTTGTAGGGTCTTCCACATAAGATGCACCTGATGAAGCAGCAGTCCATGAGGCCTCATCTTGTTTTGAGGATGATGAATCAAATAGTTCCAAGGTCTCAGCGGAATTAGTCAAGTAAAAGTTGGCACTTCCATTTCGAGCAATTACCAGATATCCACCGGGTGCAATCGTCCAAGTTGCAGAATTGCTAGAATTATAGCCGACGATACTTGCACTGTCAAAGGTAATCTGTTTACCATTTTTGTTATTTGCATACCAACCTGAAATATCGATATTGGAGGTCCCGATATTGGTTAATTCAAACCATTCGCCATTAGGCCAAGTATCATTATCATAGCCATTGGGATTGGGCATCGCTTCGTTAAGGCAAATATTCCCCGTACAGGGACTTGCACGTCCCGAAGTTAATTCAAAATCTTGTTTTTCTAATTCAGGAGTCGGAATGAATGCCAAAAAAGAAGACATTAGAAAAATCAATATTAGACTGAAGGATTTGATTCGCGAAGTCATAACTACACACCTGCGGCACTAGTGCCGGCCCACCGTCTAAGTCAATGGTCAAGAAGCATTCCCGTGCTTCTCTACTCAAATAAAGCCAAACGCATCGAATTTTTGAGCAAAAGTATAGAGCATTATCGGCACTAAAATTATCCCCATCCCATGGCTCCTACGAATCCCCATTCTAGGCGGCATTAATCCCATTACTACTCCAACTATTAACACTCCAATACCTATCCATCCTGTCGATAAATATACTAGAATAGTGACGAAGATTATCACCGACAATACCATCGTCTGCAGAGGTATTACTTCGTGCAATTTTAACAATCCTTTAGCCACCTTAAACATCAAGGGTACAGCAATCAACCCAGAGGCAATACAGACTACCAATAATCTGATGAAGTCAGCAGTCGGTTCTCCCTCAACCCACTTGTCGATTGGATACATCATTTTCAAGGCAAGAGTGGCACCTGAACGAGAGCGGCCGATGATGTACAGGAATCCAAGAACCATCACAGTTACCGCTGTATTAACTGCTGATAGAATAGCGATAATTTCCAAATCTTGTTCTGAATGGGCATCATCAATTTCTTCGCCAGCTGCTTCTGCTCGGGCACGTTCGAGGATTTCTTCGTGGGTTAAAACGGGAAGCATCCCACTTTCAAAATCCATTCCGTAGCCCTCTTTACCTTGAACTTTGGCGGCAACATTACGTCCACCCATAACCAAGACCGTGGCTTGTGCTGCTGTCATCCCCGGCAAGACTCCCATACAACCACCAGCAACAGCGGACCAGAAACAGGGAACTAGGAGAGGTCCAGCAGGCGGCAAGTCCCAATCGTCTTTTTGAGGTGGTAATTCACTCGTTGTTGTGTAAATATCAATTAGATTAGCGACTCCAAATAATCCGGCCAAAGCCGGCAATAACAAACTAGCATTTGGCATCCCGACAGGTGAGCGCGCGGGGAGAGCGAATACCGCCCAGCCATACATTCCAGCGAGGAGGAAGAAACCAGTAGCGGCGAGGAAACCTGCAAAGCGAGAATCCTCTCCTAATTTACCACCAGATAATTTCCGCAGCCAATTTGGCCAAGTTAGACGGGTAGTTTCGGTTATCAAAAGCATGCTTGAAATAGCCAATAAAATCCATGGCAAATAATTCCTCATCTCTTGATACAACCCCATTTCAGGGCCAAAAAGAATCCTTGCTACGACGATTAGTGGTATGCTGATAAGTAAACCGAGTTGGGAACCTCGGGCAGAATATGCTACCCCTTTTGCAGCATTTCCGGCAAGTAACATACGATGACCTGGCAGTAGGGATAACGCGGTATCACCATCAGGTGCGCCTATCAATGCTGAAGGAATATAATTTAAGAAAGTGTGAACGGTTCCACATGCTACAATTAATGTGGCCACGGCAGATAATGGAATTCCCCACGCAACCATGGTGCCAGAAAGTGCAAGCAAAATCAAGGCCACATTATTAACGTGAAATCCAGGAATTAAACCGGTTAGAGAACCCATCAGAATACCGGCAAACATTGAGCCGAGTAACCATGCTAGATCTAATTCCCAAGACATTTAGTCGCCTCAGGTTTCCGTTGGAGTAGATGCAGAATCATTTGGGTCTGAGCCTGCAAGGACTTCCGCAGCATCTTCATACCCATCAGAATCGGAATCTGCGGCGTCGATATCGGTGTTGTAGACTTCTCTTTCTGCCCAGTCTGAAAGACCATCCCCATCACTATCATCAGAACTTGCCCCCGATAAGCAGAGGTAGGTACTTCGGTTATCGATATCTTGTTTTTCGATTAAGCGCCCATACCAAGGTTGACTATGGTTCATGGCCTCAAGGTTTAGGCTGTTTAGGCCTTGAGTTTCAGCACAAATACGGTCATTAGTTTCTGGCCTTATCAACCATGTTTCACCAGATCCATTTGCTGGCATTAATTGCCCTTCGATAAAGACCATGTTATTCTCGGAATAACCCCAGATTACAACATCGCTATCCCATGATAATGTGTCGGCGGGTAAGGCATCACCTTGAAGTTCCCATTCTACTGCTACTAGGTTCATGCTCCCATACAGTGGATTCCAGTCAACAGTAACTACCATCTCCATTCTTTGTCCTTCCTCAATCCATTGGTTTCGTGAGGATGGGAAGTCAACATAGACACTAACCTTGTCATCTCGCCATGATTGCGCATCTCTAACCGAAGCACTGCTATCATCGGGTGCTAATGACCCAGCAAGATAGCCAGTGACATTCCATTGCTTTGCTGGGTCATCTAAGTAAGATGAAGGATGGGAAACAATTTCCACCAAGAGGTCTTCAACTCCAAGAATAGGTTCTGATGAAACATCTCCGCCATCATCAAGACAAACCTCATCTATGTTTGCTAACCAAACTAGTCTACCAGTCCATAGTCCATCGACACCATTGAAGGCAGAGGCATTATTTTCAAGTAGCCTATCACCTGGAAGAATACATAATCGTTGATGAGATGCAGGGCCCTGAATCCACCAATCCGCATTTTCATCTTGATATGGAATGCCTTCAATTTGAACCAATTTATTCATCTCATAACCCCAAGTGTCTTTCTCTCCCCATTCAAGCACTGAAATACTTGGCATCTCGGTATAATCGACCAAGATTTCTGGACCCTGTGTGTACATGACGAATCTGAATTCACGCTCTTCAAAGCGAATTTGACCAGTCACAGTTATTTTTGAACCTGCTTCAATCCATGCCCCACTTGCACTGCTGATGAATAGGCGAAGTTGGTGTTTTGAATTAGCATAATTAGGGTGGTCTGCAATATAGGCCGAAGTCCAAACGGTATCGGGGTGAATGGTCTTGGTGATGTATCCTTCAATTGAGATTGTTTTACCCATATATGGCTCAGGGTCTTGACCAATTATTGCTAATGGCACACCTTCTGGTAGAGCGACATCGCTAGAATCCCATTGCAAGGCCCCATTTCCGAGTGATTGAATCCAAAAGCGCCCCTCCCATTGTCGTACATCTCCAACCGCGGATATTTTTGAGCCAATCGTAGGTAGTTCTCCAAATTTGAACCATCGCACTTCAGCAACACCACTCTCATCTTGGAGGATGATGTCCAACCTCTCGGAACCATCTGAATATGGGTCCTCAACCCATGAAATCATGATGCCTTCAATCTTGACTACTTCATTTTCATGTTCGTGAATTTCGGCGATGGATATTACATCAGGTTCACGGCTAACCGCATAGAAGTTTAGAGCTGCAACTAGTAATACTGAGAAGAAGAACATCGGCCATAATTTACCATCGGCACCAGAGAGAAATACTTTGTTTTCAATAAGGCCGCCGGCTATCTCTTTGGGCTTGACCTTGTCCTCGGCCATGGCCTTCTCTTCATCACCCATCAACAGCGGGTAATATGACATACCTATTGAATCATCGACGCCGATAGGTGGGTTTGAAGGTAGCCAAGTTGGCCGCCAAAGCGGAGGGGATGTATTGAGGGACCGCGTAATCAGGGATGAAATTCACAAAGATATCCTTGTTCCTGCTCACATTGTTACCATCATTGACACAAGAGAAATTCAGAGACTGCGCTTCATTCAACAACTTTCTACTTGCTATTATGTTTTCCCAGCAGCAAATCATAGTCGATTTATCCATAGTCTTGGAGCGTACCATTTAGCAGGTAGATTAGCACGCCAATTGCAGGAGGTACACCCTGGCAGGCTGAGTGATGATGATTCAGAATTAGTACAAATTGCGGCTTTACTTCACGATATTGGCCATCCCCCCTACTCACACTTATTGGAAAACCCCGAAGTTTTTGCCACATTTCATAGCCATGAGAAGTGGGGGGGGATGATGCTTGAATCTACTAAAACAGAAGTTGGACAAGCAACGCGCGCAGTTTTGGGCGAAGCGAGATTTGGAAGATTGCTTGCTATTATGAATGGCGACTCACAATATGACGGTCAACAAATTGAACCTTTCCTAAAAGAGATGGTTTCCAGTCAATTAGATGTAGATAGAATGGATTATCTTTTGCGTGATCAAGCAAATAGTGGTGCACAAATTGGCGGTTTCGATATAGATAGAGTACTTCGAGCATTGAGAGTAGACGACGACGGGCACTTGTACATCATGAGTTGGGGCCTACCTGCAATAGAGGCATACTTGGTCTGCCGTTTCCATATGTATCAACAAGTTTACTTCCACAAGGTGAATTTACTAACCCAATCATACCTAACTAGAATGTTGGCGCGTGCTAGAGTTTTGTATCAATTAGGCGAATTAGAATTGGATACCGGTTTGAAGGATATGCTGACGAATTCTAATTTGGATGTGCTGTCCTATAGTAGGTTGACTGATGCTGATGTTCAAGTGGCGATGACTCATTGGGCTGAGCATGCGGATGGTGAGTTATCTGGCTTGGCTAGTAAGATGCTATCACGAAGAGGATTCCACAAGTCTTTACGTATTGATGGGATGACTGATGAGATGGCTCAAAAATTGGTTGAACCATTGTCGGGACTGCTAGAAGATGCTGGATTTATCCCCGCTGATGATTTGATTATTGCATCTATCTCCAAGCGTGGCTATCTACCATATAGTGAGGGAATCTTGTTACCTGATGGTCGTGATGTTAGTGAGGCGAGCCCATTGATACGTTCTTTAATTGAGTTGGATAGTCGCGTCTTGGTATTTGTTCCGGAGCCGATTCGGGATGAGGCTGAATTGAAAGCACGGGATATTGTCCGGCCAGTTCAGTCTCGACTTGATGTTTGAATCGACTATAACATAATAATCCAAACTTAGTTATCTATCATGAGTCGCGCCATTTCCGCGCTGCTGGGCGGTTTATTTTTGTCGTTTAAATTGAATTTTAGGTTAAAATCCGGCCAGAGTGATGCTTTTAGTGGGCCCGGCCGGATTTGAACCGACGACCACCCGGTTATGAGCCGGGGGCTCAAACCAAACTAAGCTACAGGCCCTCTTAACCCCAAGGCGCGAGCATCACATCAACAAACATTACGCTTGAGATATCTGGAAAATAATACAATATAGGTAGCCATTCGTCAACGCTTTCACCCATAATGGTTATGAGTGAGTCGCGGGTGGAAAACACTACGGTGAACAGAATGAGGAAGCATACCCCCCTGATGGTGATGATGCTCTACCTAGGCTCGATGATGGTGGCTATGGCTCCATTGCCTGTTGTAGATGCCCAATCCCCGACCCCGATGATAACCCTTACTTGCAACTCGCTGACTATCGAAATCGATGTCGCGCCAGGTAAAGACCGCAGTGGTTCAACCATGTGTTCTATCCAGAACCCAACTGCTTATGATGAGCAAGTCAGAGTAGATATTATCTCAACTCCAGGTATCGCTGTTGCTGCTCCTGGTTCCTTGGCAATTGGTGCTGGAAGGAGTGCAGATTTCCCAATTGGAATTCTAGCCCCTTCGAAGGCAGAAATGAAGGACCACAGTGTGACTGTTAGAGCCTCAGTGACTCATATCAACGGAGTGAGCAGCCCACAAAACTCCGAGCAGTCAACAAACATGATTGTTTCAATCAAGCAGTTTGCAATGATGCAAATAGTTGCTCAAAACTCTTTCACTCAACTCAAGCAGAAGGTTGACTACACCTTTGTATTCGATGTCTACAACCATGGAAACTTCGAGGATAAATTCCGCTTTGCTGTCATTGACCAAAATCCAGATGACACCTTAGCGGACAAGGGATTCCAAGTCACTCTACCCGCAGTCAGTATGGTAATGGCAGCAACAGATACACCGTACAAGGCAAAAGTCAACGTCCGCACTCCAAAGATTCAAGGATGGACAGATGAGTACTACCAGTTGCAATTCTCGGCTATGAGTGATTTCACTTGTAAAGAAGATAAGGATAATTGCGAGTTAGATGCTGAATCTCAGATTATCACAATTTATGTCCGTGGTGTCTACCTCCCCGGTTTTGAAATAATTCCAACTCTCTCAATGATTGCACTAGCGGCTGCTGTAATAGGTAGGCGCTATCTCAACACTGATGAAGAAGAAGAATCCTCAATGGGATTGTTCTGAACCGCAAAAAATGCTCTCGGCTAATTTACAGTGCTTTGCACACTAAAAGGCAAAGCCTTGATGAGGCATAGAGAACACGCTGAAGATAGGTGAAGGTAAATGGCAGGTCTACTAGATAAAGCCAAGGACGTCGCAAAAGACGGAGGCCAAGAGGGTGTTCTACTCGGTTTATCCCCCGAAGATGCAAAACAATTCAAAGAAACTGGTAGTCTATTGAAGACTGCCACATTAGTGGATAAAGGTGGAAGCGCTTCTAAAGAGAAAGTTCCAAAGGAAAAATCCGCCTCTAAGTCTTCAGTTCCGAGCGCAGGAAATGACACTAATGCCAAGATTGGTTTTATTTCAGGTTCTATTTCTCTCCTTCTCGCAGTTTATTTTGTCTGGGACTTGGCCAACTGGGAAGGAATCATACCATTAGGATTGCTATTACTTGCGTGGGGTTTAACTTCATGGGGTTTCAAACAACAGAAAGGTGAATGGAATAAGAATACAATTGTGGCGGTCGGCCTTACTTTCTTGGTGATAACTGCGATTCCATATTTTGCTGCATTTTCTTGGGAAGGCGGAAATGTTCGCGCCTCCTTATTTGAGATAGATGAGGTCGATGACATGCTGACTTTCACTCTTTACAATACCGCCGGCGACGACGCTACTGCGAGTATCAGTGTCAAGGGAGAAGATGTATGGACAAAGGATGGAATTGAAGCCAATAATGAGGGCATCTCAACAGTTAAAGTTCCATTAGCGGATATTTATCAGGGAAGTAGTATTGATGCAAGTGGCCATTCAGCCTTGACCTACACTCTGAGTATTAGTGCTGGAACGCATTCATGGGAAGGGGAAATCACTCCTGATCTTCTTGACAGAACTATCACTGCGGTTGGTGCAGATATGCTACCGGTAACCGAACAAGATGAAAGTGGAAATACGGGCACGTCGGGACATACCGATACTAATCATCTTGGCATTCAAATGAAATTAGGGCTTGGTAAAGAAGACTCGGATTTGGAACGTTCATCAAACCTAGAGGAGGGGGAATGGGATGCATATATTCAAGAAATTTTAACTGATTATACTTTTACAATAGTGATTAGCAAAGACGGCTCAGAAGTGTGGAATGGTGGAACTTCATTCTCTGTTAATGGCGATTCTATGACCTCTTCTAAAGGCTCAAGCGCCATTGCTCATGGTTGGCTAGACTTAGAAATAAATGGAATGGAAACAAAGGAAGATATCAATGGCCAAGAGGTTCATTACATCCCTAGGAGTGATTTTTATGATGGAGATGGCTGCTACAAGACAACTATCACGATAACTCATATCGTACCTGGGGGAGATTCATTCGATACATTCTCCTCTACCAATGGCTTCGAATACTTCTGGGAAGAAAACGAGGATGAAGATAATAGTAATGATTACAAAGCAGCCGTAAAGTGCTGATTAACTATCTTCTTCCACAACTTCCTCTTCGGATTCTGCTGTTTCTGGTTCCTCAGTTTCTTCAGTTTCCTGTGAGGATTCCGTTGATTCTTCTTCCACTTCTCCTCCTTTCTTGGTGAAAGCAAGTAGGGCTCCTATTCCTACGATAATAGCCGCCATCAGCCATATGGCCATATTTGTCCCTGAATCAACATGTGCAATCCATTTCATGCTGCTACTATTGGCAGAACTTTGCTCTGTTAGCACAAGATTCTCAAAATCCTCGAAGGCAGATGGAATGAGTGGTGAACAAGTTATAGATTCCTCGCCTGATGAATATTGGGTCCATGTGAATTGAACTGTGGTTGTAGATTGTGCTCCCGCTTCAACTGGGATGTAAATTGGCAAGGTGCTGACATCAACACCATTTGAATCTGTACAAGTTAATGCGATGGTTGCTGCTGCTCCATCATTCTTCACCTTCGCAGTGACGCTAACAGAATCGCCAACATTTGCATCGCTCTCGTCGTCTATTTCAACTGACATAACACTAATCATTGGCAAATCAAGGGATAAAGTAATATCATCACTTCCAAGTAATCCCAAAGGACCAGTGAAGTCCCCCCATGCAGAAGCCCTGTTGAAACTAATGTTCTCAATTCTTGCCGACTCATTGTGCACCTCGCCTGATGAATCCATCCATTGGATAATTCTGCTAGGTAGCGTAAACATTCCATTTGAATCAGTGGTTACAGTT
>DUDM01000022.1 GCA_012959275.1 Candidatus Poseidoniales archaeon
CGAGATTCCCATTAGTTCCAAAATAAAATAATTAAAGATGATATATCCCAATATCATGATAGTCAAAACTAAGATACTAGTATTGATGACTCTACGCTGCTGCTGCTTTGCTTCTTCAAGGCTGCATATTCCCTGTGAACGAAAATATTTCCATAAGCCAAATGCTAACACCAAGATTGAAATTGCATAGAGAATGGGTCTTGCAATTCCAAAGTAAAGAGTTTTTGACAATGCATCAGCAGTGGCAATCGACGAAATTCCAAATGCAACCATTACTACACTTGGAATACAGCACATGCTTGCTATTAATCCCCCAGAGGTTATCCATTTCCAAAGTGATTTTACATCATCAGTGGAGGCCAACTTGTTTCACCCCACATTTCGAATCAGTGGTTCTTGGTCTGCAAAAAGGAATTCCATAAAGGCACTCCACATTACGAATTGAATCGATTTTTCCAATTCATCTTGACCGCCTACAACTTGAGCCATATTGTCTAAGGTATCAGAAGGTGAATGATAAGCATCATAGTCAGCATCATATGCACCGAGATGGAATATTGTCTGGGCTCCAAGGTTCCTGAAAGTAACGTGGTCCGAGCGCCCAAATGTATCTTCATGAACGTCCATCGTTAGGTTATCATGCTCATCCCAATGTTGGTCGCAACCCGCACCATAATTTCCATCGATTGAAAGGTTTCTCGGTGCATGTTGGACATCAAATATTACGTGGTCCATGACATATGTTATTGGTTGTTCGATAATAGCAGAATCAGCATCTGGTCCACTCCATGCGTGGTAAGGGAATGGGTCTCCAGTTGATTTCTTTGCAGGCCAGGATATCCCCATCATGTCCATGTTGATGTAAAATCTTAATTCCTTATCCTTTGGTAAGCAATAGTCGCAGTCATTAGTTGCAAATGCACTGGAACCTCTAAGACCTTCTTCTTCGCTTGACCATAATGCAAGGAATGTATCACACTCAAATACAATATCTAATTCTTTGAAGGCTTTTGCAAATAACATCATGCTAACAGTGCCAGCAGTATTGTCGTAGGCGCCTTCGTATGTTCCTCCACCGGGAGGCCCTCCTGGTGGTGCGATATCCATGTGAGCGCCCATTCCTTGAACGCATGACGAATTTCGACCTTTCTGCCATGCTATCATATTCAATGATTCAGGCTCGCTTGGATTTAGGTGGTCAATAACTCGTAGAATATGAGTTTCATAGCCAAGACCCGCAAAATGCCCTTGGAAGAAGGAGGCTGCTCTCTCAAAGTTTGGATTTGGAGAGCCCATCCAGCGGTTGATATATGCTCCACATTTGGTTGAATCATCACAGACACTTGTGATGAAATCCATCTTCTGGTACCATTCCTGTCCAGAGACGATTGGAGTTTCATTTTCCAAGGCGACTTCAATTTCCAAGTTGCTTCCATCCATAGCCATCATTTTGAGTATTACAGGCTCGATTGTATATGGGGTCGCCAATATCTGGCCATACACTTCTTCATCATCGTCTAGATGGAGATATCCAGTTGGCACCAAACTGTGATTAACAAACATCAGCACATCATCTGGAACTTCTAACCAAGCACCCTCTTCTCCATAGAGAGTAAAGTCGATTGGCTGGCCTCGGGGAAGTGCGACAACACCAGCATCCTCGTGGGCAATTTGCAGATTCAGGGATTTGATACCTGCATCTGATTCGCTTGCTCCAAAGCAACCTGAAAGCCCAGCAGCAAGTATGACTAAGACGAGAACCAAGGATTGAGGTCTTCGCATATCCCAAGGCCGTCAACTGATACCTTTGAGTGTTCGCTTTATTCGTTGGATAAATGTTCTTTGCCAATTCGTATGCTTAACCATGCTGTAACCGCTACAGCAAGAGCGAATAATGGAATGTTTGATTGATATGCTAAGTGGTAAACCTCGATGTCGCTTCTGTTTGATGATTCAAACCATGACATCAGACCTACAATCAGGGCGATACCGATTGCTTGACCGATATATGTAGCAGCACCAGCCATACCGAGACCACGGTTTCTTTCTTCTTTGGTGGTGAATCTTGAGAGTAGCGAATCATTTGAGACTAATAGTAGTGGTACGATTGGGATTAAGTAAATGGCAACACTCATCCACGGGGATAGTCCAAGGCTGAAGAATGACCAAAGAAGGCCGTAAGCGATGGCTGAAGCGAGAAGGACTCGTTCAGCGCCATGGCGGTCGCATACCTTTCCAATTACCACATAGAGAATGATTAGGGCGAGTATTGCCCAAGATTCGAATAATGAGGTCATTGCAATATCAAAGCCCCTAGTTTCGATGTATCGAGGGCTTGTTAGGACTACTGCTCCACGAGGGATTGCTACTAGCATTGCCCCCAGTAAGCACCATTTCACCCACTTTGAATCAAATTTCGTCAAAGATGATGTATGAGTTTCAACTTTCTTTTGGATGGTTTCAGTTTTGTCAGTATCTATTCGCAGGAATGAAATGGTTCCCGCAGCGATAAGCAATGCCGAGGTTATGCAAGTCGCCCAAATACCCAGCCACTGATAAATCGAGCCATCGACTACAGCAAAGACTGCAGTGACAAGATAGCCAAAGGCGTAGAGAATCCCAATCGCCTCACCTTTTTGCTCTTCAAACCACTCACTGGCTAATGCAAAGTGCAGACGTTGAACTCCCAAGGCCGCCATCAAAATTATCGACATTCCAAAGAAAGCCCACAAGCCCATTGGAGCCATCAATAATGATGCTGAAACTCCAATGATACCAGCCATCTTGACAAGTGATCTTCTATTCCCCGTTTTATCGGCAATCCTTCCCCATAGTGGACCTGAGACTCCATAGATTAGAGCAAGAACTCCAAGATGAAGGATAATTTGGGATTCTGCAGCACCAAGATTTCTGATGTGATGATTGACAATGAAAAACATGATGTTTAATACTGCAATGAAGAAACAACAAGTCGAGAAAATCAGATTGTTGAAGGCTCTGTATTCGAGTTCCTTTAATTCCCCATCCTCTGAACAAAAGATTCGGTTTCGTTTGAATAACCAGTACCCAACTATAAGCAGTAGTGGGGCAGTTGAAAATTGCAATATCATCAAAGTTCCTTGGCTCAAGAGAGGGTCATCGCTTGCTACAGGAAAGACCCATTCCCAAGTAGTCGAGTTCCATCTTACAACGCCATCATCAGCCAACCAAGCAACAACTACTGAAATATTACTTCCATTGCCAATTTCTGGAATTAACCAGTTAACCGTGTATTGACCTTCTTCACCCTCGACCTCAGGCTCCAATATCTCTAAATCCGCATCCCCATCTTTAACCCACAAAATCATTTGGCTCATCATTGCCTTAAGATCAACTTTTGTTTCAATATCTGCTGAAACCATGATGTTTCTTCTTCCATAATCGCCATCATCATCATCGAAAACTTCACCTGGATCAGCCACTCTAACTTCCGTTGGGCGCACAAAGTCTGCTTCTAACTCCAAGTGAGAAGGGTACAACTCTTCACCCCACCTCATATTTACATTAGCAGGGCTATTTCCTCTTACTTCGTAGGTCAGAGTCAGACTTGCATCTTGGGTGATTAGTGCATCTGAAAAACCACTGCCAGTAACCACTACTTCACTAGGGTTTCCGTTGAGAGTGAGTGCTGAAGAGTCAACTTCTCCAATTATCCCTGTGTCTGTTTCAAGGATAACTTTCATCCACACATTTCCAGTACCAGAGAGGTACATACTTGCAGTCCATTCATCATTTGTAGGTGTCAAATCATAGTAAAATGGATTTGAGGCAAATGTCGCCTTGACGGTACCTCCCAAAGGACTCACACTTCCACTTTGAGAACCGGATGAAGGTGGACCGGATGTAGAGAGTTGGTTGAGACCAGAGGCATTGAAGTTTACTTTAGTCGAGGTGATTTCTTGTGAGATAGTTGCATCAGCCTGAACTTCACTTAGAATGGCTGGCGATGCAAAGGCTAAAATCAAGATTAGAAAAAATGCGGGTGGCGGGAATTGAACCCACGACATGAGGTTGGAAACCTCAGGTGATACCACTTCACCACACCCGCGTTGTACAGGCGGGGCGAACCGAATCCTCAATGTATTCGTTTCGGTCCCCTCCCTTGTTCATTTCTCTAATACTGCCAAGATGAATCCCTTTGCCATTGAGTTTGTGGAGGTGGAGGTGGGGGTTGCATGAAATCTCCAGTGTTCATGAATTTAGCAGTGCCTGCTCTCTGGGCTTTTGTTTTGGGTTTGGCTACTCGGAATACTATTCCACCAATGAGGATTAAAAGGACTGAACCAGCAGCGACTAAACGGAAGTTTTGGGCACTCATTTTTATTCCTGCGAATGTCCCTTCGCCTTCTTTCTGACTTTCACTTTCTGGTTCTTCGCCGGGGGTTGAATCACTAACAATGATATCAATGACTTGGGTATCAAGAGGTTGTTCACCACCAGGGTTCTCTATTTTGATGACAGTCATATATTCTCCAACGGATTCACCACTTACTCTAAGAAAAACCTGTTTTACAGCATCAGAACTTCCTTCGGCTGCAAGGTGAATTAATTGACTATTATCATCAGTATATACTCCCATTGGAACATCCCAAGCCAAAATCACCATCAATTCTACTTCTGCTTGATTTGATAATGTGCAGGTTATTATTGCTACATCAGCAGTCGCCATATCTACTTCGTGAGTGGGTGGTGAACAACTCAGAGCAACATCCAATGACCATTGTTCTGGGTCGTCAGGGTGATGATCGATTCTCAAGGCTCCAATGCTTTGGTTATCTCCCCAGCCATCGCCATCGCGGTCAATCCATTGACTGGCGAGTAGAGGAAAGGCGTCTGTTGAATCATCCCAACCATCGAGGTCTGCATCAGCACAACCCCTTAAGCCAACTGAGGAAGGGCCATTGATTTGTGGGCAGTCATCTCCATTAGTTCCCGATGAATTATCTCCATAACCATCCCCATCGCTATCTTGCCATTGGCTTGAATCATTTGCGAATGCATCTACAGAATCCACCCAGCCATCTGAATCAGAATCTGGGCAACCGAGTAATCCTTCAGTAGATGTGCCGAATTCACTCGGACAATTATCTGATAGAACACCTAGTTGATTGTCTCCAAAGCCATCTCCATCGATGTCGGACCATTGACTGATTTCATTCGGGAATGAATCAGCACCGTCTTCAATTTGCCAGATAGAGTCGGCATTAGACCAACCATCTCCATCTGAGTCTGGGCAGCCAAATCGATCTGCACTTGAGGTACCTTGAACGGAATTACATGCATCTCCTTGGGTCCCTAGTAATTCGTCGCCATAGCCATCACCATCTGAATCTGCCCATTGGCTGTTATCCATTGGGAATGCATCCCCTCCTTGATTTGTAGTCCACGATTGGTCGGTATCTGAGACACCATCTCCATCACTATCAGGACAACCCAGCCTGTCAATTGTAGAAGTTCCAAAGACATTCGAGCAATCATCTTCCAGTGCATCATCTAAGCCATCAGCATCAGCATCACCGGCTCGCAGAGGGTCGTTTGGAAAATCATCGTTAACATCGCTCATTCCATCGCCATCTGAATCGATACAGCCAAAGCGGTCGTTGGTTGAATTCCCTGGCACGAATGGACAATCATCTGGTTGGAATCCCGATTGGGAATCACCGAATCCATCACTATCGCTATCGATGTGTTGTGTTTCTTCATCTGGAAGACCGTCGATGCTGTCTGCAAAGCCATCTCCATCTCTATCACTACATCCGAGGATTCCACTTTCTGTTGATGCACCGGCCTCTTGAGGGCAGGAATCGGGATTAACACCGTTAGGCTCATCACCATAACCATCACCATCAGCATCTGCCCATTGACTGGATTCCGAAGGGAAGATATCTTGGAAATCTGCCCATCCATCTCCATCTGAATCAATGCAACCAAAGGTAGAATTCTGATTTGAAGTTCCTGTTATTGCGGGGCAAGCATCGGGTTGATTTCCCGTTTGCCGGTCGCCAAAGCCATCACCATCGCTATCATTCCATTGAGTTGAATCATTTGGCAAGTCATCCCCTGCATCGCTCCAACCATCCCCATCGCTGTCTAAACATCCGAGGCTGTCATTGCTGGAAGTTCCTGTGATGCTTGGACAGTCGTCTTCATCATCATCAAAACCATCTAAATCAACATCTGTATTTCTTGTTGGGTCATTTGGAAAAGCATCACCGCCATCAGAGTAGCCATCGCCATCTGTATCGAGGCAACCAAATCGATCGATAGTGGAGTTTCCAGAAGTATTGATGCAGGAATCAGGAGTTGTTCCATTCGTATCATCTCCATAACCATCTGAATCAGCATCTGACCATTGGCTGGAGTCATTGATGAATGCATCCGCCCCATCATTGGTCGTCCAAGCTGAATCGTTGTCAGACCAACCATCACCATCTGTATCTAGGCATCCATTTCGGTCTTGATTTGAGGTTCCAACAACCATACCGCAATAATCCGCACCATTCGTTGTAGTCCACGAGGCATCCGGGTTTGACCAACCATCTTCGTCGCTATCAATGCAACCATATCTATCCAAGTTTGACCATCCTGCTATCGTGGCACAAGAGTCGCCTTCATTTCCAGCGAGATTGTCGCCATAGCCATCACCATCAATATCAACCCACTGACTAGAATCTTGTGGGAATTCATCGGCACCATCGCTTATTGTCCAAGTTGAATCAGCATCTGAATAGCCATCTCCGTCACTGTCGAGACAACCCATTCGGTCCTGTGAAGAGGTGCCAGCAATGCTTGCGCAATCGTCGATATCGTTGTCGACTCCATCCATATCGTCATCGGTACTACCATTGATGATGGTGAAATTTCTGGAAAGCACCAGTGAGAAATCCTGTGGTCCAGTTGGAACACTTGTCCCAGATACGATTACTTCCCAAATCCCAGTAGCAGGATTTGACAAGGCGAATCCTCTTAGATTATCACGGTCATTAGATAGGTTGGTCCAACTTCCACTTGGACTCTTGAGAGATAAGTCAAGATCATTGACTAGATTTACACTGGCAGCCGAGGTCGAGGCTGGGTCAGTCCAAGAGAGGATAATGCGCAGGTCAGGTATTGCTTGTGAGATATTGAATCTGAAGCCTAATTGTTCGCCGGTTGACAAGGCTTCACCATCGAGGAAGGAAACATTTGCATTTACTCTCATGTTCACTCTCCCCCAACCTTCGTGCATATTCGGCGCAGTTTCACCCGCTCCATTTGTTGCACTATTGTATTGTCCAGTCATATCATCTGCTCCCGCTGCCATTATTGCTTTGACCAGAGCGGATGAAGGGTCCTGATGACCCACATTTTGCTTTAGATGTTGAATTAGTAATGCAACTGCTCCTGCGGTCAATGGGGTAGCCATACTTGTTCCTCCCATGTAAGTATAATCACTATCATACGGACTCCATCCAGTATCACTCGTAGAACGAGATTTTGTTGATAGAATCCAAGTGCCGGGGGCTGAGACATCGGGTTTTAAGCGAGAATCATCGGTAGGTCCTCGGCTTGAAAAAGCGGCCATTCCATTTGCATTGCCACCAGTTCTATCGCTAGAAATTGGACTGCCATAGGAATTACCCCAAGTACCGGTGTACCAGCATGTTCCATCACCTTCACAAAATGTGAATCGATCATTTTCAGTTGCTCCAACTGTTAGGACATTTTTTGCAGTGCCTGGTGAGCCCAAGGAATCGAGGTCTACTTCCCCATTCGAGTTTGTATCTTCACCATCATTTGAAGCAGCAAAGAGGATTGACATATTTGCATAAGTCCGTGCAGCATCATCTGCTTGCATGGCAGATGTTGTATATTCACCAGCAACTGAAGAGCCCCATGAATTGGTATGAACAAGAGAGCCATTTTCTGCTGCTAAATCAAAAAGGTCGCGAATATCGTCCGGTATTGCCCATAGTCCGTAGCCATCAGAAACTCCGGCATTACTGTTGAAATTAACATATTGTTCGGTGGCTTGGAACAGAAGGTTTGCTTCTGGAGCGGTACCTTTGATATCTCCATTCGATTCAGTCCCATCTCCTAAGACACTTCCTGAAACATGAGTTCCATGTCCACTATCTTCATCTGAAGCGCCATCGTCCCAAGAGCCTTGATATTGTTGAGCCCAATATTGTACACTTCCTGGAACAGGGACAGAAAGAATTCCAGTTGTGTGGTCTCTAAAATCACCGTGCATTGTTGAATCATTTACGCCGCTATCAATTCCAGTATCAGCGACAGTGACAATAATTCCGGTTCCATCAACACTATTGTAAGCAGAATTGATAGTACTGATATTGTTCTGATTATCTACTTGGTCTACCGCCATCCAGTGCTGAGCGACATCATTGAGAATACTGAAAACAGGCCGAGGTTCTATCCATTCAATTTCCTCAGAGTTTGCCAGTAGAGATATTCCAATGTTATTGGCAGTGGCGGTTGCAAAGCGCCCATCATGGCTGTGTAATAAGACTAGAGAATCTTGTTTGTATGGAAGGTCGGGCCATTGAGTCCCAGAAAGGGCAATATTGACAGTGAGAATACCTTTGCTAGCAAATGCTTGTTCCATCTCTCCAAGTAATAATGGGGCTACATTTGATTGTAATTTGTCACTTGGATCGAGTTTCATCATTGCTTCAACATCCAAATCCCCTAATGCTTCAACCTTCATTGTATTGACCTTACAATGAAATGAGTTTGGTGGGAGGAACGAGGCACATTCAATTCCTGCATTAGAGAGTTCATCTACCCAAGTAGTCGGAACGGGATATGAATGTTGCAACACCAGCCATCCATTAACAGAATTACTTGGCCATTCTTCAATTGAAATTGTCTCAGCATTCCGGTACCTCAACCAAACTTGACCTGCATCCCCATTCCAGCCATGTTCTCCGTCCAAAATCGGAGTTATGCCGATTTTTTCTAATCCTACTAAGTCGGCTTGCGTGTTTTCCGCATCCCTTTTCTGAGCCAAAGTTGGTACAGTCAAAGGCGAAAATGATTGAATCAAAAAAATGCTGAGAACTACAAGGACACTACGGCAATGACTGCGCATGCTTTTCGCAGGTCACGACACCAACATGAAGGTTCGGCCAAAGCGAACAACAGTCTATCGATGACAAGCATTGAAAACAGGGCTTCACCGGAGTTGAGTTGTGACTGCTGCTATGGCCGAGGCTCAAAAGGCGCGAGAGCGCCATGATGGGGTTGATGAGTCGGGAGATAAACAGGTGCTTGGCAAGCAATTATGGCGGATTATTCCTTTCATCAAACCCTACAAAAAAAGGTTCTTCCTTGGTGTCGGAGCAAATGCTGTTGCAAGAGCCTGTGACTTACTTCCTTTCGTTGCCATGGGTTTGCTGACTGATGCAGTTCTAAGAGGAGAAATAAGTGAAATAAAGGATTTTGCTTGGTACGGGGCACTAATTCTTGCCTCTTTTACCGGCTTAGCAATTTCGCAAGGAATCTCGAATTATTCATGGGAAACATTGGCTCAGTATTTGCAGCATGATATTCGAATGAAAGCATTTGACTCCTTGATAAAAATGGAGATGCGTTATTTTGAAGATAGACAAACAGGCGACATTATGGCGGTACTTTCAGCAGATGTCAACCAATTGGAGAATTTTCTCTCTGATGCTTCTACTTCGATTATTAGAATTCTTGTCACTTTCTCTGCGGCCTTTGCCATCTTGATGTGGATGTCTTGGAAGTTAACTATCGTATTATTCGTTCCAATCGCCTTCATTATGCCATTGGTTTACTTCTTCTCAACACGTATTCAACGCCGCTATCGAGAAACTAGACAATCATTTGGTGATATCAATTCTGTACTCGCTAACAATATCTCGGGAATGGGAGTTGTGCAAGCATACAATGCACAATCCTACGAAGCGCAAAGAGTGGGGGTTGAATCTGGTTCTTATATGGATGCAGCAATTAAAGCAACTGTGGTGAGAAATCGATTCCTCCCCGGAATTTATGTCATCGCTGGCCTAGCATTTGGAGCCTTGGCAACAGTAGGTGGTTGGCTAGTTGGTAATGGTGAAATTACTCCAGGTCAATATGTCACCTTCCTATTGATGAGCACAAGAATGTCGATGCCATTATTCATACTTGGAATGTTAGTAAATCAAATTCAGAAGAGCGAAGCAAGTGCACGCAGAGTATTCGCGATGATTGATTTACAACCTACAATCATCGACAAAGAAGGGGCTGAGGACTTGGCCGGTAAGGCGGAGCGCATCACTTTTGAGGATGTTCATTTCGGCTACCCAGGGGGCAATAAAGTTCTGAATGGCATCTCTTTATCATTGGAGGAAAATCAATCTGTGGGAATTGTTGGACCAACAGGTGCAGGCAAGTCAACAATCGTCAAGTTGCTTCTAAGATACTATGAACCTGATAGTGGAAAGGTTATGATGAATAATACAGACTTACAGGATTTGACTTTAGCAAGCATGCGGCAACAAATAGGATATGTCAGTCAAGATGTCTATCTTTTCCATGGCACAGTGCGCGAGAATATCGCTTATTCAGACCAGTCTGCATCGAAAGAGGAAATCGAAGAAGCGGCACGCTTGGCTGGTGCACACGAATTTATCGAGTCTTTCAAAACCGGTTATGACACGATGGTTGGTGACCGTGGAGTCAAACTTTCAGGTGGACAAAGGCAAAGGATTTCTTTGGCTAGAGCAATCCTCAGGAAACCAGCATTATTAATTTTGGATGAAGCAACAAGTGCTGTTGATACTAGAACTGAGGAAATAATTCAACGTAATCTAAACCAATTCAAGGATGGCAGAATGACAGTTGCTGTTGCCCACCGACTTAGCACTATTCGGGATGCAGATGTGATATTAGTTCTCGTCGAAGGGGTTGTGGTTGAAAGAGGAACACATAGTGACTTGCTCAGTAAAGACGGAGTCTATGCAGACTTATGGGCTGTGCAAACTGGAGACCTTGAGAATAGTACAGGTCAGGCTACTCAGCACGATGGTTAACGGCGGTTTTTGATAGGATGGAGCATAACTTGTTCCTTTCCAGAATCGATTCCAGGTGTAGATAGTTGACGTTTCCTTCCATGTTCATTATCTAGTGATTCAAGGAAGGAGGAAATCCAACGGTCTCCCCAAATAATGCTAAGTGAAAGAATCAAGAAAATGGGGATTCCAATTATCAAGGACCAAAGGCTGACTGATAGGCCAGCCATCATCATATCATCAAGTAATTCAGCCATCGCAATCATGGCAATGAAAGCAACGATTCTGGAAATTACTAACCAAGCTCTAATGATTCCCCAAATTTCTTCTTCAGCGCAGTCTTGAGCAGGTTTATTCATTGCTTCAAAGCGTTGTTTGAAACCAAAACTCATGTTAATACCCGCTCCTTTAGGGCATCTCTGCCCATTCATTCACTGAAGAACCCACTGTTAGTTTGCAACTTTTGAAGGTGATTTTCAATCTCTTGACTTATCGTCGATTTGAATTCCTAGTCCGGCCGCTGCTCCTTCTCCAAGATGAATCTGTTTCATTCCTTTCAGCACTCCAGTGCCATAGGCCCAATGAGCCATGAATATCATAATAGGGGAAATAATAATTGTTGCAAAACCTCGATGAGGAGAGGCTCCAAACATTGCACCTAACCAGCAGATTATGATGTAGACGATAACTAGGCTTGCGGTTGTATGTGCAGCGATTCTAGGGGCTCCCATTTCGGGGGAGTTGAGCGGGTCAGACCAATCTATTCCTCCTTGAGATAATCCCCATAGGAAAGTAGCGATACCAAAAATTGTCAGGATTGGGAATAGGGCGATGGCTGAATGGGACCAAGCTTTCAATGCCGGCCAACGGGCATTTGCCAAGGTGCGAACATAACCATAATTTCGTAATTGTTGCATATAGGGCTTGATGGGTTTTCTCCTCCTATGAGGCATAATGGCAGTTGGATCAAACCAGAGCCTATATCCAGCATCGAGAATTTTACGGTCCATAACCACATCTTCAGCACCTATACAACCTGCTTCAAATCCTTTCACTTCATCGAGAACGTGCTTTCTATAAGCGGAATTACAGCCAGGGTTATGGTCAATTTCCACTAATTCACCTGGTGGGACTTTACCGTATCTTGTTCCTGCGGTCACCCAACGTGCACAAAAAGCCACATCTGCCGCTTTTGAGGAAAAGGAATCTTCATCGGGTGCAAAATTTGGCCCACCAATTCCCCCTACTTCATCTCTATCGAACCAGCGAATTAGTTTTCCAGCCCAATTTGCAGGTGGGATTACATCATCATCTGTGAATAATAAGATATCACAATCAATGGCTTCAATTCCGATATTGCAGGCATCAGCTCGGTTTCGGCTGCCTTCGTCATCAATCCATCTGGCACCATGCTTGACTGCAACTGCTTCACCATCATCACCAGTTGGGCCAACACAAGCGATTTCTAATTTCCCATCCCAGTCCTGATTATTCAAGGATTGCAAAACTACATCCAATTGTTGGGCATTACGCAAGGTTGGGATGAGCACACATACTCGTGCCTGTTCCATATCCGTGGCACAACCTATGACCTTTCAATGAAACCCGCAGAGGAGGCAGTTATCTTCAGATATCGCCTTCGATGCGAGGAGCCAAGAAGTATGTGACATCGGCTGCACCATTTGCGAACTCATATTCAATTTTCAGTGGGAAGTTGTTGCCAAATCTCAAAGTAACGCTGTCTACAACGCTCATCAATTTGGAGATTGGCAGTAAGTGAGACAGACTGTATTGGGAGCGAACTGGTTCATCACACTTCAATTCTTGAACTTCATCCTTGGTGTACATGACGCTAACGCTGTCAGTGTCGCCACCTGTAACGTTGATTGTCAACCCCTCTTCACTGAGGCTTATGTTAACGAGTTCGCCGCCAAGTCTGGCTGCTCGTAGTGCTCTTGACAAATCTTCACCTGAAAGAGTGACGCTGGCTGGAAGTTCGAGGTCTGGAACATTTGGTGGTGAGATGGTTGAGTGGTCAAGCGGTCTGATGACACGCTCAATCTTTCCCATCGAGAGATTGATTCTGCCTTCTGCTTCATCGTGCTTCATTTCTATTAGGTCACCAGCATTACCCAAGGAGAGTAAATCTCGTATCTTCACTAATTCAAGACCAAGTGATGTTTCGTCAACTTCCCATGACTCAAATGCTGCCGAATCAACTTTCATTCGAATCATCGCTACGTGCGAAGGATCTACTACTCTAATTTCCAAATCATTTTCAGCAAAATCTAATCTTGCTTCTTCTACTAAGACACTAATTGTGTCGCAGATGTTCCTCATCAGGTCCTGTCTTGCTGTGATATTGAGCATGTCACGTTCCACCCTATAGCCCTCTGCTCTCCGGCGGGGGTCCATAAATCTCCCTAAAGGCAAAGTCTTCCTCATTATTGAGGAAAATCCCTTTCAGTACTCTCTCCAGCCGTGCTTACAAGCCTTACAAGTTAGGAACCTAGTCTCCGGTTCATCGCTAGCACGAGTTTGGTGAAGTTCGGAGAATACCTCTACGCCATTGCATTTTGGACAGATATAGGAATCAGTGGTTAGAACACCCATTATCTCATCAGCATCATTGATGATTTCGTATTCTCGAGTTTCAACTTTGGAGGATGAAACAGTTTCTGCGAGATTAATTTCTTTTCCATCAGCACCGACAATTTTGTTCTCCGCACTTCCTTTGTAACCGCATTTGTAGTTAGGGCAATCTAGGTTCCCCGATGGGTCAGGGAATGCAAGTGTACCGCATTCTGGGCAGAACATGGATACTACATCGGAATGCTTCAGCATATGAATAGTTCCCTAAACTCATATGCCATGTACATCTCGGCCTAACGTGGTCTGGATAGCATATGATTGGCGTTGTGCGATAGTTATCGATGCTGAAGGGCAAACCTTGGATGTCGAGGCATGGTCGGGTAAGATGTCTCAATTCCTGATTATCAATCGCTTGGAAACAATTGGCATGGGCGGCATTTGCGATGAGGCTCGGAAGTTAGCAGATAGATGGCCGGATGCCTGTTTGCATCAAGCTGGTGACCCTGACTTACCCGAGCATGAATTTCCAGAAGCAGATGAAGAGCTGATTCAGGCTCTCAATGAAGCAGCATTGGCGATGTCTGAGGCAGGAGTTTCTAGAGCAGCAGGTGACCCTGACAGAAGGTTGGAACATTTACTTCGGGCCAGTGATGAATTACGGGCTGCTTGGTTAACAATGGAATCACGAATGGTAGAATGGACTGCTTTGTTCCTTCCAACTGCAAGGGTAGAAAGAGACCGAGCACGCTTAGCAAGTAGTATTTCTGAATCTCCTTCCCTTGAGCACCTAGCAACTCAATTAGAATGTGAATTACCAGAGACTGGACCTGGTGAACTTGAATGGAAATCCTTGGTTGCATGGTCGGATTCAGTTAGAGGTCACAGAGGCAAACTCGAGCAAATGGAAGATGCAATCAGAGACCTTGCCTCAAATCATTTGCCATCTTTGTCGAAATTACTTGGTCCATTATTGGCAGCCCGACTTTGTGTCAGTGCCCATGGACGAATGAGATTAGCAAGACTACCGGCAGGAACAGTTCAGATTTTAGGTGCAGAGAAGGCATTTTTCAGCCATCTCCACACCGGAACCCCCCCTCCTAAACACGGTCATATTTTCATGCATCCATGGATATCTCGTTCTCCATGGTGGGTACGTGGAAAGATATCAAGAATGCTTGCTGCAAAAGCCAGCATTGCAGCCCGATGCGATGCATTTGGGGCTGAAACTTGGAAGGATTCCGCAGTTGAAGCAGTTGAATCTAGAATGCTGGAAATCAAGAGTGAACATCCCCGCCCTCCTAAGGGTAGGCGTAGTTGAGGTGAGCAGATGGCAGGGCGCCGAGGTAGAGTTCCAGGCCGTGAAATAGTGCCTGGCTTCCGAAAGCAAGGACGAGCCATTTGGACTCTCAATGCAACCCCCAGAAAGAATGTCTATGGCGAGACTCTTTTGCGAACTGATGACGGAGAATGGAGACGTTGGGACCCAAGTCGCTCAAAATTAGGAGCCGCTTTGGTGTTAACTGCAAATCATGTTTCAGACTTATTGCCCTTACCCGGAACACAAGTTCTCTATCTAGGGGCTGGCCATGGTACCACAATCAGTCACCTTCATGATATCTTATGCGGCGAAGACAATAATCGAAGAGGAAGAATAGTTGCTGTTGACCTTGCTCCAAGATGTCTAAGAGACCTGAACCATCTTGCCCATTCTAGACCGGGGCTTGTTCCATTATTGGCTGATGCACGTAAGCATGCAATCGTAGGGGCGATACAACCACAACGAGTAGATTGGCTATTCCAAGATGTAGCCCAAGCAAGTCAAGTTGACATATTTATCTCAGCATGCAAGAGATTTCTCAACAAGGGTGGAAGTGGTTTATTCTCATTGAAGGCAGCAAGCGAACGCTGGGATGAAGATGGTGAAAGAGCAATGTTTGGGAAGGTTGCAGATATGTTGCTAAATTCAGGAATGGAGATTGTAGAGCAAATAGATTTGGCTGGCTATGAAGATAATCACATGCTCTTTCATTGCCGTAATATTTGATGTGGTTAGAGATGCCAGAATTGCCTGAAGTAGAAACTGTAATGCGAGGCCTCTCTCCTCATTTGTTGAATCAAAGAATTACATCGGTGGAATTACGGCGAGCAGGATTGCGATACCCTTTCCCTTCAGATATGGTAGAAAAACTGGAAGGTAGGAAAATTGAAGATTTATCACGTCGAGCAAAATATCTCCTAATACACTTGCAGGATGATTTGACATGGTTATGTCATTTGGGAATGAGTGGTCGATTTACAATTTATGAAGATGGAATTAACAATTCAGAAAACGGAAAGCACGACCATGTGATGTTTTCACTTGAATCAGGTTGTGATGTAGTATATACCGACCACCGAAGATTTGGAATCATGGATTTACTGAAGACCTCCGAACTTAATAGGCACAAGTTGTTGGCTCACTTAGGACCTGAACCATTGATTGAGGAATTCACTGGGAAAGTATTGTACGATGCATTCCAAACTAAGAAATCTCCTGTTAAAACAGCGCTATTAGACCAAAGAATCGTCGCAGGATTAGGTAATATTTACGTCTGTGAAGCTCTTAACACAGTAGGCATATCTCCACGTAGAAAGGCCTGCAATATTTCAAAAGGTAAATGCACATTCTTAGTTGAGGCGATCAAAAACATCCTACTTTCATCGATTGCAGTTGGAGGCTCAACTTTGCAGGATTTCGCTGGAGTAGATGGCGACCTTGGATATTTCCCAGCCTCTTTCAGAGTTTATGGCAGAGAAGGTGAGGAATGCCAAAGCCAAGATTGTGATGGCAATATCAAGCGCATTAGTCAAGCGGGGCGTAGCACCTTCTTTTGCTCTTCATGTCAATATTAGAGAACTACCATTCGCCAATTATCATCATCTTGTCGAGAGGTTTTCTCTACATGCACGGCTATGGCTTTGTGAATCCGTTGCTCACGAAGCATTTGTTTGTAGACCTTTGATAGGACTTGGCTTGCAGTAGGCGCTTCAGGTTTTTTCCTCGTTTGGGGGCTGCTGTGGCCGATGCTTTTTGGCATGAGGATAGGATTTACTTCTACCCTATTCAAAGCAATGGTTGAACTGTTTCACATATTCCTTCGATATTGGCCACCAACCGAAAACAAGGAATCGGTTATTTGTCCAAGACTTGCCACTTTGACAGTCTCCATTAATTCGGTGAATACATTGCCGCCAGTTCTTGCCACTTCACATAGCCTAGCCAATGCTTCTTGGTCTGGAGTTATAGCTTCTGTTCTCTTTAGGCAGGCTTGTTTTTCCTCGGGAGTTGCCCTTGCTAATTCCATGTCGAAATCATCGGCATTGGACTCATCAAACACCTGAGCATTTGGATTTAGGAAGGTGTTGACACCGATGATTGGAAGACTTCCATCATGTTTTAGATGCTCGTAATACATGGATTCATCTTGAATCTTACCACGTTGATACATTGTTTCCATAGCGCCAAGCACGCCTCCACGGCGTGAGATGGCTTCGAACTCTTGAAGAACTGCTTCCTCCACTAAGTCGGTTAATTCTTCAACGATGAATGAGCCTTGCAATGGATTTTCAGTTTTTGTCCAACCGCTTTCTACATTGACAATCATTTGAATTGCTAAGGCTCTACGAACACTCTCTTCTGTTGGAGTGGTTATCGCTTCGTCATAGGCATTGGTATGAAGGGAGTTTGCATTGTCTTGGATAGCGAGCAAGGCCTGCAAAGTGGTGCGAATATCGTTGAAGTCGATTTCCTGAGCGTGCAGAGAACGACCACTTGTCTGAATATGATATTTGAGTTTTTGAGATCGCTCATTTCCACCATAGAGATTGCGCATTGCAACTGCCCAGATTCGCCGAGCCACTCGACCAATCACTGTATATTCTGCATCAAGACCATTACTAAAGAAGAAGGAAAGATTTGGTGCAAATGAATCGATATCCATTCCTCGACTACGATAATACTCAACGTAAGTGAAGCCATTTGCTAGGGTAAAAGCAAGTTGAGAGATTGGATTTGCACCAGCCTCAGCAATATGGTATCCTGAAATTGAAACAGAGTAGTGGTTCCTTACGCCTTGTTCAATGTAGTATTGTTGAACATCTCCCATTAATTTCAAGGCAAAAGCAGTAGAGAAGATGCAGGTGTTTTGTGCTTGGTCTTCTTTCAAGATATCCGCTTGTACAGTGCCGCGAACAGTTTGCAAGGTTTCAGCCTTGATTCTCGCATAGGTTTCTGCATCGACTAATTCATCCCCGCGACGGCCGACGGTTGCTAAGCCAAAGCCATCATGTCCATCAGGTAACTCTCCACGATAAGCAGAATTCATTATCTCCAAATTACCGAGATGCTTCTCCACTTGTTGATCGATAGCAGCGTTCAAAAAGAAGGCAAGAATAATCGGTGCAGGGCCATTTATCGTCATTGAAACTGAAGTGTTAGCCTCACATAAATCGAAGCCAGAATACAAACGCTTGGCATCATCAAGGCTGGCAATGGAGACACCCGAATTGCCGACTTTACCCCAAATATCCGGTCTCTTAGCAGGATCCCTACCATACAATGTGACTGAATCAAATGCAGTTGAAAGGCGATTGAAAGGCTGTCCTTGGCTCAGGTAATGGAAGCGGCGATTGGTTTTCTCCGGCTCTCCTTCACCAGCAAACATACGAGCAGGTAATTCATCGGTGCGCTTGAAAGGGAAAACTCCAGCACTGAATGGGAAAGTACCAGGGATATTTTCACGGCATAACCAATTGTAGAGGTCGCCATCATCATTGTATCTTGGTAATGCAACACGTGGAATTTGGGAATGAGACAGGCTTTCTGTAGTGGTCGAAACGCTGAATGCTTTACCACGTACATAGTAGGTAAATTCTCCAGAGCGGTATTGTTCAGCCAACTCTCGGTGTTCCTGAAGGAGAGACTCTTCTTGAATTTCCATTTCTTTTATTTGCTTTTCAAGGTCTTCTGCAATCGAATCTGCATCGCGCCCACGTGCATGTGCTGCGGCCTCTGTCAAGTGTTGCTTCAATCTCAATCTTTGAGCAGTCTCCTCATTGTATGCATGATATTGACGTAAGCAAGATACAATTTCGGAAAGGTAGGACACTCGTTCTGGAGGAATGACTCCTTTCGCTATTCCAATTTGGGTGATTGGCTCTGATGAATTAGCGCCCACGGCAGCGGCTACTTTTTGCCAAAGCACATCTATTCCAGGGTCAGCGAATTGGCTAGCGATTGTTGCAACAACCGGCAAGTCTTCATCAGCGGCATCGAAGAGATTGCGGTTTCGGCGAACTTGCTTGCGAATTGCCCGCAATGCATCTTCACTACCTCGCTTTTCGTACTTGTTGAGCACAACCCAATCGGCAACATCCAACATTTCAATTTTCTCAAGTTGGGTATGAGCTCCAAACTCTGCAGTCATCACATAGATGGAGCGGTCAGCAACTGAAGTTATCGCATCGCTACCCTGACCAATGCCGCTGGTCTCACAGAATATCAAATCGAATCCAACAGCCTTGGCAACGTCTATGGCCCTGTCTAGGTTTGTTGAAATTTCTGAGCCAGAGCCTCGACTGGCTAAAGAACGCATGAAGAGATTATTATTCGATAGGGAATTCATTCTAATACGGTCTCCAAGTAAGGCCCCACCAGTGCGCTTTCGAGTAGGGTCAACACATAGTAGGCAGACCTTCAGTCCGGGATTATCGCGTTGAATCCTAAGCATCAACTCATCAAGAAGGCTCGACTTTCCTGCTCCACCTGTGCCGGTAAATCCAATCACAGGAACATCGCTAGAAGATGAGCGACATTTTTCTAAATATTCATTGAAAGTGGCATCATCAGCAGATTCTGAAAGAGTTAGGAGAAGACTGACTTTGTCCATATCCTGACAAGTTACTGCTTCGTTTAGGGTTGAGAGTCGCTGTTCTGAAGTCAAGTCAACCTTACTTGCAATTCCCATCAAGTGGTCGATCATGCCAAGCAAACCCATTTCACGCCCATCTTCAGGAGAATAGATTCGAGAAATTCCTGCAGCATGTAGGTCGCGAATTTCTGGTGGGGTTATGGTGCCACCCCCGCCAGCGAAAATACGGACATGAGAGCAACCAGCATCATCCAATAATTGGCGGATGTAGGTCATGTATTCCATGTGGCCGCCTTGATAGGAGGTTAGGGCGATAGCATGGGCGTCCTCCTGAATGGCGCAATCTACCACATCCTTGGCTGAACGGTCATGTCCCAAGTGAATGACTTCTGCTCCTGCGCTTTGGATTAAGCGGCGCATGACGTTGATTGCAGCATCGTGCCCATCGAATAGTGAAGCAGCAGTGATTACCCTTACGGGGCCAGTCGAAGTCGAGAAACCTACGGCTTCTTCGGCTGTCTGCATATTAGTTGGCAGTGGTGCTGGCTTCAACAACTCTTCGACAGAGGTGGAAGCCTAAGAAAAGGCCATTTACCTTCATCAAGGACTTGATAATTCCTAATGAAATAATATCACCTTGGAATGAATGAATAATCAACCTCGGCAGTTACCGGCGGTTGATGAGCGAGAGCGGCTGGCTAATGCATTGGGCCGAAAGCGCGGTCTTTGATGCGAATGCAGCAGCCCTCGGGGTAGAACTTTCAGAATTGATGATATCGGCAGGTGCATCTCTTGCCAGTGAAGTCAGCAGTGGCGTAGGAGATAAGGGAGGCTTTGGCGAAGTTTGGTTTCTTTGCGGTCCTGGGAATAATGGTGGTGATGGATTTGTTGCTGCTAGTGCCTTGTATTCATTGTGGTACGATTTACCTTTGACGGTTAGAATCCTTGCCAGTCATGCTCAACAAAAAAGCGATATTTCCCAAGATATGCGTAATACAGCTAAGAGTGCAGGAGTATCAATTCATAGTTGGCAGGGCAATGGTTGGTCTATTCCAATTCCCCGTGACCGAAAGGTGTTAATGTTGGTTGATTGCCTCTTGGGAGTTGGTCCAGATGGACCAGGGGCGCCTGCTTTGCCAAGAGGATCTGTAGGCGAAGTTATGGATTGGTTGATGGCTAGATTTGAAGTACAGTTTCCACGGATACTTGCTTGTGATGTTCCGACAGGATTGTGTTCTTCAAAGCAAATGAATGTTGGTCGAACTTTGACTTTTCATGCGCCAAAAATGGGCCTCCTCAATGAAGTAGGCGAGATTGCAAATGGAGTTGGTGGAATCAAGGTTGCTTCATTACCTTGGCCAGATGAAACTATTAATCCTGGAATCGGTGATTTATTGAGATTCCCCGCCTTGAAAGATGATGCGAAAAAGGGAGATAGAGGTCGTGTTTTGGTTATTGGCGGGGGGCCTTATCATGGCGCCCCCATCTTGTCGGGAATGGCAGCAGCAAGGATGGGTGCGGATTTGGTTCATGTGGCGATGCCATCTTCCGCAAGTGCAAGAGTTTCATGGCCAACTGAATTGATTCCTGAAAAAATACCCGATGAAGAAATATTTTCCCTCAATAGTGTTTCAACCCTAGAACAGAGAATGAAAAGCGGTCGAGGAATTCAAGCAATTGTTATCGGACCTGGGCTTGGTGATGCAGAAGAAACCTTAGATGCAGTTAGGGAGTTATTGGTTATTGCAACAGTAAGAGAGATTCCAACCGTTATCGATGCTGATGCAATCAAAGCACTTCCCAAAAGAAGTATGTTGGCTGGATTGAAGGTTGTTATCACTCCTCACTCCAAAGAATTAGAATCATGGTTGGAAGGCAGCGCATGCACAGAAACACTAGAATCATTGATGAATGAATCTAATTGGAGGAAATTTACTCCTGATGAGGAAAACGCAGTAATTATCGAAACAGGTGCGGTGGACCATATTTCGGGAATTAATGGAAGATATTGCCAATCATCGCAAGGTTCAGCAAGAATGGCCATGGGTGGCACTGGAGATTTACTCGCTGGGGCAATTGGTGGACTGCTTGCCACTGGAATGGCGCCATGGCCAGCTGCACGCTTAGCATCTTATTTGCTAAGAGAGGCTGGAAAAATGGCTGAAGCAGAATTAGGCATAGGAATGGTAGCCTCGGATATTCCTCCCTTTTTGGCCAAGGCTTTGGCTCATCGAGCAGCGATGTAATCGGAATAATTACCTTTGTACATCTTTAGTTTGCCATTCTTTAATTCAAGAATCCAATTCACTGTTTGGTCTAAGAACCAGCGGTCGTGACTAACCATCATAAGAGAGCCGTCATATTGGTTGAGTGCCCCTTCGAGACTTTCTTTTGCATCGACGTCTAAGTGGTTGGTTGGTTCATCCATCAACAATAGATTATTTTCCTCAAGAAGTAGTTGGAGTAAGGCGACCCTTGCTCTTTCTCCCCCAGACAATTTCTGAAGTTTTGTGTCCACTTGCTCTTTTGCAAATTGAAAACGACCTAAGGCAGACCTCACCTCTCCATAATCTAAATCAGGGCGCAATTTTTCTATTTGTTTGATAGGAGTTAAGTCGAAATTAAGGGTTCTATGATCCTGGTGGAAATAGCCGATAATAACTCCAGGGCTGACCTCAAGTTTCCCCGAATCGATTTCTTCGTCCCCATTTATCATTTTCAATAAGGTTGTTTTTCCAACTCCATTGCCACCGACAATCCCTATTTTCATCCCTTTGTTGATGAATAATTCTGCATTGCTCAATATTGGTTGTTTCAATCCATCGAAGCGTTTGTAGACTGCTTCTAATTCGAGTACATCAAGAGATGCTTTGTCCACAGATTCTAGATTGAATTGTAGGCCCTTGCGCTGCTTTGGAACTCTTGCGACCAACGCTTTCCGCTCTTTTTGCATGCGCTCAATCATCTTATGTTTGGCTGAAATGGATTTATCGAACTTGTTATTTCTCTTCATGTGTTGAAGGCCTGAAAGAGTATGTTTGATTTTTTTATCAAGAGTATTTATCAGGTCTCCAAGGGCCGCTGCATTAGCGATTTTTTGCTTGAGGTGCTTGCTGTAATTTCCTGCATATTGCCATACCATTTGGTTCTCAATTTCAAGAATTCTAGTACAGACTTGATCAAGGAAATAACGGTCATGGCTAACCATGATCATGGTTCCATGGAAATCTCGCAGAAACTGTTCTAACCATTCTGTGGTTTCAATGTCCAAGTGATTGGTCGGTTCGTCGAGGAATAACATATCGATACCATCTAATCCTACAAGTTGCCTTGCCAAAGCCAGTTTTGCCCTTTCTCCCCCTGATAATTTGTTCACTTTCATCCCCATAGGGTGATGACTCAAGCCAAGCCTTTCGAGGATTGCTTTTGCTCTTAATGCAACATTTGCTCCACCACTACTTGCCAACATTTGTTGTAATTCTGCATAGCGGTCGAGGACAGGTTGCCAATTCCCCTCGTAAAACTCTGGCTTGCCCATATCTACTTCGATGGCAGAAATCTCCTCTTCCAATTCAAGGAATTGTCTACCCTTCCTTGCTAATTCCTCTTCAATTGTGGCATCATCTTCAATATCGCGAACTTGAGTCAAGTATGCTATACGAAGACCTTCGGCAAATTCAATATCTCCCATATCTTGCTTTTGCTCACTAATTGTATTGAGCAAGGTAGTTTTGCCAGCCCCATTATGCCCAACGATACCGATACGGTCGCCTTCATTGACTAGGAATGAGACATCGGATAGAACGTCGACTGCACCGAATGAACGGGAGATTTCTTCGACACTGATTAGTTGCCTAGACATACTACTCCCAGCCCGTCGGCTGGCGCTCCCTTGAAGTCTGTTCCGGTGCTTTAGTCGAATGTAGAAAAGGCTGAGGTGGCGCGTACTCTTTTCGAGTCATTCACACTTAGCACTCTTTTTCGTTCTCGTCTTGCAAGCATTTTAGTTCTCATGGCAGGACAACCTAATGTACAAACTACCAAGCCAAGTACAGAGCCAACTAATATTGAAGTCAGCATAGGAACACCTAACATAATCGAATTTAGACTTCCTGCGACTATTCCAATGAGTACTCCAATACCCAAAGGCCGCTCAATCCACAATCGTAACAAAGACTTCTTAGGGGGTGATTTGGCCAAGGATTCCCCTGTCATCAACATCTCCGTCCGCTACTTCATCCTCCTCGGAAGTAAATAAACCACGGGCCGACATTCTCGTAAAATTGCTGAAAAACAGCATTTCCTCTTTATTCCAATTCTCAATTCAAAGAGTTTATTTCCTCTTCGTGGCGGCTCATTAGGTTTCGTAACTTTACCTTTAAACTTGGAGTTAATAGATCATTATCGGTCGACCATTCTTCGGCATCTAGGATGATTGCATCTGGCTTTTCAAATCCTTTCCAGGTCGGTTTTTCCATGGCTTTTTCACGAAGTTCATCTAATAACCATGAGCGAACCGCTGCATCAGAGCATATTTCTGTCCAATCTCCACTTAGAATCAAACCAGATGCTTTGAGTGCTGGTTCCATCGCTTCCTTATTTGGGTGAATTATCAAGTAGGTATGTTTGCGATTTCTTCCATCAAGTACACATTGTTCAACCAAAGGAGAGAGTTTCAGATTCTCCTCAAGTGGTGCTGGGGAAACATATTTTCCATTCTCAAGTTTGAATTGAGATTTTACACGTCCTGTAATCGAGAGATAACCATCATCAGAGAGACGACCGAGGTCACCTGTTCTGAAACCACCATCATCAGTCATAACATCGGCTGTTGCTTCTGGATTATTCCAATAACCCTGCATAACATTTGGACCATAAACGATTATTTCTCCATCATCTGGATTGTCAGGATCATCCCAAACACTGGTGTCAATTTTTATTTTCACTCCACTGATTGGTTGGCCTACGGTATGGAGGCGCGATTTGCCTTTACCCATCCAACCATTTGCACTAACAAGGGGCGATGTCTCTGTTAATCCATACCCCTCGTAGATAGTGAATCCAACTTTTTGAATGAAACCGGCAATATCGGGAGAAAGAGCAGCAGCACCTGAGAGGGCGAAGCGGAGGTTTCCGCCAAACCGAGCACGCACTTTCTTCCAAACCAATGTATCGAATAATTTGTCGCTGAATCCCTTGGCAGGTACAGCGTCGCAATCGATTCCAGATTTACGGATACGTTTTGCAGAATACAGATTTGCCTGACCAGACATGAAACGCTTAAAACCACTGGTTTGGAATTGAGCATTAACACGGTCATGGAATTTATTCCAAACACGAGGAACAGCAAGCATGCAATGCGGTTTGATAACTTGACATTCATCTGCAATACGTCTTAGGTCGGAAATCAAATTGATGTGAACTCCTGAACGTAGCATATAATGCAGGTCGAAAGTGCTACCAAAAGAGTGTGCCCAAGGCAAGAATGCAGCATTCCTATCACCAACATAAATTTCGAAAACAGATTGAACCGCTACAACATTTGAGAGCAAATTCCAATTAGAAAGCATGACCCCTTTAGGATTGCCTGTGGTCCCACTGGTGTAAATCAAAGAAGCCAGTGAATTGTGGTCAGAACGGGGTCTTTCAAGAGCAGGAGCGGTCCTACTAGCACTGATAAATGCACTCCAATTTTCAACTTCAACACCCTCTGGCGGCAATTCGTTTGCTTCTTCTTCCCCGAGTAGAATAACTCCTCCCGATGGCCAGTCTTCTGCTTTGTCAGATAGGTTGGCACTCAATCTATCAAGCACACCGGTATTTGCAACGATAATGATTGTCGGAGATGAATCATCGATAATAAATTTCCACTCACTACCATGCTGGTGAGTATACATACCGGTATAAGCCGCACCAAGGCGGTTTGCTGCATAGGCTGAGGCCGCCCATTCGATACAATTATCGGTGATTAAAGCGATTCTCTCCCCGCCAATCAGGCCCTTAGAAACAAAGCCTCTAGCAACTGAATCAACTAGTGATGAGAATTCCAAATAACTGAGATTAACTCTCCCCATCCCTTTCTCCTGTATCCAACCAAAACAGGGGTGGTCACCAAAACGTTCTACGCTTTGCATCAACATATCATACAAGGTATGAGGGTCGTCTCCAGCCGGTTGACTCCAATCTCGATGTGCATCTGCCTTCGGCCAAGCCCATTGCATCTCTGTATTCGCCATGGCTTGTGAAAGGCGGTCCTACTTAAGAAAGGCCGGCCGGTCGGTCCTGCAACAATACTTCTCTAACAATGGCTCTCCAATCCGCTCCGCCATTCCGGTTTGCCAAAGGGCTTGCAGGACTTGGATGGGGGATTTTTGTTAGAATTACGCCATGATCTAAGGAAGATATTCTCTTGTGGGAATAATTACCAACTGCAATAATTCTATCAACATCAAGAATTTTTGCCACTTCAAGCAAATGTTGGTCACAGCGTTGCAATAATTCACCACCTTCGACATTATTCAACTTGTCAGGGGTCAAGTTTCCCCCAGTAGGAGTAAAGATCCACAAAGGGCAGTGATTGACAATGTACACATTTTGATGAATTTCTTCAGGACTGCCGTACAATTCACTCAGAAATGACCAAATCCGGCGACCAGAAATTTCTGGCTTGGGGCAATCAAGTCCGTATACAGGTCGCTTTGGATGAAGGACAGGTGGTTGATGAACTTCTAAGTCGCTTATCTCAAGAGTCTCACGAACTTGCTCGGGACAGCCGAATGGAATGCCTGTATTCCCCATTCCATGACCAGGGTTCATTCCAACTAGCAAGGTCTTAGCACCAAGGCCACCAAAGCGACGAATGTACTCATTATGTGGGGCCCAAGCATATTCCAAAGGATTGTAAAAAAGCCCGACTTTATCTGAACTCATTAGTGTCCTATCAGCAATAGCGCGGCAATCTGCAGAGAGAGATTTGGCGGCCGATAGCAGGGCTTCCATTAGTGAGTAGCATAAGGTGGCAGTTGAAAACATCTAGGGGTGTGACTAAGCATTGAAGATTGTAAAAGCCAATTCAGGAACTTCGCTCTCAAAGGCATCTTCCAAAGAATCAAACGCCAGCGCATCACGGTTTTTTCGCATTATTTTAGCGCGGTTGCTGACAATTCTCCAAGCAGTTTTCTCACCTATGCCTGGAATTGCTTGTAATTGTGTCTGACTAACTGTATTGATATCCAAGCCTAATTCAACTCCAGTAATACTTCTCTTCCCATGTGATGTCACTACGATATCTGATTCACTTTCCAATGGGATATGATATGAGGCGCCAATTAAAATCGGATAGGCGCCGATTTGACGGCCAAATGTAACGCCTGCCTTACCATGAATTGCCGGACTGCGATGTTCGTCTGAAAGGTTTGAAGGAAGGCGAATCCGATTGTCATGGCTCTCCCAATAGACTCTCTTCAATACTTGTCCGGTTGGAAACATTTCCTGCAGTAATGGTGCATCGATTTCATCGCGAACCCATTCCTTGAATTGGCGGAATGCTTTCTCTTCGATTTTCTGAAAACCCTCGCCCTCAACTTGTCGAATATTGATTCTACGAAGTTGTAGGCCATCATCTCTAAGTGATGTCAGCAATTCTTTGTTATAATTATAAGATTCAGTAGTTTCACCATTCAGTCCAGCGATGAAGTTGAGCCCAGGTAGTAACTTTGGTAGTCCTCGTTGACCCTTTCCTCTTCCGTATTTGTTAATCAAACGAACTGCAGATTTGAGTTGCTCGGCTGAGCAGTTGAGCCAGTTTTCAGTATGAACTGCAGGGTCAGCACTCTCTAAGCCGAAGGAAAGAACACTACCATCGGAAAGTGTGTCACAGAGAGTTTTGGTGATTTCAGTCGATGGTTCAATATTTTCTGCAATTATTGATGGGTTGCCATTATCAACTGCCAAAATATCCAGTCTTTCATCTTCTCTTAAGCCATGTAATAAATTTGCAATTGGTTCGGGGTTTGGGATTGGATATTCCATTTCCACAACTCCTTCAGCCATGTAAGTGAAGACATCTGTCATCCCTCCTAACCTGACGTGCTTTACGCCATTATCATGAGCTAATTTGACCTCGTTGATGATATCTTCAGGAGTTCTCCAAATTGGCACCCCTTTCTTTGGTTCAATACAGAATTTACAACCTTGTTTGTACCGTACACAGCCTTGATAGACTTCTACTTCGTAAGTCAGTGGTCCGTTTAGGTCAGGGTGGTCTGTGACTGCCTTTGATGTGGCTCCTGAGGAAGCCCAGTTTGACCATTGCTCTGTGCTTCTGCGTTGATGCTTCCATTCATTTGAATCGAGATAGTGAGACAGAGTCGCATCGGTATCTTGTACTGCAAGAAATAGATTTTTGCGTAATGGTAACCACC
>DUDM01000023.1 GCA_012959275.1 Candidatus Poseidoniales archaeon
AACAATATATTAAAAGACCTTTTTGTTATTGTATCATCATCCTCCATTTCTCATGATATGGATACTTCAAATGGGGATGACCCAGCCTCTCAAAGGCCTTCACTCCAGCCATCCTAAAGGCAACAACGACCTTCAAGGTTGAACGATTTAATTCTGAACTTAATTTACTCAAACACCTGCGTAAAGAAGCCTTGTCAGCCAACTGCATCAGTACAACGATGAACATCGCCTTGAATTCAGCCTCAATGGTAGAGGCCATTACTAATTCAGAGAATGGTTCTACTAAGTTATCTCGTTTTTCACATCGCTTGACATTTTCTAATGTGGAAAGAAAGTGTGAGAATATATCAAAGTGGAAGAACCCTCTAGGTCTTGCGAAAGGTGTACCGCCACTTTTCATTTTGTGAATAAATTCAGTGCATGTTTCCAATAGTGGCTTAGTGAAATCCTTCCTTCTATTATTTTGTAGAGAGTTTAGCCAATCTAGTAGCATGTGTTGCCCTTCAATGCAGTCAGTGATTTTACCAGATACAGTAACCATTTTTTTGTCCATACTTGCTCTTGCCAAAAATTCGAGGTCAAGAATATCATAAGGTGCAAAAACTTCCATTTCTCTTCTTTCTTCTGCAAATGCCATTGGCTTGTGTTTCATTGGGTACATTATGCCTTCAGCATCGCCTGTAAGGGCAAAATTTCTAATTCTACAGGCTAGATCTTTTTGTTTGTTCAATAATAGGTACATTGCGATGCGCATTCCGTAATATTTCCTTTCGATGATTCTTCTATCTCCGTCTATCCAATTGAGGAAAATTTGTTGCCCAAGGGTTTCATCTTGCTTCCAGACTTCGACTAATTGCTTGAATGATAGCCCTTTAATCGCCTCTTCAATTTCTATTCCTAAGGCCTCTGCCCAGATGCATGCTACTTGGTAATCATCCGTGCAAATCAGCCGCCCTTCCAAATCATTGGCTGTTTTCAGACATTTTTCCGATAGTACGAAGGTTGATGTCCCGCATTCTTTTCTGGAAACGTCTAAGTTTAGCCAAAAGCCTCCTAATTTAAGACACTTGGAGTGGTAGCCATTGGTCTTGCATGAGAGAGATAATCCATTACCTGAGAGACGTTCCAATCTAGGGGTGTTGGAGACCTCCATTTGGGTTACTTTGCCCTTGAGCTCTATCGTTTTCAGCCAAGGGAGGGCTTGAATCATAATGTGCTCCATTTGAACATCGGGTTCGATTATGATGTGCTCGATGGTTGAGGGCCCGCGAATGGCGAGGGATTTCCCACAATGTTCAGGCCCTATCCGAAGTATTTTCTTTTCTGCTCTAGGAAATACTACCAGCATTATATCTGGAACTTCAGGTGTTGGTCTTAGTTCAGTACAAACACAACCTGAATTCCAATTCCCAGTAAACCCACCCCAGTTAACTAATTGCATTGAGCCACCTAAGTGCAAATCTCCAAAGCGACCGTTAATCCACAAGTGTTCAGGGAATGGTCCAAGGATTCTGATGTTGTCAATTCTACCGTTGTCGGGGATTTCCAACTTTTTAAGATATTCACAGCCATCAAGAACCACTCTATTTCTTGGTGAGACTGTAATACTGCTTTTTCCTTTAAAATCACGAGGTCTGAGTAAATCAATGTCAAAAATATTTGGCGGACCGGCAACAGATTTCTGTCGTTTGATGGTCATGCTTCTAACTAGGGGTTTGCGAGAGTATTTCAATGGTGCAACCCATTTCTTCCGTCGCGGAATTGGAAGGGTTGATTGTCTTGTCCACATAACTTTCCAATAATGGAAACCCCCCCTATTTGAAGTCGGTGTTTGAAATCCTCTTGAGAATCTTTACCATTCAGCATTTGTAAGGAGAATACTCTAAACAAAAGAGGTCTTCCAAGCAATTGTGGCGGAGGAGCACGAGAAGTACGAGACCATGGAACAACCATGGTGGGCTAATGATGGGTTAATCCTCGTATTGACGATGCTCAATATTGGTATTATCATCTATGATCTCGAAAATGGGTTGAAATTCGGAACCACTGAATGGTGGGTTTTGGCTACCCTTGATGGACTACTAATCGCTTTATTCACTGCGGACCTTATTGAGGACTATTCGCGCTGCAATGACAAGGAATGGTGGTGGAGAACTCATGGTTGGGAATTCCTCGGTTTGATGCCATTAGCACTTACTGCCATACCAATGTTGCAGAGAGGAGGGATGCTAAGGCTACTGCGCTTAATACGCGCATTCTCAGGCATCCTTCGGCTGATAGGAGCCACCCAACGAGCTAAGGAGGTCACCATCCAAAAGCAGGTGCAACATCTTTTCCTCATTGTTTTCATCTTGATAGTTTCAGCAGCCTTTTTCGTCTATATCTTTGAGAACGAGTATCACAATGAAAACTGTGTCTCTAATAATCCTCCATCCCAGTGTGATAATATCATAACTTCCTTCCAGGACTCCATTTGGTGGGCTGTGGTTACCACTACTACGGTTGGTTATGGTGACATGACTCCAATGACTTGGCCAGCCCGAATCATCGCCATGTGTTTGATGATGATAGGTATCGGTTTGGTAGGTTCTTTGGCCGCGACTTTATCGCAATTATTCTATTCTACTCGTGATACTGGGGATGAATTTGAATTGGAATTTGAGGCTAATGTGCTTGACCAATTAGAGCGTTTTTCAAGTTGGAGAGAAAAGGATGTTATCGATGAGGAAACTTGGGATTTAGTCAAGGATTTGTTGGTTAGAAGAATACGCGCTGAGATTCATATGCTCAAGGTTGAGATGCATAATTCGGCATTACTTCCCGTGCCGATGCAGGTTGCTGCCAAGATGGCAATGAAAGACCGCATCAAGAATATGGAGGCTCAACTTGTAGTCGTCGAAGAGCAGTTATCCAAGGAAGAAGAGGCTGACAGAGCAGCGGCTTTGGCTGCTGAAGAAGAATGAGCCCGATTTCTGCATCGCGCTCAAAATAATTCAGGCGTACAGATGCCATTCATTTACCGAGATTATTTTGTTTCATTGCTTCTATTGCAACAACACCCATCGCAGTTTGAAGATTGTATGAAGGCACAAAGCCCGACATCGGCAGGCGAATTACCTGATCAGATGCGGAAATAACTTGTTCGGGAATTCCATCATGTTCGCCACCTACGCAGATAACTGGATTTCCTTTGACATCGGATTCCCATGGCATTACAGTACCAACATCCTCCACACTAACCAAGCGTCTGCCACTGTTGCTAATGGCCTCGAGTGCTTTTGTTGTTGAACTCCAGAAAACTGGAATGAATCTATCAGTTTGCATTGACGCACGAAGCGCGGTTTTCTGTTCCGTTCTAGTAAAGTCTCCACAGATAATCAAACCAGCAGCACCAGAAATTTCGGCAGTTCGGATTACATATCCGATGTTGACGGCGTATCTAACTCCGCAAAGCATCCAGACAACCGAATCACTCGCCAAGACCTGCTCAAGGTCAGCATCAATCGCCCTGCCAACAAGGGCTAGAATCAATGGAGCATCAGGGGCGGGGATAGCCATTCTCCAAAGGTCGCTCTCTGCACCTTCGCGTACTGGAATACCCTTGGAGTGGGCCGTTTGGAGTAATTCTTTAACTGCAGGAGAGGAGCAATCCTTTTGCACCAAAATCAGGCTAACCACTTCATTCTCAAGAGCAGCACGAACTTCATCAACTCCCCGTCGCTGCATGGGTGTGCGAGAGGCGGACTACTCTTCAGTGCCGCGATTGGTCCGCGTCGCGATTAAATAGGGGTGGATGGTCGGCGCCTTGCTCCAACTGGAGTAGGTGAACCCGTTATGGCAAAAGGTCTCTATCAGCACGTGCGTGCAACTTGGACTCGTCCCAAGGACAATCTACCCTTTGAGTACCGCCGTGACCGCATGGCTCAGTGGCGCCGTCAACCGGTTAACCACCGCGTCGATAAGCCAACAAGATTGGACGCTGCTCGCCGCATGGGATACAAAGCCAAGCAAGGAATCGTCATCATCCGTACAAGAGTTCGCCGTGGTGGACTCCGTAAGGGAAAAATCAACATGAAGCGTAAGCCAAGGAACATGGGTATTCGCAAGATAACCATGGCCAAGAATACTCAGCGCATTGCAGAAGAGCGTGTTAACCGCCACTTCCCTAATTTGGAAGTTCTCAACTCATACTGGGTTGGAAAGGATGGAAAGCACAAGTTCTTCGAGGTCATTATGGTAGACCCACACCACCCTGCAATCATTGCAGACAAGGACTTGGGTTGGATTTCTCCAGCAAATCACAAGGGTCGTGGTTCGCACAAGGGCCGTGCATACCGTGGAATGACCAGTGCTGGAAAGCGTGGTCGTGGATTGCACAACAAGGGTAAGGGCGCAGAGAAGTTGCGTCCTTCACTCAAGGCTCGTGGCAACCTCGGTAAGTGAAGTAGTTCCTTTTTGGAGCAAGCGCTTACAGAATGATGCCCTCCTTGCAGTATGCCAAAGATACTTGGGTTGGAACGGTAGCGAGCAAACTGACCCACGCAAAGCCCATCAAACTACCATATTCAGTTGGAAGGGGTTTCGGATAGACCCTTC
>DUDM01000024.1 GCA_012959275.1 Candidatus Poseidoniales archaeon
TGGGATAATTCCTACATTCCTGATGGTGATGGAATAACCAAGATAACGCCTCCAACTCCTGGCTGGATTGGCGAAGATTCTAGCGATGCCCGCACTGGTCGTTGTTATACCCCCAGAGACCATATCCAACAAGGCTCCTACATCTTGACAGGCAGAGTTGTCACTATGGAAGACTACACATCTGTTCTTCCAAATGGTTCAATCAAAGTGACCGATGGGGAAATTGAGGCGGTTTGGAATACCGGTGAAGAACCACCACTTGGAGTTACAACCGAAGGTGTTCCAGTTCACCACACTGGTGCAACAATTTATCCTGGACTCATCGACATGCATCAACATCTGACCTACAATGTGGCTCCACTATGGGCTTTGGAAACTCATCTTTCAAGTTCAAGTCAAAATGAATGGGGTGGCTATCAAAACCGCTATCAATGGACCAAACACCAAGATTACGGCAGTGAAGTTTCCAAAGTCAAAATTGCCATTCAATCACAACCGTATTGGAATATGGAAAGTCAAGCGATGAAATATGTAGAAATGAAAGAAATCGTTGGTGGAACTACCGCAATTCAGGGAGACGGCCATAATTACGCAGCCAATTCCTACGATAAGATTTTGACTCGGAATATTGAGCACGACAACTGGGGTCGTGATGAAGTCCACAAGAAGATTCTTCAACTTGACACCGATTACTCTGGTAACCACGTCAAGCGAGGTAATGAATCTGGTGAATTAGATGCATGGTTCCTACATTTAGCAGAGGGCGTTGACCAGTCAAGCCTTGATGAGTTTGATATCATCGAGAATAATGACTTGGTAGTTGGTGAACTGATAATCATTCACGGTACAGCCTTGACAAGCGTGGAATTTGAGAAAATGGCTGCAGTTGGTGCTAGCCTAGTTTGGTCGCCAACTTCCAATCTGCTGCTTTATGGAGATACTACCGATGTTAAAGCAGCAAAAGAAGCAGGAGTGGTAATTTCACTGGCTCCTGATTGGTCACCATCGGGTACTAAATCACCATTGCATGAATTGAAGACTGCAGACTTGTGGAATAAACAAATTCTCGGCAATACCTTCAATGATTACGAATTGGTACAAATGGTTACTGCCAATCCTGCCTATCAAATGAAATGGCAAGACAAAGTTGGAAAAATCAAACCTGGATTAGCAGCAGACTTTGCTATCATCGATTCCTTTGATGAAGACCCTTACCGAAACCTCATCGACGCAGTAGACCCAGATGTGCGCTTGACCATCGTCGGCGGATTGGCTCAATTCGGCGACCTCGACTTGATGCAAGCGATGAAAGGAGATGACCTAGAAGTTGTGCAAATTGATGGGGAATTCGACAAGGCACTCGATGTAACATATCTTGGAATTGATGACGGTTCCCAAACTTGGGAGAAAATCGTAGAAGATTTGGAAATGGCAATGCGCTTTGACCGTGATGAGATGTATGATTACTTTGGCAGTAGTTTTGACAGCCGAAGTGATTTTGATGAGATGTGGACAACCGGCTCTTACAGTGTCATGCATTCAATTCCATTAGATGGAATATTCACATGGGGAGATGACCGCTACTTCAATATCCTGAATAATTCATTCTCAGCCAATCAGCAGATTTCGTTCTCTCAAATCTACGATGATTACTACTCTGTGGCGATGGATGATAATGGAAATAGAGCAATTAATTTGGATTGGCAACCTGGAACTACCTTTGATGGAAAGGCTCCTGCTTCTGAAATCCTCGTTGAAATGACCCTTGATTGGACCGATAATGATGGAACAGAAAAATCCAGTGAAATACACTTGGAGTTGTACCCTGATAAGGCTCCAATTCATGTTGATAACTTCGTTTCTCATATTGAAAATGGGACCTATGATGGAACTATCTTCCATCGTGTCATAGATGATTTCATGATGCAAGGAGGAGATTTTACTGATTTTTCAGGAACTGGGGGGCATGCAGCAAACTGGTACGGCTATTGCAAAGGTGAAGAAAGCACTGAAGAGCGCTGTGCAAAAGAAGACTGGACCATTCCCGATGAGGCCGATAATGGTTTGAATCATCTGCCATTCGTCATCTCAATGGCAAAAACTCAGAACCCCAATACGGGAGGAAGTCAATTCTTCATTACAGAAGTAAGTTCTCCACACCTTGATGGCGTTCATACTGTTTTTGGGAAAGTTGTAGCGGGAAGTGAATTAATCACTGCAATCCAATCAGTTGAAACCAATAATATGGGCAAACCCCTGAAGGATGTCACTTTGACCGAAATTAAAATTGTAGATTCATTTACAACTGATGAAGAAGAGCCTGTTGTCTCTGACCCAGGAAAAGATGATTCTATCATAGAAGGCGGCACATGCAATGCTGGTGAAACAAAACCTCCTGATAATGCCGATTGCCGCTATTGTGTTTGTCTAGGCGACAATACATGGAAGTGTGATTCTGGGGCATGTAAGGAAGATAATGAAGACCAAACTGCAACTGAAAGTGCAAAGTCAGGTGGGCTCTCAAATTCATCTCTGGCCATTGGTGGTGTTGCAATCCTTTTATTCATTCTAACTATTGTCTTTACAGCCACTAATTCCTCAAAAGACAAGGATAATCCATGGGATAATCCACCAGAAGATATCCTTTTAGAGCAAGTTCCTGAGATGCCCCCTCTTGAAGGTGGGCCTCCTAAAGCCTGAAAGCATCTATCCTCCAAGGCTGCTTCATGGCACCGATGCCCAATGTCGATGCGCCCTCGCCGACTACAAGGATGGTATTCATCGGCGCATTTATTTCAGCAGTTTCTGCCACATCATTTCTGATAGTCGCAGATTTATTCCGCAGCACTAATTCTGATGGTGAAACAGCGGTTGTTTCTGTGTCAAATCTATTGGCAATGGATGCTTCTCAAGGAGGCTGGGTTGGCCTTATTCTTGCCTTGGTATTGCTTTATCCTGCCTATCTTGCCCTGATGAGTTCAGTTGGAATGTGGTTGCGTAGAGAAAGGCTTCAGGTTGCAGGTATATGTGCAGCAGCAGTCTTGATGGTTCTATTCATTTCTGTATTCAAGTGGTCACGAGAAGAAGCACAGGCTGGAAATGAGTGGATGATTGGCACCGGAATGTATGGTGCAGCAGTTTCAATCATAGTCTTATTGATGCTTTGGAGAGCTGGAATGTGGCTATTAGACGACCCATATCGAGACTGATAATAATTACTGCTGAGGCGGTGGGTGTGAATAACCAGTTGGAGAAGTTGGGTCATACGCTGGCATCGCTGCAGGTGGTGGATGCGCTGCTGGAATTACCGCAGGTGTCCAATTATCTGCTGGATTTGCCGCAGGTGGTGGATAATGATCTGCTGGATTTGGCGCAAGCAATGGAGCAGGAGCTGCTGCTACTGGTTGAGTAGGGGGGGCAACTGGAAGGGGGTCATTAAATCCACTTCCACTCCATTCCTCCTCTTTCTTCCTGCCGCCCTTGAGAAGTAAGCCTAGACAAACAAATACCATAATCAATGCCAAAGTGGAAACCCATCCAGATGCTGAATCAAGAGAATCTCCAACCGCACTAAATGTCCCACCAACTCCTGATGCATCATCATTCGAGCGAACATCGATAACAAGATGAGTTGATTGCCCTTCAAAGATAAATGTGAATAAATATGAACCACTTTCAAGATTACTTGGTAATGTATATTCTATCGAACCACTTGCGCTGTTAACAAGGCCTGTCATGGCAGAATCAGCAACTCCTGAAACCATTACAGTCCACTGAACTGGGTATTCAACTGGAACAGTTGAATCCATAGCTGTTATTACATAAGGGAAGGTGATTTTCTCACCAGCGATAATAACTTCATTTGGTGGGGAAATCATCAAACTGAAGCCATCTAATCTATACAAGGAATGATAATCACTATCAGTATCTCCATTATCATCAATCGCAACTACCGAAATTTGGAGATAGGAAAAAGAGCTTCTATCTGGTACTTGAAAAGAAAAACTACCTTGAGAATTTGCTGCAAATGTCAACGTTCCTTCAATCCCCAACTCTGCAACACTCCAAAATACTGCAACTTGTCCTGACATATCATCAACGTTAATTCTCATCTCAACTTCATCGCCAGGCAACCAATTCACGGTGCTTGGGTTGAGAGTGACTTTTGGCTCAATCAATCTGATTTGATGGTAATCTGAATCTGAAACTCCTGTAGCATTCTTTGCTATTGCATATAGTAGAATAGAACCGGACCCCGGATTCAAGTCTAATGGAATAGACACTAACACAGTCAATTTACCTTGGCTATCGCTTTGTTGCATAGTCCATTTACTTCGGTCATCCTCGCTAGTAGTTGTAGACCTTGAAGTGAGATGATGTACCCATATCCCTGCCAGTGGATTGCCAGCCATATCAAGTGTATTTACTGTCAAAATAATTTCTTCACCTGGTGCGCTACTGGTTAGAGGCCCATCGATAACAACTTGAAGCCCTACTCCAATGAGAGATTCAGAATTATCAGCACTAAGATGAACCATGATACTTGTATTGACCTCTTCACTAGAATATGGGTCTGCCCAATAAACTACAAGTTCAGCAGAGCCAATTTCCAATACTGAATTATCGGCTGCTATGAGTAATGAAACGATTCCATCACTATCGCTAATGATACTATTTGGCTGGCCTGAAAGAGTAGATGAAATAGAAACTGGGGCTTTGATATTTCCTTGCTCTAATTTTACTGTCAATGCTAGGTTTTTCTCGGGCATCCAGGCGCCCCAACCTCCATTTTCAGTTCTTTTACAGTTAAGTTGGAAGACGAAATCCGAGCCTAATGGAATTACTTGTCCATACGATGGTTGAGATATTGATGTTTCCAATTGTCCTACTGGTACATTAATTGAAACCTCTGAAAGTTGCGTACCAGAAGAATCATTTGCATAAAATGTGATGTCAAGGTCATAATCTGAATGCAGATTGGACGGCATTAAAACGGCGAATTCATTGGCTGAGGACGGGGTTAGAATTCCACTCTTTACCTGAGAGTCAGCATCCCATGAATTTTCTCCTTGAGTAGTGTATGTCATTTTCCAACCGGCAGTTTCTGGAGATTCTGGGCTCCCAGTTATTGGGCTACTGACTGTGGTCCAAACTCTAATTGTTTCACCGGGAAGGAGAATTTCATTATTGACTTCCATCTCGATATGGTAGCGAATAATACTGATAGTATCACAATAAACTGAAAATTGGCTCATCGCACCACTATCGGATTCTTCAACACAAATTGAATAATAACCAGTTGGAATAGATTCTGGAACCAACCAAGAATAAGTTATCATCCCCTCAATTTCATCTTGATTTTGAGCGATGGTATAGGTCTCCTCAGTGCTCGATTCAGCCCAAATATTGTAGCGAGTAGTTTCATCATCATCTAAGGATTGAGTGCCAGTTACCAAGGCCTCAATTTCAACAGTTCCACCCGTGCCAACTTCATAGGGAGAGGCTGAAACATCAGTGGCATAGCGGCCAGATTCTTCGGCATTCACCGAAATGGGCATTAGGCTAATACCCAAGAGCAAAATCAGGAAAATAGACTTTCGGCAATTCTTCATGGAAGGGGCTGGAGGGTGCTAACTTTAGTTATTTGTGGGAATCATAATTCCCAAACTGGCCCATCAGCAGTATCAACAACTGTAACTCCCAATGCAACTAATTTGTCTCTAATGGCGTCTGCTGCTGGCCAATCCTTGTTGGCACGAGCCTCAGTTCTCTGCTTGAGTAAATCTTCGACTTCGGAGCGGATTTCATCTCTTTTTGGGTCCACCTTTTCTGTCATGATTTCATCTCTTGAAGGCAGTATACCAAGCACTAGGCCAGCATATTCCTCCATCCATTCTACAGCGAAGTTTGCAAATGAAGACTTGTCTTTTACTTCTAAATCTGAATCCAATAACTTTCCAATTTCCCTAACCCCACCCAATACTTTAGCAACTGCTTCTCTTGAATTGAAGTCGTCATCCATGGCCTTGGCAAGAGCCTCTGCCATCTTTTCCATCAGACCAAGTGACTTGATTAGTGGAACACCAGAAGCCACATCTCCCTTTGGTAGTGGAAGCGGATTTTCACATTGGTTTTCCAGTGCTTGTTTGTAGACAGTCAATATCCTTGAATGGTTTCGGCCTGCGTCATGGAGTAATTGTTCATTCATGTCGATAGGGGAGCGGTAATGGGCATTAATCAAAGCAAAACGTAAAACCAGCGGGTCGATTTTCTCACAGATATCGCGTATGGTCCAAAAGTTTCCAAGGCTCTTCGACATCTTCTCACCGTCCATGTTGACAAAGCCATTGTGCAACCAATGATTTACCACTGGCTTACAGCCAGTATGGCATTCTCCTTGGAATATCTCCGCTTCATGATGAGGGAATAACAAATCTTGGCCACCGCCGTGTATATCGAATTGTTCGCCAAGGTGGTCCATGCTCATTGCAGTACATTCAATGTGCCAACCGGGTCTACCGTCTCCCCAAGGACTTGGCCAAGTTGGCTCGCCCGGTTTTGCCGATTTCCAAAGGGCGAAATCCTTGTGATCCCGCTTGCCTGATTCTGAAACTCTACCTCCTGCACCACCCAATACCCCATCGATATTTTGTCCCGTTAACATTCCATACTTTTCAGGGGCTGATGCAATCGAAAAGTAGACTCCATCTTTTGCAACATATGCATGCTCTTTGTCGATTAGAGATTCAGTTATTGAAATCATTTCTTCAACATATTCTGTGCAACGAGGATATTCATCAGCCCGCAAGATATTGAGCAGGTCCATATCCTCATAATAGGCTTCGATATTATCATCGACTATCTTCTTCCAGTCGATTCCGCTTTCATTTGAACGCTTGATTATCTTGTCATCTATATCAGTGAAGTTCTGAATGTAGAGAACATCATAGCCAGAATATTCCAACCAGCGATGGATGAGGTCAAAGGCAATATAGCAACGGGCATGACCTAAATGACAGAAATCATAGACTGTTACTCCACAAACATACATCTTGACCTTGCCGGGCTCGATGGTGGAGAAAACCACCTTTTCACGGCGTCGGGTATCATGCAAGCGCAGTGCCATCAAGCCATGCGGGGAGTGAATCCGACTTCAATCCCGCGCCTCAAACACTTGCAGAGATATCGCTCCCTCATCTTCAAGGGCTACAATACCACGAATACGATGTTCACGCTTCAATGAATCAGGTGGATGTGCAACCTTTATTCTCGTATTGATACTTACGGTATGGCGAGAAGCATCAATGGCTTCGATATCTGAATCGGGAAGCCAAATTCCAATATTGCCAATTTCAGAATTATAGCAAATCAAGAGTAGGGAATCATCCTGTTTCACACCTCGTAATACCTCCATCGTGGCATCTGGAATCAAGGCTGAAGAATCTTGCCAATCCGACCATACATCTGCTAAGGGCTCTTCTTGCCAAGAGCGTCGTTCTTCAATTGCAGAAACTTCAGCGGCGAAACTTATCGCTGCCTGCCCACCTATATTGTTGACCTTGTCCAATAGGCTTCGCATCCGTTTAAGTTGAGCAGCATCATCACCTGTTATTGCCGCATCACATCGTGCAATACTCTCTGTCAAACGCATCGCTACATCGGTGTCAGTAGATTCGGTAGCGCATTCAAGTGCCTCATCAAATACTTCCAAGGCCAACACTGGACGCCCAACTGCCAACAGAGAATTGCCAAGGTTTTCAAGTTCAATTGCCGCAACGGATTCATTGCCTTCAACCAATGTCTGACAATGCGCAACATGATTTGCAGCCGCTTCATCATCACCATTCAACTGCCGAGCGATTGCTGAAGCAAGAACCATCTGCACTTGCTTTGATTTGATTCTCGAGGCTTCTACGGAAGAGGCCTCAAATAATTCAGCAGACTTTTGGGTATCACCCGAAACCAATTCAACCAACCCAAGATGAAACATCGCATTCATCTCTGCATCATCATCATCGACGAGGGTCGCATGGTGTAATCCACGGATTAAGTGCTCGCGGGCTCGGGCATGATTCCCATCTTCCTTAGCCATCAAACCAAGGGCAGTTTCAACTCTACTGAAGGTCGGAGCAACCGCGCGATGAGCAATTGATGACAACTGGGCATTTACAGGAGCAAGCCCCATTCCCATCTTAATCTGGGCCTCATTCAAAGCCGATGATAATTCATCTCTATTAGTCTGTAAAAGTGCAGATACTGGAGCACAAATATCCGGCAAGTGTGCCAGAGCCTTCAAGCGGGATTTCTTCACTGTCTCTCCTGCTAAATGACGCTGTAAAGCGATAACCAAGGCGGTATCATCAGTAGCGTCTGTTTTAGCAGCACTTGGGGCAGGCTTGCTCTGCAATAAACTATCAATCATCCAAGTCAATTTGGATTGGATATCGTATTGGCCGGCCCGAGAAATCGCATAACGCATCTCCTCAGCCCTGACTTTACGCGATAATCCTCGCAAGCGCGGACGTGCCGCTTTTGGGCCAAGTTCAGATAGGCGCTGAAAAAAGGTTGATGGTGGACAGGTTCGAAATGGGAGATGTACTCTCTCACCTGTTGTAGTCATTTTATAATCATCAGAAACCAGAACAACATCCTCACCTTGGCCGGCTAAACGACTTGCTAAGACCATCAGTGAAAGGTCAACATCTTGGGGGCTGGCTCGTTCTCCAATACGTTGCGCAAGGCCACGAATTTGATCATCTGAAACTGGAGTGGTTGTCAGGATTTCCGCTATGACATCGAGTAATCGAGGTTTGTTATTCCATTTTTTCATACGAACAGTTGCTACTTCTTTGTGAACACCGGGAGTAACATGTAAGGCGGCTCCCATTTGTTTGCAGGCTGCAGAAATATCCTTGATGGCTTTATCATCACCATGGCTGCCAAGATGGATGAAACAGTTGGAGTCAACGACCCAGACGGTGGGGAGCATAGTTGCCACAAGCCGCATCAAGCATTGAGCGTTTTGCCGAGTCATGCTGCCATCGGTGTGCATTTCCACACTCAACCTTTCATGTAGCAATGGCCGCTGCGCCTAACATGGAGATGAAGGTCAATCACCTTTGGCGCCTCGCCCTCATCCTACCAATTATCGGCTTTTCACTTTCATTTATCTTGCATCATGCAACAGGCCATGCAAGAGTTTGGCTACCATTCATTTCCGAAACCGACCACGCTGGACCAGAAGCCTGGCCATTCAAAATAGGCCTTGTATCTGCAGGAATTGTCAACATCTTACTTTCATGGAGAATGTGGCAAATGATGAAATTACAAAGCCAAGAAATTCATTGGTCAACAAATGCCTCTCTATACGCTGGAATTACCTGTGGAGTTGGCGCTATTGGGGTAGCCTCTCTACGCTGGACCCTATATCAGGAAGGGCATATTGCGGCCGCATTATTGGTATTCATTGGAGGCCTAACTTGGGGAATTTTCATGGATATTTCTTCAAAGAAATTAGGAATGGATGAACGAGGCGTTAAAATCAGAAAAATTGCTATCCCTTTGACAGCCATCAGCCTAGTTTCAATGACAACAGCATTCCGACTTGGAATGTACAAATCTCCTGATATTCACAAAACCCTAGATCTCGATTTAGCGCGCACAGAAATGCTCTTTTCTGCTGCATTCGAATGGATACTGTTTGCTGCTTTCATGATGGTCCTTTATTCATTCAAATGGGATGTTACTCCTCTTCCTTTGGTTCCTTCAGAGACTGAATCTTAGCGTCATTGGCTTTGATTGTCTGCCAGACGATTTCAGCAACATCCAGAACTTCCATCTCATTGCCTGTTGACTTGAGTCCATCGCTGACCATGGTACTACAGAATGGACAACCTACTGCTACCACGTCTGCTCCTGTATCTGCCAATTCCTTGGCGCGAATTTCATTTACCCGCTTGTCTGCATCTTCTTCCATCCACATCTGAGCACCTCCGGCTCCGCAGCAGAATGACTCTCGGCCATGGCGCTCGGCCTCGACATCAACTCCCCCGATTGCTGAACGAGGGGCTTCGGTTTCGCCACCTATTCTACCGAGATAACAAGGGTCGTGGAATGTAACCTTCTTGCCTTCTAATTCGCCGACTGGGATTTTTCCCTCTCCTTGCAATTGTGATATTATTTGGGAATGATGGATGACTTCGAGTTCATCTCCGCCGTAGGCTTTGTATTCCTTACCAAGAGTATGGAAACAATGTGGGCATGAGGCAATAATCTTCTTGACACCTAATTCTTGGAAGGTTGCAAGGTTGGTTTCTGCTAGCATTTGAAAGAGGAAATCATTGCCGGCACGGCGGGCTGGGTCTCCTGAACAGCCCTCCTCCATTCCCAATATTCCTACATCTAAGCCGGCCCTTTGTAGAGTTTGGATTGTTGCTCTTGCAACCTTCTTATTACGTTCATCAAATGATGCTGCACAGCCTGTGAAGTAGATGTATTCGGCAGGTTCTGCTATTTTCACATCAAGGTCACTTGCCCAGTCAGCACGCTCGTGTGGGCCGAATCCATAGGGGTTGGAGTTGACTTCTAGATTGCCTAATGCGACTTCCAATTCCTCTGGATATTCCATTGCTTCCATCATTAGGTGACGACGTGCATCGGTTAACTTTGGAACATGTTCGATATACACTGGGCACACATCAACACAGGCATGGCAAGTCGTACAAGCCCAAATCGCCTCTGGTTTGAAACGGGCAACCATGTTTTCTTCTGGTAATTCCCCAGATAGTAGAATTGGTGCATGCTCGTTGGCATAGTCTCGCACATCAGTGACTATTGTCATCGGATTGAGTTCCTTACCCGAAAGATATGCTGGGCAGACATCTTGGCAGCGAGCGCAATGGGTACAAGCCCATCCATCGATGAGTTGTCTCCAACTAAAATCAGTATAATTTATGGCCCCGAAATTCTCGATATCAAGTTCCTCAATCAAGACGGCCTTTCCATCTTCTGTAGTTGCCATAGGCTTCATCACAGCCATGCCTTCTCGGTCATGGAATAGGACATTTGGAAATGCCATCACAAGGTGCATGTGTTTAGAGGCTGGAATTGCAATAAGGAATCCAGCTAAACAAGCCATATGCAGCCAATAGGAATAGATGACGAGGATGTCGTTGTATGCGAAATCTGCGATCCAACCTGATACCATGTAACCAATTGGCTCCCAAACTGAAGATGGATTCTCTCCAGCCTCAACAATAAATGCAGTTGCACAAATTGTTAGGATAGTAGCAAGTATAGCATTACCCTCAAATTGTGATTCATGCTTCAACTTCTCAGGCTTGATTACTACTCTGCGGAAAAGGGCGGCGCTAGCACCTAGCATTGCTGATACATAACCAAGTTCAACCATCCCATTCCACAAATCTGCAATGATTGGGCTCATCCAAACCAAAACTGCCTCAAAGCGTCCTCCTGTAGATAAATCAAAAACATCTGAGCCAATCATTAGGAATCCCCAGAATATCATGACATGCATAATGCCGATGACTCTGTCTTCGAGAACCTTTTTCTGTCCAAGCCAGACCTTGATAATCTCGAAGAATCTTTCTTTCATACTCTCCTTTCTATTTTCAGGCCTTCCAAGACTGATTAATTTGACTGCATGGGATGTTTGCTTCCAAAAGAAGAAGCCTCCAGATGCCCACAATACCGAGAGAACAAACCATCCTGGAATGCCGAGGTAAGTCAGATTCATTGGGTGCTCCATGCCTTGGCCTCAAAGTGGTGAGATGTAGTCGCTCCTTCAATGCAACGGTTATCACATGACTGCAATAAGAAGGATGATGTGTAAGTATCTCGACCTCGCTGCATGGTGGTGGCAAGCGCACCGGGAAAGTGTATCCTTTTCGGGGAGCATGCTGTTGTTTATGGCCAACCTGCAGTGGCAATCGCCATCGACCAAAGAGTTCAGATTGAAATTCAACCAACTGGAAAACCTGGCGATGTTTGGAAATTAGATGGAATGAAATTTCTGCCCGAAAAACATCCTCACTTAGAGGGATTGAGAGCGAGAATTTGGCACCTCTCTGAAGAAACTCCATCGTTGAGTATCAAAATAAATAGCAAAATCCCAAGTTCTGCAGGATTAGGTTCCTCGGCTGCTCTATCCGTAGCATTCACTGCTGCACTACGAGCCGCTCGTGGTCGGCGAGTAGATGAGAATGGTTGGTGTGAAGGATTTTCTTCTGAAACTAAAACTAATCCTTATCCGAGACCAACAAAAGGAAAAGACCCTGGATTTGAGAGAAATGGTGGCAAGCGTTTGCTTGGGCAATCTTCTGTTGATGAGGATGAGTGTGCTATAATGGGCCATGCCATTGAAGCAGAGGCTCAGCAAGGTCGTGCTAGTCCAATCGACAGCAGCACTGTATCTCATGGTGGTTGCATTTTATTATCAAATGATGTCAAAGCCGGCTTAGATTGGAAATATAGTCGCTCTTTAGAAACTCCAGAAGGTATTAGGAATTGGGAGATTCATGAAATTGTAATTCCAACCGATGATGTGTGGTTGGTCATTGGTAATACCGGATGTTATTCATCAACCTCGGAATTAGTTTCACAAGTGGCCGATTTAATCGAGGCCGAACCTCAGAAGATGCAAGTCATCGAAACTATCGGCGCCATCACTCGTAGAGGCGTTTCTGCCCTCATTAAAGGCGACATGGAAAAGGTGGGAAGGTGCATGACCGAAAATCATCTTCTACTGAGAAATTTGGGTGTCTCTTCACCAGAACTAGAGAACTTGGTGAGAGCTGCTGCACATTCAAGCCTTGGAGTAAAATTAACCGGCGCCGGTGGGGGTGGTTGTATGATTGCTTTGACTCGAAATCCGAAAGAAACTGGTGAAGCAATTGAATTAGCTGGCGGTTATTCATTCAAAACTTCGCTAAATGCAATTGGAGTCAGGCTAGATTCTGACCAAGGTGCTCCATTCTGGACCCCCGGTGTGGCAGATTCATAGTGAGTGATGACGGCCTTTTGTTTAAATAGGGGTTATAAGGCGGCTATAAAGCATGACCGAGGATGAAGAACGCCTAACTGTAGTAAATGTAGTTGCATCGACCCGTGTCGCGGAGGAACTAGACCTCCCCGATATCGCAATTCAATTGAATTGTGAATATGAGCCTGAACAATTCCCTGGAGTAGTTTACAGAGTCACCGACCCAAAGTTAGCAATTCTAATGTTCCGCAGTGGCCGTGCAGTTTGCACCGGCGGTAAGAACGAAGACAATATCCACACTGGAATTGAGCGCATGATTGCAGATCTACGTAAAGCTGGTATCGAAACTTGGGATTTGAAGGACGTCGAAATCGAAGTTCAAAACATGGTAGCAACCTATGCTCTCCACTACCCAGAAGACTACGACGGAACAGCCAAGAGAGACACTCTTGAAATGAAGCAAGGAACTCCATTGGCTGGACTACCTCGTAAGTTGAACCTGAACAACCTAACCTTCCACCTACCATTCGACAAAGTTGAGTACGAACCAGAGCAATTTCCAGGACTAATCTACCGCCTCGACTTCCCTAAGGTTGTCTGTCTGATTTTCGGCAGTGGTAAAATGGTGATTACAGGTGCTCGCCACAAAGATGAGATTCTTGAGGCTGTACAAATCATCAAGGATGAGTTGGCTGACCTACTCTGAACTTTGTTGCAGATATCCACCCCTTGTAGGGGTGGCCTTCATGAAGAAGCAGTATTCTGCTCATATTGATGAAGAGGGCGCCATTGCTGTTAGTCGCCCTGCTGCTGCTTGGCATTGTGCCAATTCAAGAACTTGAATTAGTGTCTAAATCATCCTCTACCAATAGTAATTCCGGATTTAGCGAAGTTCCAACTTGGAGGGTTGGAGATAAATGGCTATATTCAGGTCTATTCGATGCTGAAACACTAATCAGGGAAAACGGTGTTTCAGCATCAGTTGGTGAGATTCAAGGCGATGCTGAAATGGTGGTCCTTGAAATCCTAACAATGCAAATTGAGAATCAGTCAACTCTAGTTTACAAAACTAGGATGACTGCTGAATTTGACAAAAATGGAGTGGACCTTGATGGTTATAGCGGTGATTTATTCATTGATTATGAATTTACAGAATTCACAAGAGTGAGTGATTTAGCCACCATAAAAAGCGATTTGGCGCTACAGATTCAATTCAAAGCCCTTGGTTTTATCAATATTGATGTTGCTGATATTGTCCTGCATAATACCTATGCCCCACCAAAAGAAGTCTATGATTTTCCTATGCGTTTAGGCGAACGTTGGTTTGATAATTATTCTCAAGAAACAACATGGACTGGCTCTTCGGATTATATTTCTCCTTTGCCTGCTGATGAATCAGGTTCTGAACAATCCTACTTCGGCGTAACACAAATCGGAGCCCCAATCAATGATAGGGGACAGACAATAACATACGGAGGTTGCTCGAATTCCTTTGAGGTGACTGGTTGGGATGATGCTGGGGCTGAGGCTTCTTACCGCTGGTGGTGTCCTGATATTCGCAACCATGCTTGGCTGCATGAGGAAAGTGAAGGTCTGACTTTGGATTTTCGCATTAGGACTTATTCACCTGTTGCTTCAACCGGAGTTGATGCATATTCAAACCCTGGAATTAGAAATGAAGGAATCCAAGTTGATTTGGAATTCCCATTATTTTCTCTGGATACAAATATGAGCGTATGGGCAAATACCTCTACCTCATTTGCCGGTCAAAATATGGAGTTCCGCCATGAGCGGACTGGTTTTTCGAGTACGGTTCCAATTGATGGAAATGGTTCTGCACATCTGATTATTGATAGCGGCAATGCCTTGGATGCATCTTGGACTTCAACCGACCATTCAAGTCATGGCATTATTGCTTGGATTTCATCTGCTGGGATAATTGGAGATAGTACTTTGACTCTAGATGAAAATGTAGTGGCTCTTGATTTGATGGCTGTTGCTGACCGCGCCCTAATCGAAAGAAATCGCTCGGGAAGTGTTACCGAATTGAATGACTTGACTGGGTGGAATGTCATCCCTAGTGATATTCTAAGAATGGAATTACCAATAATGAATAGAGGAATTACAAGTAGTGCTGCAGCGACTGTCGAAACAACCGACCCTTCAGGTAATGTACTGTCCCATCTAATACCATCTCTGTCTTCCTTGGAACAAACAACTGTTGAAATTTTCTGGACTGTTCCAGAATCCGCAGATATTGGTAACTCAACTGTTTCTTGGAAGGTTATTCCGGGTGCACTCAACTCAAATGATGCGGATTCAGGAAATGATGATGCCAGTCTAATCATCTTCATCGGTAGAACCCCAGAAGTAGTTTTGAGAAATCATTCGGCCGTCTTGACTCAGGATAATTTATTGATAGATGCAAGTGCTAGTTTCGATGCCGATGGAGGACAAGTATGGTGCTCATTCTACATCGAATATGACGATGGTGTGAAACAGAAAAATGTATGGAGTGAGGTATGGACTTCTGATTGTATCCTCAATTGGACTTGGATTGATGATGGAGACTATTCTGTTCTGATAACCGTAGTTGATGAAGAACGTGATTTTTCTCAATTAGAAGATACTGCGTCCATTATTAATCGTCCACCTCAAGTAAAAATTATTGCCAGTAGAACAACTGCATCATCGTTTGGAACAATCTCATTATTGGCAGTTGCCAATGATAGTGATTCTGAAGACCCATGGCCCGGAGTTGTAGATATTCATTGGCCTGATGCACAATGTGAAGAAGGCTGGTATACCCACCAATGTACTGTAACATGGGATGAAGAAGGATTACGCCGGTACACTGCAGTAGCAACAGATGATGACGGCGCTAGCAATGAAACAATCATCGACTTATTTTACAGTAATATCGCCCCATTTGACCTTGAAATCGGAATTTGGACCGATGATGAAATATTGCAAACTGACCAGCAAGGAGTTTACCATGTGATGGAGGATTCTGAATTCTGGTTGGTTGGAGAAGCAGATGATTCTTTGAATGATTTAGAAACATTAGAACATTCTTGGTCCTTGACTGATAATGCTGATTTCATATCTTCGACTTCAGGTCAACGATCTTTGATGAAGACATCTTGGAGTCAATCCGGGGAGCACAATATCACCTTGAGAGTTGTCGATGATGATGGCCTATTTACAGAGGCAAAAATATTGGTGGAAGTTCAGAACGTTGCTCCTACAATAACTAGACTTTCAGACCCACTTCCAATTGCAGAAGGGCAATTACTGAAATTAGATGCGGAGGTAAATGATACCTCCTCTGATAGAGAATCTCTTGTTTCATGTTGGGACCTCGACCCAGGTATTGACAAAGATGGAGTTGGCGGTGCTGATGATGACTGTGATATTATCGGAGTAGAATTAGAATGGAGTTGGCAGGATGAAGGAGTTCATTCAGTAGTCCTTCATGTCATGGATAATGATGGCGCAAGAAGCAACCAAGTAATCAATATCACGGTCCTAAATCAAGCTCCTAAAATTAGAGTCTCGATACCTGAGCAAATACTGACCAGTCAATTAATCGAATTAGATGCCTCTGCAACTAGTGATTCCCAAAATGACCTACCAGGATTAGTTTTCATGTGGGATTTGGATGCTGATGTCGACAGCAATGGAGATGGTGATGCTGGAAATGATGTTGATGAGATGGGCATGAAAATTAACAAACGGTGGAGGACTGCAGGTGAATATCATATCGTCCTCAGAGTTGCAGATGAAGATAAGAAGAATCCTGCAATTAAAGAAATGACAATATTCGTTGTCGATGATGATGGTGGATTACTAGATGCCGTTTCAAGCCAAGTAGTTGGACCTGATGCTTCAATTTTAGTACAGATTCTTGCAGCCATTGTTGGCTTGTTAATAATCGCATTTACCGTTAGTCGCTTCCGTCCAAAACAAGATATTCAACAATGGGTTGATGATGACCAAACCGCCATCTCCGGAGGGATGGCTCCAGAGTTATTACAATCAAATCCTTCCCATTCCCCTCCCGAATATGCTTTCCCAGAAAAACAGGTCGTCCAACAAGAAGTCGAACAACCAACTTCATTGGCTAACTTATTGGATGGTTTGGACATTTGACAGAGAATCCACATCTTCTTCAACTGTCGACTCTACGCAAGTCTGATGCGCACACGTGGTATTATCCTCCTATTGCTCATTCTGGCTCCTTTTTCACCAATGTTGGAAAATCAACTACGGGCTGGAGATACTGCTGCTTTCACTAGTTATCAAGGGAAAAACACCAATGATGTGCCATCTTGGATGATTGGCGATAAGTGGATTTTTGACACTGATTTCGATGTTGCAGGGCTGCTCTCCCAAACCAATACCTCTGCAAGTGTGAATACTCTTACCGGTGATACCACAGAAGAAGTAGATGATATCACATTCATGGAAATCAACGGAGTGCAGCAACTAGTCTACGAAATCAAGGCAAGTGGGGATTATACCTCAGGAAATAATGGCGCAACTCTTGAAGGTACCAATGGAAGGCTGGATATCGAATACGATGGCGTTGATATCATTAGAGTTTCTGATTTGGCTGTCATTTCAAGCACCTTCACCATCGATGTCACCTTTGCACCTTTCAATTGGGCATGGTTGGCTCAAGACCTTGCTGACATAACAATAGCCAATTCTTATGACCCCCCAGTTGAGAAATATGATTTCCCTCTAAATCTCGGCGAAAATTGGTATGGTGAAACTCACCAATCTACTGATGGCAGTGGTACTTCAGATTATTTTGAACCTGATGATATAGACAGAGAAGAAGATCAAAATAACTCCTATCAAGTAAGTGACGAAGGAGCGGTCAGTGAAAATGGGCAATCCATATCTTACAGTGGTTGTAGCCAATCCTACAAAGTCAATGAATGGAATGACAGCGGAGTGAATACAGGCTTCAGTTGGTATTGCCCAGCTGCTCGTGGAAAAGCATGGTATAATTTCCAAGATCCACTGGGTTTAGAAATCGATTGGAAATTGAAGCAATATCTTCCAGCAAATAGTAACGGCGTGAGTGCAACAAGCAATCCAGGAAACCGCCATACCTACATCGATGTTAACCCGCAGTTCCCTGCAGTTCTTCCAGATGCTGATGAAAAAATATGGGGAAATTATACTTGGATAAGTGGTCCTTCTGCTAATACAAACCTACAAGCAAGATATGAAATTGAAGATAATATTTGGAATATTAACACCGATGTAAGTGGTTATTCTTCAGTTGACATTAATTCAGGAAATAATGATGATGAGTCGATTGGCAATGACGATGTTGGCAGTCATGGTATTATTATTTGGGACCCCGTAGAGAAAGTCATTGGAGTACGAACCGTCATTCTTGATCCAAATGTTGTGGGAATAGATTTGGCTGCAAGAGTCGACCACATTATCGTTTCACGCACTCGCGGAGAAGATTCTACTTACCTTTCTGAGGCGACAGGTTGGAATGCTGTGCCGGGAGATTTCCTTGAGTTTAGTTTACCTGCTCAAAACTTAGGGATTTTAACAAGTCCGGAAACAGAATTGGAGATCAGTACTCCTGATGGTCAGACCTCCCGTTCCGTAGTACCAGAATTAGGTCCTTACCAAGAAAATAGAGTTATCATAAACTGGACTGTACCCCTAGACCAAGATATTGGAACAGTTAGTATAAGTTTTGAAGTTGATCCAGATGAAGAAATTGCAGAAGATGCGAATAGAAGTAATAACGCAGGTCAATTTGACCTCTATATTGGTAGGCTGCCATTCATCGTGACTGATATTGCAGATGATGTGTTCACCTTCGAGAATGTCACCTTTGATGCGACGAACAGTTTTGATCCAGATGGTGGTACATTCCGCTGTGAATTTAGGGCTGAAGTAGATGGTGCGGAATGGAATGCATGGGAAGAAGATTGTATTTGGGAGTTTAATTGGTCCGATGACGGCGAATGGCCCGTTGATATCTGGGTCATTGATGATGAAAATGATAAGGCCCATACACAAGTAACAGCCACTGTTCTAAATCGTGCACCTTACCTCAATCTAAGTGCTCCAGAAAGTATTCTTGTGGGTGAGAAAATAACCGTAGATGCAACCGATCATGGAGATATTGACACAATAACACCGAATGCTGACGTCTCCATTTCTTGGCCAGGAACCCTCTGTGAAGAAGGCGCAGCGGCTCATATCTGTACTTTTACTCCTTCAATGGAAGGCTCGGTTATTATCGAAGCCATCGCCACTGATGATGATAATGATACGACAAGTGTTGAAATCCTTATTCGTGTTCTGAACCGTGCTCCTTCATTGGCAAACCTCAGTGTCTGGAATGAAAGCGGTGAATTGACAACTCTTGATGGCACATATGATGTTCTTGAAAATGAAATACTTATCCTCACAGGAGATGCAGATGACTCTTTGAATGACCTAAATAGCCTCATTTTCAACTGGTGGCTGGATGCAAATGTCGATGAAAATCTCACACAAACAACGAATGGTTGGGAATCATCCATCACCACTAGTTTCCAAACTAGCGGTTTGCATAGCGTGATGGTCGAAGTGTGGGATGATGACGGGGAGAAGAGTGAGAAACTAGAATTAGAATTCATGGTTGAGAATGTAGCTCCTTCAATGGAACCACTTGCACAGATATTGCCAATTTGGGAAGACCAAATGACTTGGATAAATGCCACAGGTACTGACTCCCCTTCAGATATGGAAACATGGATATGGTGCTGGGATATTCTTCCCGAAGTCAATACCGATGGAAATGGCAGCGCTGCTGATGATTGCGACATTGAAGGCTCAGACCTTGAAATGTCTTGGAATCAATCTGGCCTTCATGAAATCGTTGTTTGGGTGATGGATGATGACGGTGCATTCGTATCACAAAGTACCATTATAGATGTTCGAAACAAGCCTCCGGTTGCAGAAATTACAGTGCTCAACCAAAGCGGCCCTGAATCACTAATAATTACAATAGGAGATAGTCTAGACTTTTCTGCAACCAATAGTTCTGATTCAAACTCAGACTTACCTTCTTTGCGCTACTTGTGGGACCATGATGGCCTTGATGGAAATGGAGATGGTGACTTATCGAATGATATCGACCACGAAGGCATAGATTATTCTCCAGAATTCAACAGACTTGGAACCTTTACAGTAACCTTGACAGTTGTTGATGATGATGGTGAAAGAGATGTTGTTTTCATCGAGGTATTAGTTGAAGCACAACCTGAAGAAGGCCTTCTTGGTGGATTCCTTAGTGGAGATGGAGGTAGTACAAATATCGCCATCGGTAGTTTAGTTTTGATAGTCATTGCCTTATTGATTGTCGTTCTTCTAAGAAGAGATGATTCAGAACCTGTAGGTCCCGTAGATTGGAATTTACCTGAAGCGGGTGGATTATTAGCGACTGCTGAAAAAATGCTGCCAGTCTTAGATACTCCCGCCCCATTGTATGAAGCACCAGTTGCCATACCAGAGCCTGAACCAATTTTCACACCAGAGCCTACTGCTGTTACTTCAGGACCACCACTTCCTGCTGGAGGTCTTCCTGCTGGTTGGACTATGGAACAATGGGGGCATTATGGTGAACAATGGTTGTCCCAGAACATGGTCGCCTCAGCCCCAGAGCCAGTACAATACCAACCTGCACCCACACCGCAACCGACGCAATCAAACGTGGATGCTGGGCTGGGCAATCTGCTCGATGACCTTGATTTCTGAGCAGGAATGATTTCTGATGGCAAATCTTTGGCAATTCTTTGGCTTACCAGACCCTGATATTCAGACCAAGCCGGTGAAAAAAGAAGTAAAGCCAGTCGACACAGAAAGTAAAGCCCCAATTCCAAAACAAGAAGTAAAAGAAACTGCAATCACTTGGCGTGGTGCGATAACACCTGATGGTGATAAGTTTCATGATTTAGCGGAATCTACTTGGGGAAAACGGACTGAAGTGGGGGAAAATCTTCGTGGGCTTCGCTATATTACTCCGGATGAAAAGTATAGGCTTCCAATTGATGGTATGGAACAGAGACTTTCAGAAGGCGATATTTTGATAGTTGATTTACGTAATTTGGTGCATATGGATGCTCATCAAAATGCCTGCCGAAGAATGTTGAGAGAACTTTCTGATTCCCTTGCTTTGCCAGCATTTACGTTGGATGAAGAAGAGAAGATTTTGCTATTACCAGGGGCTGGAATAACTATTGATATCAGCAATCATTCACTCGGATTAACTCCAGTGATCTCGTAAAGGGTTTGAATTGCCCCCGTGGCTAGGCCGAGGACTACCATTTCATTTCCATCAACCAGTTGAGAATATTCCGAAATTGCTCCAGCCATATCGTAACCACCTGCTTTTCCCCTCCAAGAACCACTGCTAACTAGGTCATCCAAAGCGTGAGCGCCTAAATCTTCAATTTCAACAAGGGCACGTTCTAACCAAATTTTTGCATACCACCCTGGAGAAATTAAAAGTTCTTCACCATCTCCTTCAATGATAGTTTTTGAAATCAAGGCAGTTGCTGACCAAACTGCATGTCTTCTACCTGAAAGGCGAGATAATACCGCGACTGCTGAATATTCATCCTCTGGTTGGCCCAAGGCGAGATGTGCATCATCAGGGTCTTGAACAAGGGTATCTGCAACGATAGCAATGCCATCAAAGGTAGAAGGCCATTCCTTAATCGCTGAATCAACTTTCGAAGTGCAAATTGATTTCACCATTTGAGAAACTGTGAATCCACATTTTCTAATCTCTTGGTGTTCATGAAGTGCTTCGGCTTTTACTTGGAACCCAAATTCCTTCAGAAGTTGGGCCCGACGTTCGGACGCCGATGCTAGCCATACCTGCATGCATCTTGCAGCAGTTCCACCTCAATTTATTTTCCCATCAGACCAAAAGGGTATAGCGTGGGATTTATGTTCTGATGGGGTATGCACCGAACGGTGAAAAGATGAGCGAAAGAGGACGAATCCCCACACACGTCATCGGACTAGATGAAAACATGCAGGGAGGAATCCCCAAAGGACACATCTGTTTGGTTGCAGGTTCAAGCGGTTCAATGAAGTCCAGTCTAGCATTCTCAATGCTCTACAATGATGTATTGCATGGAGATTCATCTGGTATTTACGTCACATTAGAGCAGGGTAAAGAGAGCCTACGCTCTCATATGTCTGGAATGGGAATGAACGTAGATGACCCTCGTGTTCGAAATCGTATCGCTATTATCGATCTTGCAGATTTGAGAGTTCAATTGGATGAACAAGGAATGTCTGGAAAAGTAGATTGGATGGGTCAACTAATCAAACAATTAGCAAATTACCGCCAGAGCATTGGTTTTGAGACTTTGATTTTTGACAGCCTTGGTGCTTTCTTCGCCCTTACAAAAATGGAAAATCCCAGAGATGAAATATTTAGGTTGTTTGAAGCAGTTCGCCGACTTCACTTGACCTCTTTCTTCATCTGTGAAATGATGGGAGATGACCATAAGCAATTTGGAGACTACGGAGTTGAAGACTATCTTTCAGATGGTGTTATGCACCTTATTATGGAGAGGAATGGGGACCAAATCAACAGAAAAATGGCTGTCGTAAAAATGCGCCACACAAACCATATTCTTGGATATAGAAATATAAATTGGGTTCCAGACCAACAGCGCTTCAAAATCGGAGACTGATTATTCAGGCGACGGGTTCTGTAAAGAATCACTCTACGGTTACTGACTTAGCCAAATTACGTGGCCTGTCTACATTACAATCGCGGTCTCTTGCAACATGGTACGATAATAATTGACAAACTACGTTATGCATCAAAGGTTGCAATAATTTGTGTGTCTTGGGCACATAGATGACCACATCAGCATGGGCAGCTGCCTCTTGGTCTCCTTCAATTGCAATCATTATTACACGCGCTCCACGTGCGGCAACTTCACGAGCATTTCCGAATAATTTCTGTTGAATAATTCCATCTGAAGATACCACGACGACTGGAGTGCCCTCTTCAATCAGGGCTAATGGGCCGTGTTTTAATTCTCCACCTGCATATCCTTCAGCATGAATATAGGAGATTTCCTTTAATTTCAAGGCCCCTTCTAGAGCAATAGGATATGATGAATTTCTTCCTAAATAAAAGGCATGTTCTTTTCCTTTGAATAGTCGACGCGCTCTTTTCAGACCCTGTTCCAATTGATTTGATGCTAGCAACCTCTCCATTGCATTTGGTAATCTGCGAGCAGCATTATTCAGATTAGAGAGGTCTTCAGTATGAACTTTATTTGCTAGTCTGCCTAAGCGAAGAGCAACTAACAAACCTCCTAAAACTTGACCTGTGAAAGCTTTGGTTGAAGCAACACCAATTTCTGGTCCTGCCCTAATTCCAAGAATTGCATCACTTTGACGAGCGATAGTTGAAGTTTCAACATTGACAATAGAGAGAGTCGGGTAGCCTCTTTCTTGAGCAGCTATCAATCCTGCCAATGTATCTGCAGTTTCTCCAGATTGACTTATTCCAAGAACCAGTGCTTTGGGGCCGGAGGGTGTACCATAGCGGAACTCATGAGCATGGTCTACGATACAAGGGATTCCTGATAATTCTTCGATATAGTGTCGAGCCATCATGCCAGCATGAAATGCTGTGCCACAGGCGATGATTCGAACTAAATCAGGTTTGAATGAAATTTTCACTCCTCGTACCGCATCGCGACTAAGGCGTCCATGCAAACAAGCACGTATTACTGCTGGTTGCTCATTGATTTCCTTTAACATGAAAGTGCTCCAACCACCCAATTCTGAATCTTCTTCGGCCCATGGGAGTTTTTTCATTTCTCGAATCTGTGCCTCCCCGTCCTTATCGTAGAGTTCAATCCTACCGGGGTGCAATAAGCCCCAGTCACCATCTTCTATGTATGATATTTTGTCAACCATTCCGGCCAAGCAAGAGATATCGCTAGCCAGATATCCTGCTTCATTAAGGGCTAAGATTAGAGGGGAAAATACCCTTGCAAATAGAATGACATCATCTCTTCCATTAACCAAGGCACCAAGACTGAAACTTCCATCTAGTCGGTCAAGAGTACGCCTCCATGCCGCCAATAATTGCTCATCGGTTGGAACTTCATTTCCACATTCGGCGTCTAACTCCTCGGCGAGGACATGAGCCACTAATTCGCTATCGGTATCAGATGAAAAACAAACTTCCGGACCAGATTCAATCAGGATTTGGCGTAGTTGGACTTCATTCTCGATGATTCCATTGTGGACAACTGCTACCCGATTTTGTGGGTCACAATGCGGGTGAGCATTCATTTCAGTTGGAGGTCCATGGGTTGCCCACCGCGTATGTGCAATACCACTCCTACCCTCTTGCAGTCCTGAAAGGTTTTGTTTGAGGTTATCGAGCATGCCCTCCTTTCTTTTTAATGATAGCCCTGTTGGGGTAGAAATACAGATTCCTGAAGAATCATAGCCCCGATATTCCACCTTGGTTAAACCCTTCAGTAGAATTTGAATAGTGTCTCCATCTCTACCAGTGATGCCAAAAATTCCACACATTTAGATTCCTCCTGATTGGATTTCAGAGCCACTTGCATGTTCTCCAGAAATCCTAACTCTTCTTTGAACAACAACTCTTGAACCCAAAATAGTACCGGGTGCTGAAACGACTCCATGTTCAAGCGTGCAAGCCTCTCCGGTTACTAAACCTAGTCTTCTCACATGTATATCTCCAACCTTACCGGTTTTGTGTGTTTCCCCGACATCAACATGAACATGGCTTCTAAGCACACTTGCTGGGCCTATCACTGAGCGTTGTAACCATGTTCCTGAATCAACCTGAACATCCTCCATTAGAAAACTTGAGCGTATTCGGGAAAATGGACCAATCCTTGTACCAGATGCGATTGTTGTTGAACCAGTAATCACTGCCATTGGGCCAATATCACAATTATTGCCAATATGAACTGGGCCTTCGATAACAGTTCCAGGTCGAATAATACAACCATCTCCAATATGAACTCTGCCGGTAATAACTGCAGTTGGGTGAATATCTGCATCCTCGGAGAGTGAAGGTTGAACCCTATTGAGAAGGATTGCATTCATTTTTATCAAGTCCCAAGGATGGTCGACATCAACCCAAGTATCCGTCCTGATAGATTCGATTGGAACGTCGTTATCTAGCAGATTCCTTAATGCATCCGGTAGTCCAATCATGCCTGCATTAACTGTCCTTTCAAATTCCTCTCTCCAAATAACCGGAAATTTCAGTGCTCCAGTACTTACTACTCGACCTACTACCTCATGTGGAGATGGTTTCTCAAGAATTGCCTCAACCATATTTCCATTTAATGCTACAACTCCAAATTCTTCGGGATGGTCATGTTCTGACACAAGAAGACTAGGTTTTTCTGATAAAATTAAGCGGCCAATGGCAGAAGATGAAACGATATTATCTCCATTCAATAGGAGTACATCCTCATCAAGCGGTAAATCACGCAAGGCGTCCATCGCCGCCCCAAGAGTTCCGTGAGGTGATTTTTGTTTAACAAAAGATAATTTCATCCCCAAGGATCTGCCACTACCCAAGTAAGACAAAATCCGAGAACCAGCATATCCATGGACGATTATTACTTCCTTCACTCCCGCTTCAAATAATTCCATCAAGACCCATTCTATAATCGGCCTTCCCGCAACCGGAAGCATGACCTTACATCGACTATCAGTTAGACCTCCGAGTCGAGAACCTCTGCCAGCAGCCAGAACGATTGCTTTCATGATTTAGCCTCACATCTCTATTGATTTATTACAAATAGGACATTTTACCCTCTTACGCATTAAATCTTTGACTGTGAAAGACGCTTCACAATCTTCGCAATGTGCTTGCCTTTCTAATGTTGGTAAACTTGCAGCACCAGGAGGAGGAGGGAGTCCTCCAAGAACGGGCAAATGAGGTGCATCCATTGCCCCTGGAGGAGGAGGTAGGGCTATTCCAAGTCCATCGATAAGTGGGACATCTTTTGAATCCAATGCCCCTTCAAGGTCAGTTGTTGCCTCCATTCCAATACTCATAGGAGGTGGAGGTAAAGGTAATCCTGAGAGAACAGGAGGTAAGGGGAGTCCCTTCTCTGCATATTCTGCTTCCTTGACACGTTGCATCCTTCTGCGTAGTCTTTCACTCGCTTCGTCTGCTTCCACTGCCTCTTCAAGGCTATCCTGCAACGTTGATTCTTCCTCAACTTCAAGTGGCGATTCTAAGGATACTTCCAGTTCAACATCTTCTTCCAAATCACTTTCACTGAGCATTATTTCAATAGACTCAGACTTTGATTTCTTAGCAGGCGTTGTTGATACTGTAATGACCTTTCTCTTGGCTCTGCGGATGACCATTGATACCATTACTAACATGATGACGAAAGCGGAAATAATACCGATTGCAACCTTCTGTTTCATAGCATCATTTCCGGGTAATGGCTTCAACAGTTGTTCCCAAAGGGATGGTTCTTCAATTCCATCGTTGTCAGGGTCAGTATCTGCCAGCACCACTAAGTCAAATTCACCGGTATTGTCAATGATTATTATTTGTGAGCCTTCATTGGATATTCCGGCCAAAGCAAGGCGTCCATCTAGTAATGTAGAGGAAAGTGAAGCACCGGAGCCTACCTTAAAATCAGTGAAAATTCCATATGAAATAGCATCTCCATAAACATCTACAATATCGAGTAAGATTTGTACCTTTTCCCCTTGATCGACTAGAATCACATTACTCAATCCTGATGCTGATAATAGGTATGGTTCTTCAATAGACCAAGAGCCATCGTTGACAATATTAGCCAATTTAGCATCAAGACCCAAACCTTGTTTCCAAGTAGCGATTAGTACATCCTCACCATCAACTTGCTTCACTACCAAGGATTGTGAACTGGCTTCATCCCCTACTGCAAGATGGAAACTCCATGCAGATTCACCGAGTCTTCCATGCGAATAAAATAACCCCATTCTTTGGATTCCAGTGATATCATCTCTCTTTGCTTGGTAGAGAATATGTATTTTTTCTTCACCAATTGCGATGGCGGGCGGGTTCGAAATATGCTTAGCAGTATCCACATCTGTGAGCACATTTCTAGTGATTACCCACGAATCCGGGTCAGCAGGACTACTCGATGAAATCAAGAATAAGTTTGTCATATCTTGATATGTTCCACCAGTGGCAATATCGCGATGATATCCTCCAATAACTACCAGAGGTCCGTCAGTGGCAATTGTCAAACCCCAATATTCCCCCTCATTATGCTTGAGTTGGGTCATATTCAAGTTTTGAATCATAGATGATTGACCTTTTTCATCAACAGTGGTGAAAGCAATTTCAGACATTGTATAGCCATCGCTACTTGTGAATTTTCTTGTCCATACTATGTAGGATAATCCACCGCCTGCAGATGAAATATCTGCACTACCTGAAAAACCAGTATCGAGGGTGACATCG